>JAGVGO010000149.1 GCA_020057085.1 Planctomycetota bacterium | reverse complement strand
ATATTACTTGGTGTTTCAGTGTTTCAAACCCGCATAAGCGGGCTTGAAACACCAAGTTTTTCAGTGGATAGCATTCATCCCCGCTCACAAGGGGCTGGGTTTTCTGCTATGTTTTCTATAAAGAAATAATGCAGGTGTGAACTAAAGGAGGTGTTATTATTATGCAGAATAACCCTAAACAACAACGAGCCGTAGCGCTCATTACTACGGTATCGGTCTTATTTGTGCTTTCTATCATGGCGATTACTTTCTCGCGACTCACTACGTTGGATTACAAGGCGGCGAATAGCAGCATGTTAAACACTTCTGCGCTGTTAGTGGCGGAAGGCGGTGTGGAGCGAGCCGTGTCCGCCATGCAGGATAAATTTTCCAATTCGCTCTTCGATCCGCGCGTGGCGTTCCGTGGCTGGCTGTGTAGCGGCGAAGCCACCAGCGACACGAACCCGAACGCTACGGATGACGACATCGGCGCAGGCACACCGGTTGAGGCGATGTACCGCACCAGTTTCAGAGACAGCCAGAGTGGCATCAACCAATATTTCCACAATTGCCAGCCTTCGTTTCCTCTGCTCGTCAATGCCGGGCAACCCAATGAACGACAGGTGAGCGGCAGCATGAATGTGGAAAACACGCAAGTTTACACGTTGAAAATTTTCGATACCACTTCCCAGATCAATCTCAATTCGCCGGATACGACCTATCTCGCTACCATGCTCGACAACCTGAGCAAGGCGGTGCTTATGCGCGGCGAGTATATTGCGTATGCTGGTAGCGACGCCACCAACGGGCCGCTACGCGGTCTTGGTAGCAATATTGTCGCAGCCCGACCGACAGATGGGTTCCGCAGCAAAGAAGATATCATCGGCAACTACAGTGGCACCAATATCACGATAGAAGATTTTCAGGCGATAGCCGACTACATCACGGTCTATCCTTCAACGGAGGACATGAAGGACACCAGCGGTGTTCTGTATAACCAGAACAATCCCTACAAGACTGTGCGCTATAGTAGTGGCTACAAAAATACCTATCGCTGCCCGGTCAACATCAATACCGCCTCATGGCCGGTCTTGTGGGCGGTGTTCAATGGTGTGTCGGACAGTAGCAATACCATTTCCGCCGCCGACGCCACCAAACTGGCCAACGCCGTGTGCGGTTATCGCCGCAACACAGGTTTATTCAACTCACGCGACGATTTTGAAACTTTCATGAACGGTCTCGTCACCAGCCTGCCGCTGGCTGCCGGGAAAATTACGACGCTGCTGGCCAACGCCAATCCGTATGTACACGAAGGAGCGACATGGAACCCTGATGTGCCGGCCTACCAGCAACTGGAAAAACGGTATCTTACTTACTACACCACCGAGTTTTGCTTCTTTCCGCACGGCTATTTCGAGATCGTGAGCCTTGGCCAGATATTGTCGCCGGACAACGCGGTGGTCTCCTCGGCCAAAGTATGCAGTGTGGTGAAAATCATGGAAGTGCTGGCGCAAAAGAACCAGAGTCAGTTTGAAACCGGCAATCGCTATCGCTATGCCGATCAAGCCAGTTGGCTTACGGCCAAACGCCAGGAAAATGCCTACACGCATACCAACCGCATGCGCAATGCAGACGGCGATGGCTCTGATGACCTTACCGGCTACATCGGCCCTGTCAATTATGTGGATTACTCCGCCTTCCCGTTGGATAGTAGCGACGACGTGTTGTATGCCGACATGGGGCACACCCTGTTCAACTTCCTGCAATCGTTCAACGGCGTAAATGCAGCGCAGTATGCTACCAGCGGCACCGCGTGCCTCAGTAGCGGAACGATGAGCGTGGATGGCGTGGTTAACGGTTCATACCAATATACGGCAAGCGACACCGACAACCAGGATACCGACGACAGCGTTCCCAACAAGGAAGGTGCGTTGATGTTTTGGTTCAAGATCAGCAATTCTCTGGTAGATAGCTGGCAGACAGCGATATGGAGCCGCACCTACGTGGATTCGTTTGCCGGCATCAACGGTATCCCGGTAGCAGCCACCGATCCTACAAGCATATCCCCCTATGCAACGGATGTGAGCAACTACAACGCCGGTACCAGCAACTACATTCCGCTGAGTTTCAATGGCACGACTACCGACACCATCATCTATCAGGTGGGTAGCACAATCTATGTCGCTGCGGCTGACGGCAGCCAGCGAGTCTCACTCGGCCAGCCAGGGCTACAAATGAGAACCAATATACAATTGCGTTACCAGGAGGCCAACAAGAGACTACTGATACGCTTTGAACGGTATTATGAAGTATCCCCGTTCAGGGTGGGTAGCACATTGCCGAGCTATCCCGGGTTGTCGGGCAGCGAAAAAGGCAAATGGCTGGAGTATTCGATCGGACTGTCCGATGGTTATCCTGTATGTCGCCACGAATGGTACCACCTGGCGCTGTGCTGGAAAGATTTTGTCAAGCTAGACGGTATCAATCCTTCATTGGCGATTACCGGTTTTTTCCATGACGATAATGGCATACAAATATACCGTGGAACGATAGGCGCCAATGCCAGCGGGGATGACGACGATGACGATGATGATGACGATGACGACGATGATGACGATGACGACGATGACGCCACGTCGGGTTATCTGTATGAGACTGCCGGTTCCACGATTGGTTTTACTTCCACTGGCAGCAACATGGATAACCTGGAAGATTTTTACAATGCCAACAAGGGAGTAAGGTCCTACTGGTATTATTTTCCGGCGATGGACGTTGATAGCGACGGCACCGACGACACGTGGCCAAGGGCGGCAGTCAGCTATGAGAAGCAGTATCAAGTGCTGGCCGGCGGTGTAGCCAATCCGACGGTAAACGGCGACGGCTCCAACCCGCAATACAACGTAGACATCAGCGGCGGCGGCTACAGTGCAAGCAACTACAACCGCCGTTGGAGCCAGGCATATTTTCAGTCACGATTTTCTGCCAATAATACCGCCAACAGGCTTTATATTGACCCTTACCAAAGGGTCACCATGGACGATATGGCGATTTCGCGTGACAAAGATTTGTTCAAAAATTTGCCGGCCGCCTATAAACCCTCTCGCTATCCCTACAGAGGTAATTGGGTGGCTGTTTTCAATGGCAGCATGGCCTTGCCCAACAACGACTATGCCAACATGCTGTATTATTTCTACCTGGTGCAGCGTAGTTGGCCTAATGGCACTTTGGCGATGCCGCCTTCGGGCAACATCTATTATGACGGCACTACAACGATGGCCAGCATCGGCTGGAAAAAAGAAGATTGGCAGAAAATTTTCAAGGAAGCCAACGGCATGAACTACGACGGCAAATACCGCGATCTGTTCAAGCCGACCATCCTGCCCAATAAATTTGAGGATGCGCTGGCGCTGCCCGTCTATGCTTTGTGGCAAGATGGGCCACCGTATATCGCGTGCGCCCTTTCGGGTAGCAAGGAGTTGTGGAAACTGTTGCTCGACTACTACCAGGGCAACGAAAGCAGCTTCAAGCTGAAAAAACCGCCCATGATCGGCGCTGCACCAGGCAACCCGCCGAGTATCATCGAGATCAGCGTAGACGAGTCGGACGACGTGAATCACGACGCCGCCACGCATCGGCTGACCTACAACATCAAGTTCGTTCCCAATTTTTATGCCAACCCGGTGCAGCCTTTGTTTCGTATGCCAATCATTGAAGCGGCCTATCTGGTGTATCCAATACGTATGCAGTACAAATATTACAGCCGTTTCACGTACTAGATAAGGGGAGCGCCGTGAACCATTGTCGTATTGTGCGCTGGCTGGTGCTAGGTATTGCCTGGTGTTTAACTACATCTGCCAGCACGCAAAATAGTCAGATAACTGTCCAAACATCTACGCCGGAGAACAGCAAAGTATGGCAGATCGCAGGCACCTGCAATCTGCCGGAGAACAGTTTTATCGAGCTATGCTTAATGTGGCGGCAACATCAGGTTGCCGGCAGTAAAAAGACCGTGCGTGTGCAGAGTGGTGTTTTCCAGTATCGTTTGTCGCCGGTTTCCGGCAGAATTCCCTCTGGTACCTACCAACTGCTGGTGTCATGGGATCCACGTATGCAGACCACAGAAAGCGCACAACGCCTACCCGCCTTCAGCCAAAAATTGGCGCTGCGTGTAGGCGGTGAGTTCGACGGAGTACGTGAGTTGCGGCAATGGCAGAAATGGTTGCGCGGATGGCTGCAAGATATGCAACGCTGGCATGAAGATTTGTCGGCACAAGCCAAGCAGTATCTATCCTCGCAACAGAGCGATGCTAAAACGGTTGCCATCTGGTGGCAAACGATCACGGGCGATTATCAGAAATTGCAAGATCGTCTCGCCCCGTGGCAACCGCCCGCTTTGCTCGTTCCTTACTCATGGGACGACGTTCGCGATAGCCACAGTCTACTGGGTAGTAGCAAGGCTGTCCTCACTCATTACAGAGCGGTTATTAACCGGAAATACCAGTCAAGCGCGGCCACGACAGATGACGTGAGCATGGAAGAGCAACCTGCACTCGAGGTGTGCCAGAAAAACGTGGCCAAACGTATCGAACGGCTGCGTGCCCGGCTACCACAGCCAAACGCCGGGTTTCTGGAGCAAGATCTCTTGTGGTGTAACGAACTGTTCAAGGCGGTTAACAGCCAGCACGCGGCAATGGCCAAAGATTTTGAGCGTGAACAGTGGGATGAATTTGCGCTCGGCATACGCCAGGAACTGAGCGATTTTAAATCGCGCGCGGCAGAATACAACGGTTCGCCTATGGCCGATCAATACAAGGAATTGATACCGGGACTTGCCGTTTTACACGACTGCCTGCTCAAACTCGCTACTGTCTACAGCGCCGACCTGTACCGCCAAAACGGCCTGCCACACAACGAGAGTGGTGGTGGCAATCCTGGCGAAATCGTAAAAAAATTGCAGACCCAGTTTGTCGAGCTGTACAAGATTGTGCAGGAATACCAGGAGCAAAGGAAAAACAATCTCGAGCAAAAACGAAAACAGATCAGCGAGCTGGTGGCGGAAGCCGACGCCTTTGCGCAACAGTGGCAGAAAGAGATCGAAGCGGCGGTGATCAAACCGCTGACTAGCGAGCAAATACGCAATTGGCAGCAGAAAAATCGTCAGACGGCGATAGGCTGGCGGCAAAAAGTAAAAACGTGGCAAAACGAAGCGAAGAGTTCTCAGAAATTAGGTGAAGCATTGAGTATTGCCGAACACATTGCCATGCAGGCAGAGTCGTTAACATTGGTCGCTACCCCGTTATTGCAAGGAGACAAGAGCCTGGAAGCCAGCGTGGCATGGCGTGAACGACGGCGTGCCTTAAATATTTCTTTACAAGCGTTCAAGAAAATATCGGCCAAATAACCCTCATAAAAAATTACGCCCTTCTCAGAAGTAAAAGCGAGTGGGTGGATGATGAAAAATATCAAAGAGCGTAAGAAATTCATGCTGGTCTTTTTTGTAATCCTTGCATCTGTTATGATGGGCATAACCGATGTTGATCGCCGCGACCAGGCTGTGGCAGTACCTGAAGCATCAATGACAGATGCTTCTTCAGAAAACACTTCGCCCAAAGCAGTCTCGGAAGTTTCTCACGATGAAATAAAGAGGGCTGTACATTTATCAGCGGGTTACCTGTTGCGGGCCTGTGATGACAAAGGCAAATTTGCGTACTCTATCAATCTTGACCCTGATGTAAAACCCGGAGCCAAATACAACATTCTGAGGCATGCTGGCACTATTTATGCTTTGGCTATGTATGAAGAAATGTTTCCGTCTCATAAAACCAGAGAAATATTGAATAGGGCAGCAGGATTTCTGATAAAGGAAGGGATAGCCCCTCTCGGAGAGGGCATGGACATGCTCGCTGTCTGGTCATATCCCGAGTTGAGCAGAGACAACTCGCCAGTGCAGGCCAAACTTGGCGGGACAGGCCTGGGGCTTGTGGCGCTTCTGAGTGTTGACAGGATCATGCCCGGAACCGTTTCTATGGACCTGGTCAGGGAAATGGGGAATTTCGTACTTTTTATGCAGAAAGGCGACGGCAGTTTTTATGCCAAGTACATCCCTTCGGCAGGGGGTAGAAATGATGAATGGACATCCCTTTATTATCCCGGTGAGGCGGCGCTCGGCCTTATGATGTTATATGAAAAAGAGTATTCCGTCAAGTGGCTCAATGCGGCTGTAAAGGCAATCTCTTATCTATCTACGCTCAGAGCCGGCAGAACTTCGGTTGAGCCGGACCATTGGGCTCTTTTGGCGACCGCCAGGCTTCTCCCGCATTATGACCTCTCATGCCGTCCTGTGTCGCGGACAGATATAATACGACATGCGCTTCAGGTAGCCGGTAGCATGTATGCCGGAACAGCGGACTTACCGGCTGATTCACCTGCATACGGGTGTCTGACAGGGGATGGCAGGACGACCCCTACCTCTACGCGGCTTGAAGGGCTGCAGGCCGCGCTTACTTTTCTGGAGCATGAAAGAAGCGTATCCTCAGATGCGATGAAAGAAAGGATAGCAAAAGGCATACGATTCCTGGTTAACTCTCAGGTAAAATCAGGCAGGAATGCCGGAGCCATCCCGCGCAATGTCAGACTCCTTCCGCAAGATCAAGGCCGGAGAGAGCCGGTTGGCAGGCGTACCACTGAAGTGAGGATAGACTATGTGCAGCATGCGTTGAGCGCCATGATTCAATACATGAGATAGCAATTTTTTAAAATTCGCCTACAATGGTCAACTACAATGGTCAACATGGGCGTATCTAACACTTCGGGGGGATAAAAAAATTATGGGTAGAGTATAACCTCTCCCCTGGCGGGCTGTTTTGTACCCACAAGTTTCGTGGCAGT
>JAGVGO010000277.1 GCA_020057085.1 Planctomycetota bacterium | reverse complement strand
CTCAGTTACAGAGCTACGGCTATGCGCCTTCGGTCGCTTCTAGCCCTTGGCCAAAATCTCGGCGCAACTTGTAAAGGTTATTTATTTACAGCTCCTTTGGACCAATTACGATCCTTACAAGGCAAACGCTGAACAGATATTGTTGGAGTTTGAATAATGATAATGACAAACCCTAGCGAACGTCTCGAGCAACTCTTGGCCAAAGCAGTGAAACAGTGCCAGACGCGAAGCATCAAAGACCCGAAGATACAGGGACGGATTGATTATGTTTGCCGTTGCCTCGGCAACCGTGCCGGAGTGCGACTACTCATGTCTTGCATGCTTGCGAAACTTGATCGCCCAGAAATTGATCCACGCAAGCCCTATACCGAAATCGGTGGTGTTGACTGTTTTTCTGGAGGTGCAATAAGCTATTGACAAAAATAGACAATGCGTGTAGAATATTGGCATGAACGAAAAAGAATTGTACACACCGGCACAAGCTGCCAAGAAATTAGGAGTATCGGTAAAAACGATTCAGCGATGGGACAAAGCAGGCAAGATAGCGGTTGTGCGTACGTTAGGAAATCAAAGGAGGATTTCTGCGCAAGAAGTACGGAAGCTGCTTGGATTACGGCCGCGAAAAAAGATACGATGTGCTGTCTACGCGCGAGTTTCTTCACAAAAGCAGGCCAAGGATGGTAACCTGGAGCGGCAAAAACAAAGGCTGGTAGAGGCTGCCCAAGAGCGCGGGTACGAAATAAGCGACATCATCACCGAGCAGGCTTCAGGGCTCAATGAGAAAAGGCGTGGCCTAAAAAAATTATTTAAAGAAGCGGCGCGAGACGAAATGGAAATAGTGTTGATAGAATTTAAAGACAGGCTTGCGCGCTTTGGTTTTGCCTACCTGGAAAAAACGTTTGCGCTGTTGGGCGTGAAGATAGAAGTGTTAGATAAAACGCCAGCCCCAGGTGAAGAGTTGGTGCAGGATATGATCTCGATAATCACGGTGTTCTCGGCCAGGTTGTATGGGAGTAGAGCGAAAATATTCAAAGCGAAAGTAAACCACGCGATGAAAGAGTGTGCAAAATAATATGGGCGAAGCCAAGCGCACGACCAAGCTCAGTATGGCATTGGGCCGTCGGGACCAATGCGGTGCCAACAAAGGCAAAAGAGCGAACCTCGACTGTACAGCAAAAATACTGAACGAGGCACGCAGCTTTTATGTCGCATTTTTTCTTGCGCACAAAGAGAAATTGAGCGAGAAAGTCGCCTACTTTTCGCAAAAACATCAAGCCGAGAGAGAGCGGACAATCGGTGCCGACGAATTGCTTACCTGGGCGGAATATGCCACAGTGAGGACAAAAGCACACACGACACCGGAAGCGGGTTGGGATTTCTCGGCGCAGTTTGCGGCTATGCCCATAGTTTACCGGCGCTCAGTGATTAAAGACGCTATCGGCAAGGCGAGGGCTTATCTTGCCAACTGTGGCAATTTTGTACAGTCGGGAAAGAAGAAAGGATTACCCGGCCTCCCTGGCGCAGAGAATCACCCAACTTTGTATAAAGGTAGTCTGTCACTACGCTTGCACGAGCAGTCCTATCGAGAGGCATTCGTCCGCATGAAAGTGTACGATGGCAAAAAATGGTTGTGGCAAAACTATCCGGTGCAAGCAAGCCGTTGGCACGAGATGCGGTTGAATGAGCAAGGCTGGAAACAAGAAAGCCCCAAGCTCGTACTGAAGCCCAAGAGTGCCGAACTGCATATCCCTCAAGCTAAGAAAATCGAGGCGAAGAAGGTCATCGAACGTAAGCAAGATAAGGATTTGGTTACAATCGCCGCCGATTTGAATATCAAAAACCTTGCGGTTGTCACGGTAAGGCAGCACGGCAAGATTATCAAGACCCAGTTTATCAAAGATCGTGGCCTGGATCGTCACCGCTATCGCCACATGAAACGAGTGAGCAAACACCAGTGGCAGTCAGGCAAGCCGGTGCGTGGCGAACATTCCAATATCTTACTGTGGCGGCATGTGCGCCGGACTAACGAAGACTTTGCCCGGCAAGCAGCCAAAGTTATTGCCGATATCTGTAGCCAATATCCTGGTAGCATCCTGGTTTTGGAAAATCTGCGTAACATGCGCGCCAACGGCGAAGGCAAATCTCACCGGCTAAACCGCAGATTGGCCAATCAAATCCGAGGCTTGCTACGCGATTATGCCAAATACAAGGCTTTTCTCCACGCGACGGTGACAGTGGAAGTGAACCCGCACGGAACCAGCCAATACTGTTCGCATTGCGCTGCCAAAGGGGAGAGGTTCTCCTACAAAGGTACCAAGCGTATGGTCTGGAAAGGCGGCAAACTTTTTCACTGTCCCAAGTGTGGTTACGAGGCCAATGCTGATTTTAATGCCAGTGTCAACCATCATCACAGTTTTTATAAAGAATGCCATTGGCAGCCTCGTCAAAAAACAAAAGCCACCTGACACGCCCTATCTGGCTACATGCCAGGTGGGATAAGCAGACTGGAGGGACACCCCGGTGAAAGTCTGCCATGCCCGTATGCAAATGAGCATACACGAAAAGTGGTGGGGCTATAGTTGGCCCAAAAGGGTAAGGTTTCAGACCAGATTACCTTGCGGGCACGACTTTTTTCAATAACCTGCTCCAATTTGGCAGAAACCGGTGCAGGCCGGACTGGAAAAAGGCGGCTAGAACAGCATTTGTCCAGGTTTGTCTATGAAATCAGGCAACTGTTGACACCACGCTCTTACGATGAGAAGTATCTTACTCCTTTCATCAATCATAACCATTTGCCTTGTAATCCCACAACAGCATTTCTAACGCCAACGCTCCGTAATCAGGATAGTCCTCTCACGACCAAGACGATCCTCGTTGGGCGACCACCACAACTTTACAGAGATACCTTGCAATTGCTCGACGATGCGGCCAAGGGAAAAGTGACGGCAGAGGAAGTCTTGACGGATACGATTTGCATTTTAGTGCAAGTGCGTGACGAGAAGCAGACGAGGATGGAAAACTTGATCGCCACGCTCAGTCATAACGAAGAAGGACTGCCGTTGGCAGCGGAAGAAATCGTCACATTACTGCGGCAGCACCTGGCGTGCAAGCACTCCAGTCGCCTCCCTGTGTTGATGGTGGCGGCAGCCTACGAAGTGGCCTCGGATCGGCTCAGCGAACGAGCTTTGCCCCTCAAGGGACACAACGCGGCCGACGAACAAACTGGCGCAATGGGAGACGTGGAGGTTTGTCTGACCAATGACGAACAGGTTGTCACGATTTATGAAATGAAAGCCAAACGTGTCACTCGTGATGACATTGATCGGGCGATGCATGTATAAAAAGTCGCCGCCACGGATGTGGCATAGTTGTAAAGTCTGGCACTTTAGTGCCAGAAACCAGTCAATTCAAAGATTTGCGCCCAGTATGGGCGCGGGAAGCTTGGTTCCGTTGCCATAAATGGCAAATATCCTCTGAAACGCCCATTTCCTGGCACTAAAGTGCCAGGCTTTATAACTGTGCCGCATTCGCGGCAAGAGAAAAATTGACTTTTTACACAGGCATCAACATTGTCAAACTAAGCAGCAGGGTGTAACCCAATGGGAAAGTTGCTTGACACAATTCGACGGCTCGTTGCAGAAGAGAAGTATGTTGTCGGAGAACATGCAGTCGAACGACTTGAAGAACGCGGCATCCTTGAATGGCAGGCAGTCGTTGGTTTGGAAGATGGCGAATTGATAATGGAACGGCCTCTCGATAAACCAAATCCTGCCGTCGAGGTGAAAGAGCGGCTTCCCAACGGAACAATGTTTAAGGCAGTCTGGTCATATTTGGGGCGTAGCGGAGTAGCCAAATTGGTTACGGTCCACTTTTTTGATGAGGTTTGACAATGAGAATTCCCGGTAAACGAGTACCACGTACACGCTTGGTTCGGACGGACAATTTTGTGGTAGCAGTCAATGTTGAGGCTGTCATACCCGAGGACGACCCGACTGAGCCATGTTACGAATCTGAAACAGTGCAACTGCTACATGATGTTGAAAATCATGCAAAACAAGGAGATGTCGAATGGCTTCAACAGCACGGCAGAGTCTATCATGCTTTGGAGGTTTCCTAACACCATGCTCCTTGACAGGTTAGACACGGGGAGATAAACAAATGTATGACCGTGAATCTGATTTAAAAATTGCATTCAATAAAACCGTTGTCAGGCTACTTAATATTGAGGTATATAAAGGCAGGTAAGCCATGCTCCTTGAGGAAATCATTCAAAACAAACGAGAGGAACTCCTCCAGATTGCCGCAAAACATGGTGCACATCATCTGCGTATTTTTGGCTCAGTCGCTCGTGGTGAGGCCAGACCCGATAGCGATGTAGACATTCTGGTCGAACTTGAGCCTGGCCGCAGTCTATTGGATCATGCTGCCTTGATGCTCGATCTGGAGCAAGTTCTGGGATGCAAAGTGGATGTCGCTACGCTTAAAGGCCTTCGCCCGCATATCAGGGAACAAGTTTTAAAAGAAGCCGTGCTGGTATGAGAAGTGAAGCCGAGCGACTCCAGGATATTCAGGAAGCCATTACGAGGATCGAACGGTATGCACAAAGAGGTCGCACGGCATTTGAAAGCGATGAACTGGTGCAAGTTTGGATTATCCATCATTTGCAAATCATTGGTGAATCTGCAAGCAAGATTTCCGTGTCTTTTCACCAGGCACACCCAGAGATTCCCTGGGCGCAGATCATAGCTATGCTCAACATTCTGATACATGATTATTTTGGCAATGAAGTCTGGGCTGTCATAGAAAAAGATTTGCCAGACCTGAAACAAAAAATCGGCGGGCTAAAGTAGAGTCCGCTGTTCAACTTTTTCTAACTTCTTGTAATAGTGCAGCAGAATAGTAACATTGAGAGAGCGTGATACCAAGCCCTGAAGCACAGCGATGAGCGTCGAAAGACGACTGGACGCACAGACGCGCACGAACTTGTCAATGCAAGCAATCGTACAGCAGATCGCCGGCCTGCGCCGCATTGCGGAAGGGCTGGTATCACGCGACCACGATTTGTCACGCATCACCTGAACTATTACACTTTTTCTAACTTTTGTTTGGTTTCGGCTTGTCCGAACTAGGAGATCGAATACGTGGAGAGAAAATATCGCAATCCCGAAAAAATGCGCTTTGCCGAGGCCATCTACATTGTAGAGATCGTGAAGGGCATTTGCCTCACCGCCGGGGTTTTTCTGAAAAACCTGGGTAGATGGATCATCGGCAAACGCGGGGCGGTGACTGCCTGCTACCCGGAGGAAGACCGTCCCGATCGCTCGCCGTATATCCGCGGCAAGCATTACCTGGTGCAAAACCCGGACGGTTCGCCGCGCTGTGTGGCGTGTTACATGTGTGCCACCGCGTGCCCGGCTCGCTGCATCTACATTGATGCCGACGAAATCTCGCAAAACCCTGACATCCAGAAAGGCCCAAAGCGTTTCGACATTGACCTGTCGCTCTGTATCATGTGCGGCTACTGCGTCGAGGCCTGCCCGGTGGATGCCATCCGCATGTCGGACAACATAAAGACGGTGGGCTATACGCGCCAGGAGCTGTATTTCGACATGCAGCACCTGCTTACCTGGAATCCGCACGTCGAGCCGTTTTTCACCGACAAACTACGTCGGGTTGTCCAGGAAGAGCCTGTTACAAACGCTCATTGATTTATTGATTTTCGGAGGAAAATCGTGGATACATTGAATGTGAGTTTTTATGTGCTCGGTGCGCTGGCTGTTCTGGGTGCGCTCTCGATGCTGCTGTCCAGACAGCCGATGCGCGCTGCCGTGTCACTCTTGTTCGTCATGCTGGTACTGTCCGGCATGTACGCTCTTCTTTCTGCGCCGTTCATGGCGGTGTTGCAACTCATCATCTATGCCGGGGCGATTATGACACTCATCATCTTCATCGTCACCCTGGTAGATGTCAAAGGGGACGATCTGCACAAGGTGTTTTCGCAGATCACCCTGTTTGCCGTGCCTGCGGTGCTTGGGTTGTCCGTGTTGATCATCTTGCACATCATGCAAGGTATACCGGCAGCCGGACAGCCCCCCGCTGAGTTCGGCAGTGTCAAGAATTTTACCCGTATCCTGCTGTCGCAGTACGCGCTCCAGTTTGAATTGGCCTCAGTTCTGCTGCTCGTCGGTATCGTCGGCATTAGCGCACTGAGAGGGAAGAAGGAAGAAAGCAAATGATTCCGCTCAATTTTCTGCTGATCGTGTCTCTCATCCTGTTTATGGTGGGAACACTCACTGTGCTGATTCGGCGCAATATCTTGATGATTTTGATGGGCCTGGAGCTTATGCTCAACGCCGCCTCCCTCTTGTTCATCACCTATGCGCGGGTGCTGGGCAACCTGATGGGGCAATTTTTCACCCTGTTCATTTTCGTGGTGGCGGCCGTGGAAGTGGGGCTTATCATTGCCATAGTACTCAATATTTTTGGTCTGAAGAAGTCGCTACTGACTTCCAACTTCAGCCTAATGAGGCGATGAGACATGGAAACAACATTGCTCTGTTACATCTTATTTTTCCCGCTCCTGGGTTTTTTCATAAACGGACTCGTGGCTTTTTTTCGCCATGACCTGGAAACTGCCTGCCAGCGTTACCTGGGATGGTCGGAAGAACATTTTTTCCACCGCAGTGCTCTCTTCTCCGCCTGCATCGGTGTGGGTGTGATAGTACTGTCATTTCTCGCCGGCATCTGCGGCTTTGTGCGGCTGATCGGCATGGCAGAGGGTGGGCGCGTGCTCACGCAAACGCTGTTCCCGTGGATTCACAGCGGCTCAGTCAGGCTCGATTTTGCCCTGCAATTCGATGCGCTATCGGCTATCATGGTGCTGGTGGTGACAGGCGTCGGTTCCTTAATCCACATCTACAGCGTCGGCTACATGCACGGCGACAAGGGATTTTGCCGCTATTTTGCGTATCTCAATCTGTTCATCTTCGCCATGTTGACACTGGTGCTGGGCAAGAACCTCCTGGTGCTTTTCATCGGCTGGGAAGGGGTGGGACTTGCCTCGTACCTCCTGATCGGCTTCTGGTTCACGGATGCCGAAAAAGCCAGGGCCGGCAAGAAAGCATTCATCACCAACCGTGTCGGCGACTTCGGCTTTATCCTGGGCGCGCTCCTCTTGTTTGCACTGTTCGGCACTCTCGATTGCTACGGCATCAATCAGGCGGCGCACGCGGCCAAGCTGCCGTCGCTCTATTTAAACCTGGCAGCACTGTTGCTGTTTGTCGGCGCTTGCGGCAAATCGGCGCAAATTCCGCTTTACGTGTGGTTGCCCGACGCCATGGCCGGCCCGACACCTGTGTCGGCACTCATCCACGCCGCGACCATGGTGACAGCCGGCGTCTACATGGTGGCACGCATGAGCGCACTCTATTTCGCCGCGCCCATCGCCATGTCAGTCGTCGCTATCATCGGTGCAGCCACCGCCATTTTTGCCGCCACCATCGGCCTCGTGCAGACCGACATCAAGAAAGTGCTCGCCTACTCGACCGTGTCGCAACTGGGCTACATGTTTCTGGCATGCGGCGTAGGCGCGCCGATTTTGGCCATCTTCCATCTCGTCACCCACGCTTTTTTCAAAGCCTGCCTCTTCCTGGGTGCCGGCTCGGTGATACACGGCATGGGCGGCGAACAGGATATCACCAAGATGGGCGGATTGAAACACAAGATGCCTGTCACCTGCTGGACGTTCTTCATCGCCACGCTGGCCATCGCAGGATTTCCGCCGCTCTCCGGTTTTGTCAGCAAAGACGAGATTCTGTTCTATGCTTTTGCCAGCAAACACGGCTCGGTTGCGTTGTGGGGTGTCGCGGCGCTGGCGGCGCTGTGTACGTCGTTCTACATGTTCCGCCTCTTCTATCTCACATTTCTTGGCGAGAACCGTTCCGACCATCATGTCTACGAGCATGTGCACGAGTCGCCGGCCACCATGAAGTGGGTACTGGTGGCGCTCGCTTTCTTGTCGGTCGTCGGTGGCATTATTGCAGTGCCGCACACCATGGTACCGTTCCATATGCCGAACTACCTGGAACATTGGCTGGGGACGCTCATGCACAACGCGGAGCTTACCGAGGCAGGCGAACACTTGAGTTCCATATTCATAGCGATCAGTGTCATCGTCGCCTTCTTGGGCCTTGGCATAGCACACGCCATGTACGGCAGAAAGAGCGATCTTGCTGCTAAAATGGCCGCAAAGGCGGGGTGCATCTATCGTCTGGTACTCAACAAATATTGGATTGACGAGCTGTATACGAAGTACATTTATACGCCGATCTACAAGCTCTCCGAGACGATCCTGTTTCAGGTATTTGACAAAAAGTGCATTGATGGCAGTGTCAACGGCTCGGGCAAAGTGTGTCAAAAAATCTCCCGAATAGCTCTCAAGATGCAACAAGGGGACATGCAATTCTATCTTCTGTACATGGTTGTCGGGTTACTGGTACTGAGCGCAGTCATCTTTTTTAATGTGGTAAAGTAGTTATGAAAGAGTCACTGTTAACTATCACAATTTTTGCGCCGCTTTTGTTTGCCATCTTGGTGGCAATCGTTCCGAGAGGGCAGCGCAAGCTGATCGAGTGGGGCAGCCTGGTGTTTTCCGCCGTTGTCTTCGGCCTGGCAATCACGCTGTTCCTGTCTTTTGATGCACACAAAGCGTCCCCGTTCCAGTTCAACCAGAGCTTTGCCTGGCTACCGCAACTGGGTATCTCTTTCAGCGTCGGCCTCGACGGGGTGTCGCTCCTCTTGTTCACCCTCACCACGTTGCTGGTGCCGCTTGTGGTGCTGGCATCCTGGACGCAAATAAGCAAACTCATCAAAGAGTATTATGTGCTGTTGTTCGTGCTGGAAACGGCCATGCTCGGCACGTTTGCCGTCACCAATCTCGTGGTATTCTTCATTTTTTGGGAAATGATGCTCATCCCGATGTTTTTCCTGATCGGCATCTGGGGCAGTGAGCAGCGCATTTTCGCCACTATCAAGTTCGTGTTGTTCACCGCGGCAGGCAGCTTCATGATGCTCGCCGCCATCATCTACGTTTATCTGGCACACCATACCCAGTTCGGCGTGTGGAGCGCTTCTTTCACTGATCTCTACCGCTTGCAGCTCCCGGCCAACGTGCAGCTCTACCTGTTCCTGGCCTTTGCCCTGGCGTTTGCCATCAAAGTGCCGATGTTCCCGTTCCACACCTGGCTACCCGATGCGCACGTGCAGGCGCCTACCGCCGGTTCGGTGATACTGGCCGGCGTGCTGCTCAAGATGGGCACCTACGGTTTCATCCGCCTGGCCATGCCGCTCTTCCCGCAGGCGCTTTACGTCTGTATGCCTTACCTCATCATGCTGGCGGTGGTGGCCATCATCTATGGCGCCTTTGTCTCGTATGTGCAAAGCGACATCAAGAAGCTCGTCGCCTACTCTTCGATCAGCCACATGGGGTATGTGATGCTGGGGCTACTCATGCTCAACCAGCAGGGTGTCGAGGGCGCGGTGCTGCAAATGGTCAACCACGGCATCTCGACCGGTGGCCTCTTCTTACTCGTCGGCGCTCTTTATCAACGCTACCACACGCGCGAGATCGCTGCCTATAGCGGTATGGCGCACAGCATACCGAAATTTGCCACGGTGTTTGTCATCATCACCCTCTCGTCTGTCGGGCTGCCGCTCACGAACGGCTTTGTCGGCGAATTTCTGGTGCTGCTGGGAGCATTCCAGCGCGCCGCCGCTCTCTACCACGTAGAGAAATGCCTCTCGTTTTTTATCACGCCGGTGCTGGCAGCCTCGGGCATGATCTTCTCCGCCCTCTACATGTTGTGGCTGGTGGAACGGGTGTTTTTTGGCAAGCCTGCAGAAGAAGCAGCCGCTCATGCGCACGGCGAACACGGTGGCTATGACCTGACGGTGGCGGAAATGATTTACTTCGCGCCTATCGTCGTATTCATTTTCTGGATCGGTGTGTACCCTATGTATTTCCTCAACAAAGCCGCGTTAAGCGTTGCCGCGTTCGTTGCCCTTTTCAACAAATAAAGTGAAAAAAATATGGAACTTTCGAAATTATTAGCCAACACTCAATTGTTGATGCCCGAAGTTCTGCTGTTCCTGGGCGGCTTCGTGGTGCTGCTGATCGAACTGACGCAGTGGAAACAAAAAAGAGACCTGGCAACGGCTATGCTGTTGCTGTTCTTCGGACTGGCGATGTTGCTTCTGGTAGCCCAGGCGTATGGATCTTTTATGCTCAACGAGTCGGAGCTGGTGGCGGTTTCTGCGTTTGACAATGCCTACCTCATCACACCGTTCGCCGCGCTGGGCAAGATCGTCGTCCTGGTGGCGGGAATTCTCACCGTACTGGCATCCCTGCGCTATGTGGAAATCCACCAGGTAAGCCTTGGCGAATATATGTTCTTCATTACTACGTCGCTCCTTGGCATGTTTGTCTTTTTGTCGGCCAACGATTTCCTGGTGCTGTTCCTCGGACTTGAACTCATTTCTTTCCCGACCTACATTCTGACCGGCATCAAAGTGAAGCAGGAAAAAAGCTGCGAGGCGGGTCTCAAGTACCTCGTCATGGGCGCTTTCTCTTCGGCCTTGCTCTTGTTCGGTATCGCTCTGGTCTACGGAGCGGTCGGCACGACGCATCTGGAAGCGTTTGACCAGGCTCTGGCAAAGACGCAAAGTTCTACTTTTTATCTGGGGCTCGTGTTTTTGCTCGTCGGCTTCGGCTTCAAGCTGTCGCTCTTCCCGTTCCATGCCTGGACGCCCGATGTCTATGAAGGTGCGCCGACACCGATCACCGCCTTCATGTCCGTGACGATGAAAGTAGCGGTGTTCATGGTGTTCATTCGCCTGTTCGCCGGCCTTAGCCAGTCGGTGTTCGTAGAGAGCCTCGCCGTCATCGCCTTGCTCTCGATCATTTTCGGCAACTTCTATGGCCTCGTGCAGGAGAACGTAAAGCGGCTCCTGGCCTACTCGGCGATTGCCCATGCCGGTTATATCATGCTTGGCTTTCTTGATGTCGCACACCGTAGCGAAGCGGCCTATGGCATGGTGTTCTATCTCATCAACTACACATTCATGAACATGGCTGCACTGTTCGTACTGGTCTATCTCACCAGCAAAGACAAGTATTGCGAGACGTTGAGCGATCTCAAAGGCCTGGGCCGGCGTGAACCGTGGCTCGGCTTTGTCATGATCGTCGCCGTCTTTTCCTTGAGCGGACTGCCGCCGACCCCCGGCTTTCTCGCCAAGTTCTATGTGTTCAAAGCGGCTCTGCAAGGCGGCTACGTCGTAACCGTTGTCCTCGCTCTCATCTCGACTTTGATATCCCTTTACTACTACCTGAAAATTCTGATCGTGATGTACATGGAGGAAGAAACGGCGACAACCGAGAAAATACCGCATTCTGTGGGGATTGCGTTGACCATGGCCATCGCCGTTGCGGCGCTCCTCTACCTTGGCATTTTTCCCAGCCATGCCTTGAGTCTGTTGCCAATCAGATGAAGTTCGTAACCTGAAAAAAAGGCGCCCATCTACTGGGGCGCCCAGATTGGCAGTTTGCGTCGCCAGTTAGCCTTCAAGGTGGCACAACAGCCTATTTTCCTCTCACCCGATGCGGTCAATAACGTGGGTCTTGTCCGTTTACGTCAGCATCTGAGTACCCAATTTGCCCCTTTAAGCCTTCAAGAACGCCAATTGTGGCTTACCAACCTGTTTTTTCTTCTCATCTGTCAGATGCCTGCGTATGTGGCTTACAAGCACAATTTTTTGGCGGAATAGGGGCTGGAAGCCTCGTTGAGATTGTATGGCCAGCGGCATGCCGGGCCAACCATTTGCAGGCAAGCCGCAACAGCAAGATGGTGATCGCCCAGAGCGCCATGAACAATACAATCAGTTGCAGGCGCAACATGTTGAACATACCACGAACATAAGCGAGGACAGTGCTCTCGAAAAATTGGTCACCTACCTGCTGGCTGACCACAGATAATGACAGGCTGCTTTGTCCTGCGCTTTGCAGGTGCTGAAACAACGAGTCGTACAATGCCATCTTGGCTTTCACCGTAGCAGCTATCTTGGCTTCCAGGTAAGGCAGCAACCAGCGCAGTAGTTTAGAGTCGGGGAATCGTTGTTCCAGCTTGGCTTCACGTAAGGCTGCCTTGATAAATTCCTGCGTCAGTCGTGCCACCGCCCGTTCGCGTAGTTTGCTATCGAGCAGAAAGGCCACTTCCTTTTTCTCCAGTGCAGCGATTGCCAGTGCAGGCAGATCTGTGGTTTGTTGCTTCTGTTCTGCCTCCACTGCCAGATGGCCCATCACCACGGGCGTTACCAACACTAAGCCACACGGCTGCGTTAGATTGTATTTGTGGACTTCGGTCAACAAAACTTCAGAAACACCGCTGCACACGCCGTTGACCATTCCCACCATGCACATCAACGGGAACACCAGCAACAGTAAGGCCGCTATATACACTATTCTGACCCAGCGTGGTGCGACTCCGGCAGTCGCCAGCCAACCAGCGCGGCTTGCCACAAAATACATTATCACTATCAGCAAGAGTGACAACGGAATCCATACGATCAAACTTCTGCCTGCATGCGACGCCATGGTGGCAGTATAGGGAAATGCCATACGCAAAATCGAAATTAAGTCCATAAGCCTATCCTTTCTGTCAAGATAAATGAGATGCCCAAAATCTTTGTTATCATTATAGCATAAGAATGCATCATGGCCCCAAGGCTTTTTATCTTGCAAACATCATTTCAGCCGTTTATCATAGATTTGTAAAAAATGTTGTGATAGTTCATCGCTTTAAGGCAGGTTTTCTATGAAAAAATTACTTTGTTTCCTGTTACTCTTTTGTTGCGCCCTGCCAATATGGGGGCAGAATGTTGACATCCGGCTGTGGCAGCCGGCTCTGCCTTACCCTTTCCCCAGTTTTACGTGGCAGGAAGATGTTATGGTGCGCGGTGAGATCACCGCCGACACCGCTATACAGAAACTCAGTGCCAATATGCTCGCCTGGTATCCGGACAAAGTGACGCCCTGCACGGTTTCGCTCTACTATCAGGAAGGTGAGGGTAAAAAAAAGGCGATATTCCAGACTTCGGTCAATATCAAGCCTTTGCAAAATACACTGGTGTTTGAGGTGATACTGGCAGACGGCCGCAAAGTACAAAAATCGGTCCTTTTTCCCGCCTCCTACAACAATGGCGATTACAGCGACAATTTCGACGAAATCATACATCTCAATCGCCACAAAGATGCGGTGCGTTCGCTAGGCTTCACCAGCGACAGTCGCTATCTCGTCAGCGGCGGCGACGATGGCATGATCCTGGTGATGAAAGCGAACACTCTGGAGATGGTGCAAAAAATCAAGGCACACACCGGTTACGTGCGCAAGGCTGTGACGACGCATGACGGCAAACACATCGTGTCGTGCGGCGAAGACAAGACGGTCAAGCTCTGGGACTTGGCTACGGGCAAACTGCTGCACACCTTTAGCGACCACACAACTCAAGTGTATTCGCTGGCAGTGAGCCAGGACGGCAAGTATATCGCGGCTGGCGGGCAATATCTCTATCTCTGGGAGTTTGCCAGCCACAAACAAGTGATGAAAGCCAGTGCGCTCAAGTTTGCCAATTTTCTTACCCTGACCTTTTCCGCCGACAGCCAGTATCTGTTCGGCGGCGACGAAGACCGCTGGCTCCATATCTGGGATGTCGCCAAAAAGGAGACCAAATACCAACGGAAAAATATCCACCCCGGTGCAGTGAGTGGCATCGCTGTACACCCTTCGCTTCTCTATTTTTACTCCGGTGATCGCAATGGCAACGGCAAATGGTGGCAACTCTTGCTCAATCCCAAAGACAGCAAATGGGAGGACGAAGATTACTATGCGTGGGAAATGCGCCTCAACCTGGTCAAAGGGCGTTTTGAAGACCCTGCGATGATTGAACTCGACTATGTGAAAACCAATATCAAAGAGTTTCCAAAAATCCAGGGCTATCCGCTCTACTATCTCACCAAAGATTATGACGAATTGCCAGAAAAAGACTGGCTCGACAAGATCGAGCGACCGCTCACCGAGTTCAAAAGTGGTGTGGTGCAGATGAGCATGAGCGGCAATGGTGAATATCTCATGGTGGCGACGGGCGAAGGCACGATCCGCATGGTGGAAACATTCACCGGCCTCAAACGCTGGGATGTGGAACTGCACCGCGCTACTGAAAGTGGCGCTTTCAGTTACGATGGCGCCTTTGCCGCCCTCGGCGGCATGGACGGCGAAATCCGCGTTTTTGGAAAGAAGTAGCATGAAAATCATCATCATTCCCGTGAGCCCGCTGGCGCAAAACTGTCGCATTCTCGTGTGTGAAGAGACGCTTGCAGCGGCAATCGTTGACGCCGGCTACGATGCAGGGGACATCCTCGCGCGTGTGGCAGAAGCCAAAGTGAAACCGCAGTATCTTCTTGCCACGCACGGCCACTTCGATCATGTCGGGGCGGCAGTGACTCTCCAGGAGAAGTTCGGCATCCCTTTCTACATGCATCAGGCGGACGCGGCGATGGCCGGCCAGGCATCCTTTATTGCCGCGCGTTATGGCATGGCCGGATGCCGGGCACCGCGCATTGACGGCTACCTGACAGACGGTCAGGTGCTTACCATCGGCAATTGCCAGGGCAAAGTGCTGCACACGCCCGGCCACTCGCCGGGCAGCGTCTGTTTTTTGTTCGGCAGTGACCTTGTCTGCGGCGACCTCTTGTTTGCCGGCGCCGTCGGGCGCACAGATTTGCCAGGCGGCTCAGTCCAGGAACTCAAACGTTCGCTGCGCGAGAAGATTTTGCCGCTGCCAGCCGACACCCGCGTTCACTCCGGCCACGGACCGAACACTACGCTGGGCGAGGAAGAACATTGGTTGCGAGATTTTGTCAACGGTGAAGAAGACGAACTGTGAGGAGAAAGAACATTTTATGCAATTTACCCTGAACGGCAACAAGAATACTTACGACGGTGAGCAAAACCTCACCCTGCTCGCCTACCTGCGCGAGATTGCCGGCATAATCTCACCCAAGGACGGCTGCTCTTGCCAGGCGGCGTGCGGTTGTTGCACGGTCGAGATGAACGGCAAGGCTGTACTCTCTTGCGTTACCAAGATGAAAGATGTGGCCAACGGCAACGTCGTCACCATCGAAGGCATCGGCGACTACAAGCAGCGAGTGTTTGCAGAGGCGTTTGTCGAAAAGGGCGGCTGTCAGTGCGGTTTTTGCATCCCCGGCATCGTCATGCGCGCCAAGGTATTGCTCGATCACAACCCAAGCCCCACGCGGGCGGATGTGGTACAGGCTTTGCAGATGCACCTGTGCCGCTGCACCGGTTATCACAAAATCGTCGAGGCGATCCTCTACGCTGCCGAGGCGCTGCGCGCAGGGCGTGAAATCTTGCCCAAGGAAGCGAGCGGCAAGATCGGCACGCGCCACCCAAAATACCAGGCACATCAGGTGGTGCTGGGACAGCAACCTTATCTGCGTGACATGAAGATGCCGGGCATGCTCTACGGCGCGCTCAAATTCAGCGACCACCCGCGCGCCAAGGTTATCGAAATTGATATGAGCAAGGCGGAGCGGATGCCAGGGGTGAAGCGGGTCTTTATCGCCAAAGACATTCCAGGTGATCGCTACACCGGACTCCTTGTCAGCGACTGGCCGGTCATCGTGGCAGCAGGCGAAACGACGCACTACGTCGGCGATGTACTGGCCGGCGTCGTGGCGGAGAGCGAAAATGAGGCGCGGGCGGCGGTGGCACAGATTGCGGTCGAATACGAGGTGCTGGAACCGGTGACCGACGTGTTCGAGGCGATGAAAGATAGTGCGCCAACGCTCCACCCGAACGGCAACGTGCTCGAAGTGTGCCACATGACGCGCGGTGACGCCGAGCAAACACTGGCCGCTTCCGTTTACGTGGTGCATGGCGTGTATGAGACGCCGCTCATCGAGCACGCTTTTTTGGAAGCCGAGTGCTGCATCGTCCGGCCGTGGCTTGACCCTGGCAAAGAAGGCGGGATTGAGGTGTTCTCGCAGAGCCAGGGCGTCTATGAAGAGCAGCGTTTTCTCGCCAAAATACTCGGCCTGCCACTCGACAAAGTGCGGGTGCGGCAGGTGGCGACCGGCGGCGGCTTCGGCGGCAAGGAAGATTTGTCGGTGCAAGGCCACGCTGCGCTATTCGCCTATCATCTAAAAACGCCGGTCAAGGTGATGCTGACGCGCGACGAGTCCATCCGCATGCACCCGAAACGCCATCCGGCATGGATGGACTACACGCTCGGCTGCGACAAAGAGGGCAAGCTCACCGCGCTCAAGGCGGTCATCGTTGGCGACACTGGCGCCTACGCTTCGGTCGGCGCCAAGGTACTGGAACGCTCGGCCTGCCACGCCACCGGCGCTTACAACGTGCCGGTCGTTGACGTCGTCAGCAAGACGGTTTATACCAACAACCTGCCGGCTGGTGCCATGCGCGGTTTTGGCGTGCCGCAAGTCATCTTCGCTATGGAAGGCGCGGTGGACGAACTGTGCGCCAGGGGCGGCTTCGATCGCTGGCAGTTCCGCTACGACAATGCGCTCAAGGATGGCGACATGGTGCCGAGCGGCCAGATACTCAAGAGCGGCGTCGGTGTGCGCGACACCCTCTTGGCGGTGAAGGACATCTTCGCCAAGGCTAAACACGCAGGGATCGCCTGCGGCATCAAGAACACCGGCATCGGCAACGGCGTGCCCGATTGGGGCAAAGTGAAAATCGAGGTTGTGGCGGGGCCGCATGTTATCATCCACCACGGCTGGACCGAGATGGGGCAGGGAGTACACACCATCGCCATTCAGGTGTTGTGCGAGGAAACCGGCATCGCCCCCGACCTCGTCGAAGTGCTGGTGGACACCGCCGCCGGCGCGCCAAGCGGCATGACCACGGCCTCGCGTGCCACTTCGATCCTGGGTAACGCCATCATAGACACCTGCAAGCAGTTCAAGCAAGACCTCGCGGGCAAAAAGCTCGACGAACTGGTCGGCAAGGTCTACACCGGCGAATGGGTGTGCAACTGGACCACCAAGCATGGCACGCACGCCAAGGAAGAGGTGACACACTACTCTTACAGCTATGCCACGCAGGTGGCGGTACTCGACGACAACGGTAAACTCGACACCTTCTACGGCGCACACGACGCCGGCCGCATCTTCAACCCGAATTTGTTCGAGAGCCAGATCGAAGGCGCCATCCATATGGGCATTGGCTATGCTTTAAGCGAAGAGCTGCCGCTCGATAAAGGCGTACCCAAGAGTACCAAGATGCGCAGTCTCGGCATCCTGCGTGCCAGGGACATGCCCAAGATGGTGATCTTTGGCGTCGAAGTGCCCGACCGCCACGGCCCTTACGGTGCCAAAGGGGTCGGCGAAGTGGGTCTCGTGCCCGTCGCCGCCGCGGTCGCCAACGCCTACTCTCTATTCGACCAAAAACGTTACTACAAGCTGCCTCTGAAGAGAGGGAAGTAAGGGGCGTATCTAACACTTCGCCCCTAATTATTGGATACGCCCTGCAAGAGTTCGTCCGCTAAAAATATACCTCTGCCTGGGGCAGAGAGGTGCGGATGCGCTGGCGGTTTGCTTTTTGCTTCAGGGATCGGGTTGCGTTGCAGATAAACTTTGCGGTTTGCGCCGTAGTTGCTTGGGTATCTCTTTGCGCAACCCTGAAGATAATAGAAAAAATGACTATGTTACAGGTAAAAAATATAAATGTTTGCTATGGAGATGTTCAGATACTCTGGGACATCTCTTTTGCGGTCAATAAAGGTGAAATAGTCGCGCTCGTAGGCACAAACGGAGCGGGCAAATCAACAACCCTAAAGACCATATCAGGGTTACTCTCTCCCCGTGGAGGAGAAATATTATTTGAAGATATAGTCTTGCACAAGATGAAGCCATTCAAACTGATTGAGCTTGGGATCGTTCATGTTCCGGAAGGGAGAAGACTTTTTGTCGAAATGAGTGTTGAGGAGAATCTTGATATGGGTTCTCTTAAAGGAAAGGCAAGAACTGAAAGACAAAAGAGAAAAGAACAAATCTTCGATCTTTTCCCGCGTTTAAAAGAGAGAAGATTCCAACTTGCCGGCACACTGAGTGGCGGTGAACAGCAGATGCTTGCAGTGGGAAGAGGACTGATGTCTAAACCAAGATTTATGATGTTCGATGAGCCTTCTCTTGGGCTTGCTCCAATACTCGTAAAAGAGATTTTTAATGTTATCCGCAAAATCAGAGATGAGGGAACCACTGTTTTAATCGTTGAGCAGAATGTCAATCAAACGCTTGCAATAGCTGATAAAGCCTACGTTCTTGAACGGGGTAAGATAATTTTACAAGGGACAGGCGAGGAACTACTTTGCAACGCGCATGTCAAAAAAGCATATCTCGGCGTCTAATCCTAACTGAAAGGAAACAAAATATGGCATTGAAAAATTTCATTTTGGCAGCGATGACGATCTTATTGCCCTGCCTGCTGATGGGGCAAGAGCAAAAGAAAGTCGTATTCGTGAAGGTCTCGCCGGAAAAAATAGTTCTCAAAACCGGCCAACAGCACCAATTCGTCGCCAAAGGATATACTTCCGACGATCAGGAATCTCCGTTCGAAGTCGAATGGGAAGCGACGGGCGGCGAGGTGACGGCAACCGGTTTATATACGGCCGGGAGCAAATCAGGTGTACACAGTGTAATGGCGACTTGCAAAAACACCGGCGCGCAAGGTACTGCCGTTGTGACTGTGCGGGGCGATGAAGCGGAAGAAGGTAATACGCAAGACGGCGACAAATTGTCGGATAGCAGCAATCCTTATTTCCACGTCTCAACTTTCCAGATCAAACCGGAAAGCGACGTCATCTCTCAGTTTGTAATCAAAGTGACGATCGTCAGTGACGATTGCACTACGATCAAATTTCTGATCTTCCCGAAAAACGGTCAACCCAAAGAGCTTCTCCAGCACCATGTATCGGGCAAAGGCCAGGTGCTTCAGTGCAAAGGGAAATATGCCAAAAATGGCACAGCGGCTTTTGGCATAGCCGCCTTCAAGGCCGAGAAAGAGTTGTTCTTACTGAAGCTGGACGCGAACAAACTGAGCAAGCCTCCGAAAAACGCGATACCGGGCGGTTATATGGCACAAGATGCCAATTCCCCAGACATGCGGACGGCAGCAGAGAAAGCGGCAGAACTCCTGGCCGTGGAACACCCGGATCATACACTGGTCAAAGTCCATCAGGCAGCCACCCAGGTGGTGAGTGGAATCAACTATTTCTTTGTGCTGGAAATTGCCACTCCATCGGGAAATATCAAAGTCCAGGTAGTCATGTACCAGGATCTGTCCGGCGATTACTCGATCACCAAGAAAAAAGAAGTAAAGTAGCCTTTTCGCGTAATGGTCAAACGGAAATAGCGTAGCTGGCTTACCAAGGGAGAGAAACCTACATGAGTAAAATTTTGTTTTTAAACCATGCTTCGTTCGGACATCTCAATACCCTGCTTACCATTGCCTTGCAAATGAAAAGCGAAGGCCATGAGGTAAGTTTCATGCTGCCGTATGCCAAGACTTCCTCCAATATCGGTATGATAAAGAGTGCCGAGGGCGTTGCCGGCAAAATCGTCGCCAACAACATCGCCATGGAAGCCGTCAGACCCTCTCTGTCGCAACTACTATATGCCCTACGGCTTCCTTATACACAAGGTTATCAGGAACTCAAAGTGGCTATCAAGCTGTTTTGCGCAGGTCTGGCCCATTTGAGCAAACAGGTAATCGCCAAGCTAGAGCCTGGCAAACCGGATGTCCTGGTGAGCGATTTCGCATTCTTCGCCTCTGCCATAGCTGCCGACGCATTGCGCATCCCTTACGTGACTATTTATCACAGCGGGCTGCCATTCAAGGGCAAGACGATACCACCCTTTGGCAGCGGCCTGCCCATTGCCGACAACTACGCCGAGATCGGCCCGCAGTTCGTGCGGGAAGAGCAAAAAGTCTTGGGCGAGGTGGATGCCAAAATCAACAAGGTGAGAAAAAAATACGGCCTTGCCCCGATGCCGCCCCATGTGTTGAGGACACCGTATTCCGGTTGGCTCAACCTTATTACCAGCCATGAGGCCATTGAGGCACCCCGCGACAACCTGGGTGACAACACATTTTTCATCGGCACCTGCTTTGCCAACAGAAAAAATCAGGCCGGCAGTGATTTTCCGTTCGCCAAATTGCAGCCCGACAAGTACAAAATCTATGTTTCTCTCGGCACCGTCTTCAATAACAAGCCGCAGGTGTTCGCGAAAATCATAGCCGCCTTGAGCAAGCCAGAGTTCCAGATAATTGTGAGCGCAGGCGGCGCCTTTGCCGCCCTGGCACAAAAGACATGGCCGGACAATGTCATGATCTTTCCCAGCGTGCCGCAGGTGGATTTGCTGCCGCATGTTGACATGGTGATCGGGCACGGCGGCAACAACAGCACGAACGAGACTCTGGCGGCCGGCAAACCACTGTTGATACTGCCGGTAGGAGGTGAGCAACACGACAATGCACGCCGGATAGAATACCTGGAAGCAGGCTTGTGGGCCGAGATAGAGAGCTTCAGCGAAGAGGAAATTGCCAGTAAGGTTTTGCAGATCAAAAACCACAAGGCATACCAGGAAAAGGCCCAGTATTACCAAAAGAAAATCGAAGAAACGCAGGGGCCGGTTACGGCGTCCAGTCTGATTGCCTGGGTTGCCCGCCACCAGAAGCCTCTCACGCGCCCGCACAATTTTCCTTTGACCGTGACGAGCGACAACTTGCGCGAACTTCTGCGAGTGAGTCCGTGAAACCGGTAGACAATGCAACGGGCGTATCTAACACTTCGGGGGGATAAAAAAATTATGGGTAGAGTATAACCTTTCCCCTGGCGGGCTGTTTTGTACCCACAAGTTTCGTGGCAGT
>JAGVGO010000036.1 GCA_020057085.1 Planctomycetota bacterium | reverse complement strand
CCGAAGGCGCATAGCCGTAGCTCTGTAACTGAGGGCGCGACGACGCCATTGGTCAAAAGATCAAGTAAGTTGTAAAGGTTATTTTTTTACAGCGACTAACTGCCTTGTCAATTCATTAGGGACAAAACTATGCCTACGGATAAAGAGCTGTCGCTGGCAAAAAAATTGATGGCCAAACAAGTTTTAGGCAAAAACGAGATGCAAGAGCTTCTCGACGCATTGGATACTTTACGGAAAACAGATGCAGATGCCACGCTTGAGAAACTACTGCTAACCCGTCATCTGATTTTTCCGGAAGAACTGGAAAAACTCAAGAAAGCCAAACGTGTGCTGCATTGCAATAAATGCAAAGCGATGTACAGTGTAGGCGATGAAGACATCGGCACGCGTTTCAAGTGCAAACAATGTGGCACTATGGTCATGGTGCCTCGTCCTGGACAGACACAAGCTGTTTCTATGTCTGATCTTAAGGCTGCAATTGCAAAAAAGAACATAACTAAAGAAGAAAATCTGGCCGAAAATCCACCAGTGCCGACCACCTCTTTCTCGGAAATTCTGCAAAATTTGCCGCTAATGCCCGAAAAAGAGGAAACTGTAGCTGCCGCAGTAGCCCCTGTGAGCGAGGGAGTGGAAGGCGACGGCATCACTATCACGCCTGACGCAACAGAAATACCGCAAGATTCGCTTGCACCGGTCGTGGTGGCAATGGACGCGCCCGCTCCTATGGACACGCTCGCACCGGTGGTTGTGCCTGTGGAAGTGGTTGTGCCTGTGGAAGTGGTTGTGCCTGTGGAAGTGGTTGTGCCTGTGGAAGTGGTTGTGCCTGTGGAAATAGTTGTGCCTGTGGAAAGCGACGGCATCACTATCACGCCTGACGCAACAGAAGTACCTGCACCGCAAGATTCGTCTGCGCCGGTCGTGGTGACAGTAGACGCGCCCGCTCCTATGGATACGCTCGCACCGATGATCGCGTCTGAGGAAAGTGAGGTCATCATGATCTCGGCTGACGCAACAGAGGAGCCTCCACCCGCAGATTCACCCGCCTCTGTCGTGGTGGCAACGAACTCGCCCGATCCTATGGATACACTCGCACCTGTGGTTGTGTCTGTGGAAGGCGAGGGCATCACCATCACACCTGCCGAAACAGAAGTGCCTGTACCACAAGACGTGCTTGCACCGACAGTGAGCATGGAAAATGAAGGAATTACCATCGCTCCAGGCGAACCCTCTACGTCTTCGCCTGCAGACACAAACGAATCGTTCGTGGTGATAGCGGACGAGCCTGCACTTGCGCCCGTAGTTTTGCCGCTGGAAAGCGAAAGCATCACCATTGTTCCTGACGCATTCTCAGCTTCAGATACAGAAGCAGCAGATGAGACAGCATTGGAATTACCATCGGCATTGGCATTACCGTCCGATCTGCCTGCGGATTCCAGCACGGGAACCAAGACAGTACCTCAAGCAGCTCGCGCGTCGCCCAGTGAAGCAACGATTGTGCTAGGTATTGATACGGACGAAGACGAACAACCCGCTCTTGACACTGCCGCCGTAGTCATTGAGCCTGAGGCCAAGGCTACAAGTATAGCGGCAGATGTCAGAGAGAGCAAACAGCCGGCGTCGGCGGCTACTGAATCTATCGCTGAAGTGATGTCGCGGCTATTTACCTTGGTGTTACGCGAAGTTCCGTTACAGGATGACGCAAGCTGGGCCAGCGATGAAGACGTGCAGGATAAACAAGAAGAGGAAGGAAATGCGGTAGTACAATATCTGAGCGGCGAAGAAGAAGCGGCGTTCCGGCAATGGGCGGGAGAGCCGCCGTCCGCACCGCAGAAACGAGAGCTTCCATGAATTTCGGCCTCAGACTTGTATTCCCACCTCAGACCTGGCTAAATGGGGAAACTCTGCCCCAGTCGGGGATTTTTTCCCAGCAACAGGCTATCACGAAGACTACCGTCACACGCCAAATAACCACCGATAAACCATTTTCCGTGGAGGGAAGTCAGTGCAGCTTCAGGATTACCTGCAACAACCTTTGTTGCGTATTTCTACCGCCGGCAGTGTGGATGATGGGAAGTCTACGCTCATCGGGCGGCTGCTTTATGATAGCAAGGCTTTATTTGAAGACACGATTCAGGCAGTCAGCCGGGCTTCAGCGCGTGACTTCCCGACGGCGATAGATTTTTCGCTCTTTAGCGACGGCCTCAAGGCGGAACGAGAGCAAAAAATCACCATTGATGTCGCCTATCGTTTTTTTTCGACGCCAAAGGCGCACTTTATCCTGGCCGATACGCCGGGCCATGAAGAGTACACCCGCAATATGGCGACCGGCGCTTCGCTGGCCGATGTCGGCATTATCTTGATGGATGCCCAGAAAGGTGTCCTGACGCAAACGCGTCGGCATGCTTTCATCATGAACCTTTTAGGCATCAAGCACCTTGTCATTGCCGTCAACAAGATGGATACCGTAGACTTCAAGGAAGACCACTACAGGCAAATCAAAGAAGATTTTGCACGCTTCAGCTCACGCTTCGGCTGCGAGATCCAGTGCCAATTCGTCCCTGTCTGTGCTTTGTGGGGTGACAATATCGTGCATCGCTCGACACGGATGGACTGGTATGCGGGGCCGACCATCATTCAGTTTCTCGAAAATCTGCTGCTGAACAATTTGTGTAATTTGCAGGAATTCAGGTTCCCGGTGCAGTTGGTGAGCCGTCCGCACAGCAATTTCCGTGGCTATGCCGGCACCGTGCTGTCGGGTGTTGTGCGGCGCGGCGATGCTGTCCTGGTACTCCCTTCCATGCAGGCAAGCAGTATCGGCAGGATTGTCTCTTTCGATGGCGATCTTGAAGTGGCGTTCGCACCGATGGCGGTAACGCTGGAATTGAACGATGCTGTGGATGTCGGGCGTGGAGACATGCTGGTGCATCCCGATCGCCTGCCACAGATCAGTTCTCATTTCGCTGCCGAATTGATCTGGTTAGCGGAGCCGGCTTTGGATTTAGCGAAAAGCTATCTACTGAAACAGGCCTGTCGTTGGGAAAAATGCAGGATTACAGAACTGTACGGTCAGGTCGCGCTTGACACGCTGGACTATCACCCATGCCAGACTCTGCAACAAAACCAGATCGGTCACGTCCGTATCCAGGCCAACAAACCTTTGCTGTTCGATGCTTATACGAACAACCGGTCTACCGGTGCTTTCGTGCTGGTAGACTTGCTCACCAATCAAACTGTCGCCGCCGGCATGATCAGTGAGCGACTGAGCAAGGAAGATTTGGTTTTCACTGTCAAGCAGGACAATCGGCAGTATGTCATTGCATCCACAGGTTTCATCCAGCGTTCACAACGCGAAAAATTGTTAGGCCAAAGGGCGGTGACTGTGTGGATGACAGGGCTCTCCGGCGCTGGCAAAACGACCATAGCCATTGACTTGGAACGCCATTTATTCTCGCGTGGCAAGCTGGTTTACCGGCTGGACGGCGATAATTTGCGGCATGGTCTTAACAGCAACTTGGGGTTTACACCCGAAGATCGGCAGGAGAATGTCAGGCGCGTTGCGGAAGTGGCAAAACTCATGAACGATGCGGGAATCATCGTGGTCGTTTCCCTCATTTCCCCTTTCGCTAAAGACCGCGAGGAAGCCAGGCAGATTGTCGGCGCCGAAAATTTTCTTGAAGTGTTTGTTGATGCCCCGCTGGCGGTCTGCCAGGAACGGGACACAAAAGGGTTTTACCAAAAAGCACTCGCCAACCAGATTAAGAATTTCACTGGCATCTCTTCCCCCTACGAAGTACCCGATCATCCCGATCTGCAGCTCAAAACCGCCGAACAGGCGGTGGCTGCCTGTGTGCAAATGATCGTAGATCGTCTGAGCAGAGACAAAACTTTCGTTAATTCAGTTAGGAGTACAACATGAACTTTGTTTTTCTCTCGCCCCATTTTCCTGCTCATTACTATTTGTTTTGCACCCATTTGAAAAACTTGGGGGTAAATGTCCTGGGCATTGGTGATGCCCCCTATCACACCTTGACACCAGCTTTGCAAGCAGCGCTGACAGATTACTACTATCTGCCTGAGATGGAGAAGTACGATCAGGTACTGCGCGCTTGTGGCTATTTTACTCACCGCTACGGCAAGATAGAGCGCATCGAATCCCACAACGAACACTGGCTGGAAATCGAGGCACAGTTGCGCACTGATTTCAATGTCTTTGGCGTGCAAAGCGACGCGATTCAGGATGTCAAGTGCAAATCACGGATGAAAGGCAAATTCCGGCAGGCACAATTGAACGTAGCACGTGGCGTGATCGCCGGCAGTCGGGAACAGATCCTTGCCTTCGTGCGTGAGGTGGGCTATCCGCTAGTCGCTAAACCCGACAATGGTGTGGGCGGGGCGGGAGCCTGTCGTCTCGATAATGATTCCGATCTCGAATCTTTTTTACAGCAGCAGAGGAGTGTTCCTTATTTCCTGGAAGAATTCGTCAGTGGCAAGATTTGTTCTTTCGATGGGTTGGTGAATCGGGAAGGTGAGATCGTTTTCTACACTGTCCACCAGAATTGCGACAACTTGATGGAGATTTTGCACGACGATTTGCACACCGCCTACTATTCTCTGCGCCAGATACCCGACGACATGCGCGAGGCCGGCTGGCGTGCCGTGCAATCTTTTGGCCTGCGGGAAAGATTTTTTCACATGGAATTTTTTCGTACCGACAACGCACAGAAGTTGGTGGCGCTCGAGATGAATATGCGTCCACCCGGCGGACTCACCATGCACATGTTCAACTATGCAAATGACATAGACCTCTATCAGCAGTGGGCCAATATGGTCGCTACCGGCCAGTTTACCGCAGATTATGCACGCCCATACCATTGCGCTTACATCAGCCGCAAACGGAACAAGCCATATCTTCACTCACATGAAGAAATTCTGGCGCGTTACCAACCGTGGATTGTCCATCACACAGAGATGGCTCCTCTCTTCTGGCCGGTTATGGGACATTACGCCTACCTGGCACGCGCAAGCGGTCTGGAGCAAATTCTGGCCATCAAACAATTTATCCACCAATTAGCGTAAAAAAAAGCCCCAGTTCGATACTGGGGCTTTTGCACACTTTCGTGCGGGGCGTATCTAACACTTCGGGGGGATAAAAAAATTATGGGTAGAGTATAACCTCTCCCCTGGCGGGCTGTTTTGTACCCACATCTTTGACTCACAGT
>JAGVGO010000207.1 GCA_020057085.1 Planctomycetota bacterium | reverse complement strand
TTTGTTTAGCATAGTTCGCAATTCTTTCTGGTTTTTTTGCCATAAATCCCCCTCACCCGCCAGCGCCTCTCGGCGCTGACGACCTCTCCCGCCAGGGGAATCGTACCAGCAATATGCTTGATCGCTTGATGCGTCTGCTCGATGAGATCATTTTACTTGCTCTGCGTGTCTGCGGATTACTTTCCGTTAGTCGCTCTTTTTGTCTGTTTCGCATCCTTTGTTTCTTTCGGTTTACTGCCTTGCATCGCGTCCAGGATAGAGCCAAGGCCAAAGCCGGCCGCGGCATAGATGAAAGCCGACAGAATTGGCTTGAGCAAATAATAGCCGAACCCCAGCACCGGTTCGAGCACTTGTTTAAACCAGGCGAGAGATGCGTCTATGATGTCAACGAGAAATTGCAGCACCTTCATCCATTCTTGCGGGATGGGCAGGCAGAGATGGGCGAGAAACAAGATAACCGGCGCGAAAAAGAAGATCAGCCCGAAGCGACGGCCCCATTTACCCTGGTATTTTTTCTGCTGCTTGCGACTCCACAGGTAAAACTTGATGCCGACGATGAACAAAAACAGATAGACGATGGTGTAAGCGAGACCTTTGAGTAGCCATATCGCCATAAAAATTACTCCAATTTCCAATTTATAGGCGGCTGAAAAAAAAAGAAAATACCAATTTTGCGTAGAGATTTTGGTCAAGAGCAAGGAGTGACGAACGCGGCATAGCCGTAGCTCTGTAAGTGAGGAGCGACGCAGCTATTGACCCTCTGTCCTTCGCTCTGCTCAGGACGAGGGCGAGAACCTCTTCGAGGCCAAAACATCAAGCAAAATGGTAGTTTCTTTTTTGGAAGTCGCCTAAGCTTTACTCAGTTCACGTTGCAGTTGTTCGAGACTCTTCAGCATGTCCTCAGGTGTATTGAAACGCTTGTTGGTCTTGATTTGCAGCATGGTCATGATCATGTTCGATACCGGCACTGGCATTTCGTGCAGCTTTTGCGGCGGAGTCGGCATCTTCTTGGTGCGTATGTTCATCAGGTATTCGAGCAAATCTTTGCCGCCACTGCCCTGGTAGGTGTCGAGGTAAGGCGGCATGCCAGTTACCATGTGGTAATAGCTTGCCCCCAGACTGTAGATGTCGGAACGGAAGTCGGTACCGGTGTCCTTGAGACGCTCCGGCGAGATGTACGGATAGCTGCCGACCACGGTGCCGGGGTTCGTCAGGTTGATGTCAACCCCTTCCGCCTTGGCGATTCCTAAATCGATCAGCTTGATCTTGTGGTCTTCTGTGATCTGGATATTGTCCGGTTTGATGTCGCGGTGCAGCGTCTTGTGGTCCCACATGTAGATAAGCCCGCGCGCCACATGGACAATGATTTCGGTCGCCCACACCGGCGACAACACACCTTGTTTGGCCGAATCTATCAACCGTTTGACGCTTTGCCCCGGCAGGTATTCCATGACCATGAACAGTTCGATTTCGACGCGGCTGCTTTTGCGCAGGCATACCTGCCCCATGTCGTAACCTTTGACAATATTAGGATGATCGAAGCGGATGAGCAACTCACCTTCCTGCAGGAAACGTCCGATCTCGCCCAAACTGCTGAAAGAGGTAGTCTTGACAGCCACCATGAGGTCGTCGTTCAGACGTTTGGCTTTGTACACTTTGCCCATGCCGCCGTAACCGATAATTTCAAGCACTTCATAGAAAGTACCCTGGCTGCCGGTCAGCAACACATTGGTCTTGATGTCGTCGTCCAACTTGTAGCTCACTTCCAGCACGTTGTTGAAACGGTCAAGCGCCTGTAAGGTGTAAGTTCCGATCTTTTTGTTGTCGAAAGTGATCTTGATACTTTGCATGCTACCGGGCTTGAGGGCGATTTCTGCCGAACTGCCGATTGCCTTGCCTTTTTCCTCGGCGATGATGGCGGGCCGCTCGTTGCTGCTGGTAAACACAAGAGTGGCACTGCTTTGTCCCACACCCTTGTTGAACTGGATGACCTCGGCGGCGGGGATGCTCGGTGCAAACAACTCGCCTTTGGCTGTACTCTTGAAACAAATTTCGTGCGCGCCTTCGTAATGAACATCCGGTTCGCCGTTCTTGAAGACGGCAATCTTCACGGCAAACGGTTCGCCGACTATTTCGGTATTCTCGTGCTGGGTAGTTAACGCCAGATCGCGCAGTCTTTCCATGACCTCGAAGGTGACACTGCCGCGTGCTTCCACCCGTTCTTCCTGTAAGGTGGAAGCACCTTGCAGGGCTACGGTAAGAACGACCGGCCCGATATCTACTTGCGCCGCGACATCCAGATAGTAAGTCACCATATTTTCCGTTTCCGCCCCAAGAGACGCGGAATTGTGGGCATCGGCCGCCACCGAGAAACCTGCCGAGACATCTTTGTCCTGGTGGTCGAAGATGAGCATTGCCTGCGTAATGCGCAACGCTATATCGCTTGTATTTTTGACGGCGAAAGTGAGCGGTCTTGCGGTTTCGCCCTGAAATACCTTGGCCGGAAAAGTTACCTTCTCAACACTCATGGCAAGCTGGCGTGGCAAGATCGTGATTTCGTCACTTTCGCCCTTCTTTTCGCCGTACGAGGCAATGAGCCTGTCGGGCAATGGCAAATAATCGGGGCGACTGATGCGGTAAGCCAGCTTGAGCGTCGTCAGGTCGGCTACGCCGCCCTGGAAAGCATGACCAGGTACCATGTTTTGCATATTGAGGCCAGCCAGACACACATCACCTTTTTGGCTCAAGGTATGGATACGCACATCTTCCTGAAAATCGCTCTTGATGTTGCCGAAGCTATCGAGAGCCATAAGCAAGTTTTTGTTCTGAAAAGGTTGGGCATTGACGTGTTGCCTGGCCAATTGCCAGCGAAACTCCTGCAGCCCTGATGGACGCAAGGTGATCGCTTCGCTCGTACCTAGAGCCCCGCCGATCATATCTTCGTGTGCCTCGATGGTGGATTGCTCGGCGATGTTGAACAATATGAAATCGCGAGACGTGACCGCCTCGCCGTTCTGGAACTCCACTTTGCATGTTTTCGGAATGCGCGCCGCTTGCCCTGAAGGTGAAGCCATTGCTTGGCTGGCAAAGCAAATGCTACGCTGGCCTTCGTAGCTGGCATCCGGTTTACCTTGCCAGGTGGCAATGAGTTTCAAGGCAAACGGAATACCCGCCGTCTCTTTGTGGCGGTTTTCGCTCTGCACAAGGAACTGGCGTCCTGCCGGCTCGGTGAACCAGGAGCAATTGCCTTCCACCGAAATTTCCCAACTTTGTGGCGGCTGTGTCAACTTGAGGCTGACCTTGCCGTTGATTTTGCCGATCACAGCATCAAGCGGCAACGACACTCCGTAGGTGATACTGTTGCTGCCTGGCTGCAAACGCAGGCTGCCTTTTTCCTGCTGCGCCGGATAACGGTAGGAATGGTCTTCGTGCGAGAACACAAAATCGCTTTTGGCAACCTCAAGTTCCACGGTTCCTTTGTTAATGATGGTGAAGGTGATAAGCTGTTTCTGTCCCTGTACCACACGCGGCAGAACCTGGATATGTTCCAGAGTCACCGCAACAGGCCGTGCCATTACTTCAAATTCATTGCTGCGGAAACGTTTGTCACCTAGTCCCACCACGACAAATCCGCGCGCCGGAAGTTTCTGTTCCGGCACACACACCAGTTGCACCTTGTGCAGGCTTAGATCGCATATACCCTTTTGCATCCACTCTTTAGGTACAGCGTTCAATTTGCGCTGTTTGTCATCCAAAAGGTAAGCTTGCACGCCCTGCACTTCCAGCGCCAAGTCTTGCGCGAAATCTTCTTTGATATTACCCCAGCCATCCTGTACCGTGATGCTATTGATGCCTTCCTCTTTTTCCCTTATCTTTGAGGCGGTCTTGATCTGCACGTTGCCAAAACTACCAGGAGTGATACGCATCGGCTCGCTCTGGCTCTCAATTTTGCCGCTGCCATCTGTGACATGGATAACGGGCATTTGACTGGCGTTTACCAAAATGAATTTGGCCGGCGCCCATCCTTCACCCGCTTTGAAATTGACTGTCAGTTGTTCCGGGATAGTGGCCGGTTTACCGTTAGGTGAAACTGCCGCCGTGCTGTGGAACAGCAGATTGGCTTCGCCATTCAGGCGCGTATCACGTGCATTTTCGATAAACGCTTCGACCTTGAGCGCAAACGGTATGCCGGCCTCTTCCACATTTTTGTGTTCGCTGGTGATACGATAAAATTTCTTGCCGCTTTCCACGCTCCACTCGAAGCTGGTGCGTGCCTGAAGTGGTGACTTTGTTTCCATATCAATGCCAGTGACCTTGACATCGATTTTGGTTTGCCCCGGCGGTGTCTTGGCGCCGGTCTTCACCGTATATGCGAGCTGCAACGGTACGCCCGGGATCAATTGGTTGCTGTTGGCCGTACTCGGCAGAAGTGAATAATAGGCGGAAACATCACCTTTCTGGTCAAAAGAGAACAACACGGAGGAGATAGTTGCCGCCTGGTCGCCGCTGTTTTCCAGTTCAAGATAAATCGGATATTCCTTGCCGCCGGGTTCTATTTCTTCCGGCGAAGAGCAACGGACGATGACGATTTTGGCAATGCTGGGTAAAATCTTCACCGGCTTACTCTTGCCTTTCTTGCCATCATATTCGACAATGAATTCTTCCTGCTTGGGCAGTCTTTCCTGGATATCACTGCGGTAGGAGATTTCACTTTCACCCAGATCGGCAATACCTTCGGCAAAAGCTTGCTCAGGCAATGTCTTGGTAGGCTGGCCCTTGTCATAGATACCACCTTTTTGGCTGGCAGGATACAAGAGACAAGTTTTGGCAAAATCGCTCTTCAAATTGCCGAAGATATCCAGGGCTATAACCTGGCTTTGTTCAGGAAATTTCTCTTTGTTGACAATAGCCTCCGGCAGTGAAACGACAAAGGAACCCATCTCGGCTGTTGTTACAGTAAATTCGATATCTGTACTGCGCGGGCCACCGGGCGACTCATCCCATACTCGCAACCTGGGATTTTCCCCGGCATTGGTAAAAGAGAAAGCCTCTGCCGTTTTACCCACGCCATTGCTGAAATCGACTTCCAGTTGCTTCGGAATTTCCGGCTGCTTGCCCGACGGTGAAGGTGAAGCCTGAACTTCAAAGCGTAACATATGTTTGCCTTTGTAGTCGCTGTCCGACTTATCCGCAAACAAAGCGACAATCTGTAAGGCAAATTTTTTGCCGGCTTCCACTTGCAAAGATTCTGGGGACCTTACCTGGAAAATGCGGCCTTTAGGTTCTACCTGCCATTGCAAAGAGCAGGTGAATTTACCGTAGACACGGTTTTGCTTGTCTTTTACATAGATGGTAAACTTTAGCACAGTCGTGCCAACCGGCACCAGGTCTCCCGCTTCCATGCGAAAAGAGAGCGGCGTATTGGCCTGTGGAGCACATTCCACATCCTGATTCTCCCAGTACAATTGGTAAAATTCATCGAGTGACTGTGCTTCAGGTGTGGTAAACATTGCCTCATAGCGATAAGCAACGAGAAGAATTTCATGTGTCTGATTTTTCAGCACCAGACGAAACCCACAATGGCTGCCCTGCTCAATGTGTTCGGAAACTTCCAGCTTTTCCAGCACGGCCTGCACCGGGTTTTCGTCAATGATGATGTCCTGACTGCATCCTTCTTTTTCGTGGAAAGAGACGATGAACGATTCCTGTTTGGGCAAGGTATCGTCAGGGTGGGCGGTATAGACGAATTTAAGCGCAGTCAAATCGGCAATGCCACCCTGAAAGCAGTTCGCCGGAATCAGGTTGGGCGGCAAACCGTTGCCGGCAATCTCACCGCGGTTACTACCGGGATATATCCATACGTCTTCCTGGAAAGCGGACACTATGTTGCCGTACTGATCAACGGCGCACACATGGTTGTCGCCGTCAAAAGGACACTGGTTGATTTGCGGAGCACTCAGGTTCACCTGGAAGCCTTGTAGCATGCCATGCTGAAGCCTGATCGGTTTGCTGGTGCCCTTGGGGCCGCCGATGGCATCTTCCCAGACAACAACCTGCGGCATCTCGGCGGCGTTGTAAAAAATAAATTCGCGGCCGGTGATGCCGACACCGTTGTGAAACTCGACTTGCAAACTTTGTGGCATGATCGGGCGCACACCGGTCGAGGTTTCTTCGGCTGTAGTGTTGAAATGAACCTCATGTACCCCCTCGTAACTTGGATCCAAATCGCCGGCAGCGAAACATCCCCAGAGCTGCAAAGCAAACGGCTCACCCGCTTTTTCCTGCGAGTCGTTTTCGGTAGCGATGGCGAACATCCTTTGCGGTATTACCACCCAGCTTACCGTGGCATTGGCGGCCAGGGATGAATCATCGAGCAAATCCTGTCCACTTACTTCCACGACAATGGTGGTGCTACCGACTGGCGTGTCGGGCGTGGTATTGATGACGCAATTCACTTGCAACGGCGTGACATAATCTACCTTAGAAGATTCGTCCAGCATGACTTGTACATCATAGCAGTTGCTGACATCAATATTTTTGTTGGTAAAAGAAAGTTTGACACCGGTAATTTGCGCCGGTGTGCCGGGGTTGGAAACGGAGATGATAGTTTCGTAATTTTGTCCGCCTTGTTCGATCTGTTCGACCAGCGCAATTTCTTCGATATGGAATTCTGCCGGCGCCGGCAACTGGGTCTCCTGATGGCAATTCCAACATTTATAAATTTTTCCGCGTTGTCTTACCGGGATGTTCCACACTGTACGGCACTGTGGGTTGGGGCAATTGAGTTCCATTCTTTTTTGCAATTTGCCAGGAATTTTGGTAAATTTCTGACACACATGGCATTTGACGATACGTTCTACATCGCTGGCAAAGACGCGCAGCGTGGTATTGCAATTAGTACACTGAACTAAAATTTCCTCTTGCGGCATCTTGTTCTCCACAAATCGCGGGCATACGGTAAAGGCGACCTACACCGATCAATGGCGACTGAACAAAAATCTAGTCGCTATAAAAAAATAACTATTACAACTTGCTCGATCTTTTTGCCAATGGCGTCGTCGCGCCCTCAGTTACAGAGCTACGGCTATGCGCCTTCGGTTGCTTCTCGCCCTTAGCAAAAATTTCTGCGCAACTTGTAAAACTTATTTTTTTACAGCTCCTACTCTGTCTTGCATATCGCTTTTTGCCATTTTACGCAAAAGGCCGATATTTAGCAAGGTTTTTTTAGACTTCCCCGTGCAAAGCACGGGGCTATAAAACTTTTGCGCCTGCGGCGCATCTTGCACTGTCTACTCGCGGAAGTACAGGCCGGTAGGCGAGAAGCAGGCAGGAAGTCCGCCGCCGATACCGGCCGGTGGCATGATCGTCTTGATGAGCTTGCCGTTATATTTGACTTCCGCTTTTTTGGCACGCGCTTCGATGACGTTCTGTACAAATGGCGTCATGTCAGAAACCGGGCGATTGTAATACTGGGCATCATCGAATTCAGACAAATTGAGTTCGATGACATCCTTGCCAATCGTCACTTTAGTGCGTGCCGCGGTGGGAAATTTGGCCGTGATTTCGAGTTTGGCCTTGATCATGGGGGCTTTTTCAAACGGCGTACCGGCAAAGATATAAGGGCCGAAATAGCGTCCAATCTGCTCTTCTTCGCAGAGAAAACCGAAATATTTCGGCTGTTCGGCCAGATCCGGGTTGAAAATGAGCATGCCGGCCGCTGCCGCCCCGAACGGAGTGTGTACCATACGCGCCGTATGTATCAGAATGTTGGGCATGGGTAGCCCTTCCTGGGTAAACAGAACCGCATCCACACCTTGATGCCAGGACATCCATTTTTGTTTGTATTTTTCGATACCAGCCATAATTTTGTCTCCTAAAACAGTGGTCCGATGGGTTGCGGAGCCTTGTCGGTATTTACGATCATAATGTTCTCCTTAAAATATTTCAGATGTACGAGTATATAGCCTTCAAAAAGAAAGGAATATGCATGTCAGGAGTTGGCTCTTGGTGGGCATAAAATTCGCCTATTGCGAGTATAAGCGTATCTCTTATTCTGGAAGAAGCGAATTCATCGCCCGGTTGTAAGCCAATTTTTTTCCAATACTCTTTGGCCTTCTTTATCATCAATAAAGCCAAAATCAACTCATAGTTTTTGGCATCGGGCTGAAATAGTTTTTGCCAGCTACTTGACAATTTCTCAGGATCACGGGCATCTAAACCATTACAATATTTGATGCGATCTGCTACTATAGAAAAATGTTTTTTGATATCTTCGTCGCTCTCAATCGCCTTGGCCATATCGAGGTAAAGAGTGTCAAGACTCAATGGGGATTGATTATAAAACAGCTCTGTAGATTCAGCAAAAATTTCTTGCATCTGCGGTAACAAGAAATAGGCTTCTTTATGGATTAAACCTGTAACCCATATGCGATGTTGATGCACGTTCTGTTCATTGACCTTCGTGGCATCATAAAGGCTGTGGAGAATCGTTTCGGTATCGCCAAATGGATAGTCATGGCCGATGGATTGCGGCTGGATATCCAAATCTACAAAAGCAAAAAGTTTCTGGGTGTCCAAGTAAGAATCAGCGCTAGAACCTTGATTTTTATGCCATTCCACTAAAGCAAAATAAATGTCTATCACATCCTTCCGTGCGCCACAGTTTAAAAAATGTGGCAAACGCTCTCGCCACCACATGGGAACACATCTTTTATAAAAACTGGCATCCGGCATCTTTTGAAGTCTGGCATACCATTGCGGCGAGTGACGGCCGTTCTCCGGTGAGGTACCGCCTTCACAAAGTACCACGATTCTATTTTTCACTTCCCTGAGTTTTCTGATCGCTTCGCATTGTTGTTCCAGTTTCTCGCTATTGAGCACCATGTTCGGCCCCTTGCCGTAAAAGCCGAGGCTCTAGCTCATTGACATGTGCCGGTGTGACCGCTTCGCACAGTGCGTAAGAGTGGGTGGCCAGAATATACTGGTTGTTCGGCCCCCATTCCAACAAGTCATGGACGATTCTATATTGCCAGTCCGGATGAAGCCCAATCTCTATCTCATCGAAAAGTACAATGGCATCAGCGATGGTGTTATATCTAAGCCAGGCATAAATACTCAACCTTCTCAGCTCGCCATGACTTAAATCTTCCGGTGCAAATGAAGAATCGCTGCCTTTGCGGAGAAAGGCAATCTCTGTGCGGTCTTGATTGGGGCGAATTTCTTTACCACTGGTTAATGTTTCTTCTAACTCTTTTAAAAGTTGAGCATAACTACTGCCGTACGTTCCTCTTGTTTTGATAGCCTGTTGAAAATCTTTTGCGTTAGCTTGCTCCAAAAGAGCCAGAAGGATATGTACTGCGGCATAGCTGTAGGTAAAAAAATGCGACAGTTGTAGGTGCGCCTCACTAAGCGATTGTTGATAAGTATACTGTTGCTCAATTTTTTGGTTAAATAAGGATTTTCTGGCTTCCACTGGCAAAAAAAGGCAGATCTGCGTAGAGGGAATGGCGAGGAATATCTTCTGCGACAACATGCCTAAAAAAGTTTTGGCTTCGGCTAGATTCAAGTTATGAACACGGCAGAGAAGAATCTCGGGATTTTGTCTATCACTCCCATAGGTGGTGATATAGATAAGGTTTTGGTTTTCCAACTCTCGGAGAATTTTTGCTTGAACAACTTGAAGTTCGTCTTTTTTATGGGTTGGTGGTAAAAGTTGTTGAGCCACTGTTTCGCTTTGTTTGGTAAAGTTATCATGTTCAGATGAAAAACGACCTAAGCTGCTCAATGAACTTTTGATGGAATCTTGTCGGTCTTTTAATACAGCAATCTCTTTTTCAATTTCTTTCATTTCTGCCAGATAACAGATAGCGTTATCCATTTGTTGAATGGTTTTAAATTCAGCAAAATTGACATCTTGGAAATCTATCTTGGGGAAAGATGCCGCATTATAACATAAAAATTCGACCTGATACGTATCCTTGCCGTCCCATACCTCGAATTTAGCCAATGTCCCATCTTGTTGGGCTATTTTGAAATCATTGAGCAAATTTTTCACGAACCCTGTTGTCTTAGGATTGAAAGAACAATGCAGTAACACAAAGATCAACTGCAACAGAGTGCTTTTGCCACCGCCGTTTTCACTGCCAATGGGAAAGATTTTAGGGGTTAGCTCTTTTCTGAATTGAATATCCACATTTTTTAAAACGCGGAATTCGGGTATTTGTACTCGTAATAATTGCATAGTCTCTCCTTTCTTTACCGTCCCAGATATTGGCCGCCGGTCAGGTCGCTGATGCGGTGTAAATACTTGTATATGGCGGCGTATTGTTCCGCGTCGGCGGGCGGATAGCCGATGGCAATGGAGATGATCTTGGTTGCCACCTTGTCGCCCACCTGTTTTTCGATGTAACGGATGATTTCCTTCTCGACATCTTGCGTGGTACGGTTTTGCACGGATGGCAGCCCGTCGGTGAGCAAAAAGATGGCGTCGAGTCTGCCGTAATCTTCATAGGCGATCCTGATGGCTTCGTGGATATGCGTGGTGCCGCCGAATTCGACATTCTGCTGCAGCCATTGCACGGCCTTTTTCTTGTTTTCGTTGTCGCCTGCCCACATGAGCCCGCGTCGAGGCGGGCAGAAGCGCATGTCAGAAGAAAAGGCAACGATGGCAAACTCCTCGACCTCGCAATGCTCCAAAATTTCCTTGCAGGTGCCGATGATCGTCTCTTTCCAGTTGTTCTGCACAATGCTGCCGGAGCGGTCGAACAGAAACAGGATGCGCTGGTAGCTCAGTTTGACGCCAAAGAGCGAACGGTCGTCTTTTTTGTTGAGGTCTTGCTCCATGACTGCGATTTTCTGGTTTTTGCTCGCCGTCTCTTCTTCGCGTTTGCGGATTTCCTCTTCCCTGGCGGCTATTTCGCGTTCGCGTTTGCTAAGCTCAGTCTCTTTTTGTGACAACCTTTGCGCCAGTGTCTTGTTGTCTTCGGCAGCGTTCTGGTATTGCCCCTTGAGGCTGTTGGCTTGCTCCTTAGCCTCTTTGTACCAGAGGGTCAGGCGGTCACACTCTTCCTGCAACTGTTTTTTTTGCTGCTCCAGACTGTCCATAGTCTGGCTTAGGTTTTGCTGTTTGTCCAGTAATACCTGGTATTCTTTCTGCACCTGCTCCTTCTGGTCGAGTATCTCCTGGAATTTTTTCTCGCGTGAGACATTTTGTTTGAAAGCCTGTTCGATGCGCTGGTTGAGTTTGCTCAATTCTTCGTTCTTGCGGCTCAGTTCCTGATTGGTCTGCGCCATGCGCGCCTGTGCCACTTTGAGTTCTTCGAGCGCGGTGAGCGACCTTTGCTCGGCCAGCCGTGCCTCTTCCGCTTTCTGTTCGGCCAGTTCTTTTTGCGCCCTGGCCTCTCGTTCGGAGATCATCGCCAGTTCACGATTTTGCACCGCTCTCTGTTCCGATTTTTCCGCTTCGTCGCGTGCCCTGAACGCCGCATCGCGCGAAAGTTGCGCGTCGTTGCGCGAAAGTTGCGCGTCGTTGCGCGCCGCTTCGGCGTACCGGCGTTCTTTTTCCAGTTCCACCGTCTTTACCCGATACTTCTCGACCGCCGACTGCATGCTCCGCGTCAAGGCGTTGCTGTTGAGGATGAAGAGCAGAATCATGGCGCCCAGGGCATTGCAGAAAGTGTCCAGGAACGACAGGCTGAACACGTTGATTTCGCGTTTTTTGCTCACAGCCGCTACTCCTTCTCCAGGCGCAGATTGATGATGAACTTTTCCTGGCAGAACAGGTCTATCGAGTTGAGCAGGTTTTCCTCTTTGTGCTGCATGTTGTACATGAAAAACATCAACACCAGGCTTTCCAGGAGTGCGATCAGTGTCGTGTCGAAAGCGACGCCGAGCGGTTGTGTCACCATTTTGAGGTCGTCGGCGGCAAAACCGGCGTTGCCGATGGCGATGCCGATGCCCCACACAGTGCCGATAAAGCCAACCGACGGGATGGCCCAGGCGATGTACTGTAGCATGCTGTAGGACGATTCGACATGTTTTTGCAAAGTGTCGAGCCGGCGCGTGAAGATTTCCACGACGCGGCTCGATGTTTCGGTGACCAGACAGTGATCCATGAGAAAGACGAGCGTCTGCCCCAGTGCCGTGTGGCGTATGCGTGGACCATCAGGCCCGTGCGTGACGGTCGCCTTGAGGGCGTCTATTTCGCCGCGTTTACTGAGAATGCGCGAGCTGGGGAATTTCTGTTCGAGCAAGGTGAGGGCGCTTTTCTCCTGGCGCAACAGGCGGCTTTTGTAGACAAGGGTAACAAGCCCCCAGAAAAACAGCACGTACAGCATCACATACAGCATAAACGACACGTCCCCGCGCGCCAGATGGACAGGCAGCGGGTCGTTCACGCCAAGCATACGCATGAGGAGTGTCGGCCATTGTAGCGAGGCTGCGCTGACATACAACAAGGCATAAAAAATGCCGCCGACACTGAAGCCAATGCTTGCGCACACGTAGGCATTGGGCGTAAGGAACGAAGTATCACTTTTCACTATTTTCTCCTTAACTGCACAAATCTTTATACCCCAAGCTCAGTCGCCTTTGGTTTCAATGCTTCCAGCACAAAACGCAGGTGTTCTTCGAGCGTCGTATCGAGCAACATAGCGCCGGTCATGATGGCCCGCCGGTCCACGTTTCTGGCAAAAGCCTTGTCTTTCATTTTTTTGAGCAGCGATTCGGGCGTGACATCTTCCAGTTTTTTGCTCGGCCTTACCAACGCCACAGCTATGGCAAAACCACACAATTCATCCACGGCGCACAAACTTTTTTCGAGCGGCGTGTGCGGCGTGAAACCAGTGCGTTCCTCGACATGGCACAGCACGGCGCGCCGTATACTTTCGCTATAGCCGTTCTCGATCAGGAGATAGACGGCGGTGAACGGGTGATGATCGGGGAACTTTTCATAGTCGAGATCGTGGAGCAAACCGGCCATGCGCCACTTTTCTTCCGCCTCGCCGAATTTTCCGGCACAGGCGGCCATCGCCGTTTCTACAGCCAGGGCATGCTTGCGCAGGCTGTCGCCTTCGGTGTAGCGGCACAAAAGTTGCCAGGCATCCGCGCGCGTGAGCGACGGATTCAAAGGCGGCATCTGTTTGTGCGCTTCTTTGGCCTTCATGAACACACCAAGCGCCTCGCTTGCCGTACCGGCACTGGCTTCGCCAAAAACGTGCGGGTGCCGGTGCAGCAACTTGTAAAAGATCGCCTCGATGACATTGTCCAGGGTAAACAGCCCCTGTTCCTCGGCGAGATTGGTGATAAAAGCCAGATTGAACAAAGTGTCGCCGACCTCTTCGCACAGATTTTTGCTGTCTTTCTTGACGATGGCCTCGACCACCTCGTTTGCCTCGTTGACGACATTTTGCTTGAAACTTTCCAGTGTCTGGTCGCGGTCCCAGGGGCAGCCCTTGTGCGGATCGCGTAAAAATTTAGCCAGTTTGAGCAGACTTTGCATACAAATCCTTACCGTTTGTTCAGATAAGCCGCCAGTTTGTGCCTCGTCACCTCCTCGACTTCTGTCGGCAGGTTGACCCACATGAAAGTACCGATATCGTTGAGGTATAGCGCCTTGTGAAACCATTGTGACGCCAGAGTGCGGTTGCCCTGCATTTCCGCCAGTTCTCCGGCCAGGGCGCACAGCACCGCCTTAGCCGGATAAATGGCCAAAGCCTTGTCTATGTCAGTGATCGCCTTAGCCAGAGACTCTTCGGCACGTTGTCGCTCGCCGACTCCCTGCCACAGTTTGGCCGCTTCCCAGTGGAATTGCGCACGGCTGAAATAGGCCGGAGCAAAGTGGGTACGCCAAAGAATAGTACGGGACAGACACGCCTCGCCTTGTGCCAATTCTACGGCCAGTCGCTCCGGCGTGACATGACGCTGCGTCGCCATCCAGCGTGCCTTCTCTAGCACGATGACCGCCAGCGCATCGTTCATCTCATGATGTCCGGGTGACAGCTTGCAGCCAAGTGCCAGATAATTTTCGTAAACTCTGGTAATCTCCGACCGTTCTTTGTTGTTGCCGGCCTCCTCTATTTGTTGGCGCAAACCGGGCAGTGCCTGCTTGACATGTGCCAAGGCCAGCAACTGGGGAATGAGCGAAAGGCTCAACCACAGCATCCCGGCGCAGGTAGCCACGAGACAAGAGGCTTTGTACATAAAAGCCGGGCGGTAGCTTGCCGTGATAGGTATGTTCACCAAAATGAGAGCGAGAAAAAGCCAGGCGGTCTGACTCAGTGCCGAGTCATAGAAGTCAATGTCAACCGCATTGTGCAGAAGAAAAGCGATCAGTCCCAAGAGCAAGCCCTGGCGCATGATGCCATCGAGGCGAATGCGACAGAGCAGGCGGAACAGCACAAACCAGACTGTGGCCAGCACCGGAACCGCCAGGTAATACAAGAATAAAGCCGCTTCCTGCCAGGCAGTTTCCGGTTGTCCGAGGCGGACGGCAAGCCAGGCCAGGAAAGGCTCTACCTCAACCAGGCGGCCGCTGGCCGCCACGAGAAAGAACGCCAAGCATGGCGCAAGCAGGAAAATCCAGGGAAAAACTATGGTGCATTCTCGCCTGCCCACGGCTGTACTGTTTTCCTGGGGCGGTGTTGTCAGGTATGCCACGTTTTTACCTGCGCGCACAATCAGCCGCCACGCTGCCCAGGCCAGCCATAGCAACACGAGCGAACCAAAGATGCCGGTTTCGGCAGGCCATTGCAGATAAAAATTGTGCGCCTTGTTTACTTCTTCGATCCACAGCATTCTATAACTGTAGTAATGATCGCTAAAGTTCCCGATACCGACACCGCACCACGGATGGTCTTGCCACATCTGCCAGGTGGCTGTCCAGTAGCCAAGGCGCATGACGAAGCTGGCTGACGATTGCCCCAGCACCTCGCCCCAGGTAGTGCAACAGAGTAGCCATACTGTGGCAAGGCTGGCGGCACAGAGAATGACACAAGTGACAAGCCATCTTGCGTCGCTGCTATGCCAGTTGCGCCATAGCAACCACAAGATAGCCAGTGCCGCCACCGCCAACATGCTGCCACGCGATTTGCTGAACAAAAGACACAAAGAAGACATAGCGAGCAACACAAGCCATAACCAGACAACAGTTCGGCGCCAATTGCGGCGTACCAGCAGTAAGAGGAGCGGCAGGTACATGATGAGGTAGCCGCCAAGCGAGTTGGTCAGCGTGAAATGACCGAATGCCTGCGAGAGAGAAAGTTTTTCCATGAGCAGTGGCATGTTGTCGGCGCCGATGCCCGTCTGGTAGAGTAGTGCACTGTGCCTGACCGCATACGCGCGCGTGGCTGGTAAGCCAATGAAATATTGATACAGCACGTAGGCGAGTTCCAGGAGAAAACAGGCCAGTAATACGGACAAAAAGTAGGGTGCGATATCGTGGCGCTGCGTCCAGTATAGAATGACGAAAAAAAGCGAAATATCCGATAGCCAGTTCATGCCCTGGTAGGCAGCCTGTATTGGATAACTCGCCCAGGCTGCCGATAGAAATGCCACGCTACCAAAGGCAAGAATAGCCAGCGTCAGCATGGGGCTGCGCCACTGCCAGTCATTTTCCAGCACGGCGTCGAGTAGCATGAACAAAAAACTGAGCCAGGCAAACAGCCATACCAGGCTGTTTTCGCCCATCTCCACGGTAAGACCGGGCAGATAAAGACGCAGGATGATGGCACACGCCGCGGCGCACACCGACGCATTGCGGCACAAGAGCGGCAGCAAGACAAATTCCGCTAACTGCGACGTGCCGGATAGCGATGAAGCGAGATGGGCGCGAGCCGCTTTGCGTGTCATGTCATGCTCCTTGACCAGGCTGGGCCGGCGATTGGACGCTATGGTTGTTGCCGGTCGGACGGCGCGCTCCCACCTGTTGCAAAATATGGATTACCGCGAGAATCACCACTGTCTGCACCAGAATCAAGAGGCCGCCCCAAAAACTCACGTCATAGAGTACGGTAGCACCAAGCCCTGTGGCGAAAGTGACGAGGTAGATGGTGAGTACGGCCTGGCGATTGGTCATGCCGAGGTCTACCAGCCGGTGCGAGAAATGGCGTTTGTCGCCCTGAAAAATCGGGCATTTGGAACGCCAGCGCAGCCACGCCACGGTACTCGTGTCGAACAGAGGCACCGCCATTACGACAAGGGGTAACGCCACAGGCAGAACCGTGCCTGGGGCATGGTAGAAAGTGGCATCAATGGTCAGGATACCCATGAGGTAACCGAGCAAAAGACTGCCTGAGTCGCCCATAAAAATGGTAGCAGGCGGAAAGTTAAAGCAGAGAAAACCGAGCAAACTGCCGAGCAGAGCCAATAACAGGAATGCGCTCTGCCATTGTCTGGTCTGCACGGCCACTACCAGAAAAATGGCGCCGGAAATGAATGCCACGCCCGCCGACAGCCCATCCATGTTGTCGAGCAGGTTGAAAGAGTTGGTGATGAGCAGCAGCCAGCCCCACGTCACCAGCACCGAGAACCAGAAATTGGGAATGAACAGCGTCACCCTTTGGCCATGGTAAATGAGTATACAGGCAACGAGCGATTCCACGAAAATTTTCCGGTAAGGGCTCAAGTTCTTGAGATCGTCAATAAGGCCGAGCAGGGAAATGACCACACCACAGCCCAAGAGCAGCAAAAGTTTTTTGCCGAACGCTTCTGGGGTAACCGCTAAAGCGGTCGTGGACGGCATCCCATTACAGACAGAGAGCAGAAACCAGCCCAGTGCGCTTGCCAGGATAAGGCTTATGAGGATAGCCAGGCCACCGCCTTTGGGCATGACACGGGCATGGATTTTACGTGTCCCCGGCCGATCAACGAGACCGAGTCGAGGCGCATAGTGGCGCATGACGCGCGTCAACACAAGGCTTGACAGAAAAGCGGTGGCGGCAATGAGGCCGGCGATCATGATTTCCGGACGATTGAAAGATTCCAGCAAAGACAATAGTTGTGACATCGTCGAGACCTACTTCCCGTTGGCGGCAGTGGCCAGCTTGTAGAGCCGCCGCCCCAGATTGGCAATGATATTTTTGTCTTCGAGGGTTTTGAGCCAGTCGGCCGGGATGCTCTCTTCGCCGAAATAGGCGCCGTTCAAAGCACCGGTGAGCGCGCCGATGGTGTCGGCATCGTCGCCGAGATTGACCACCGTCACCATCGCGTCCTGGAAATTTTTGGCCTTGAACCAGCCCCACAGCGAGGCTTCGAGCGTGTCCTGCAGACGCGGCGAGCAACGCAGATCGTCTTTCTTTTTGCTGCTGACATCGGGCAGCACATTGTAAATGCCCAGCTCGTTGTCGTCGAGCAGTTGCCCCACCTGCTGCAAGATTTTTTTGCGATCGCTCTCGCCCTGCAACATGCGCGAAATCAAGAGATTCACGGCTACTGCTGCCGACGCTGTTTTTTTGTCATAGTGGGTGAGCATGGCGGCACGCAATGTTTCCTGCATCAGTTTTTCCATGTCCTGAAAATAGAGAAGAGAGAGCGGGATACAGCGGATGATGCCGTCATTGTTGTCGCTCTGCGTGGTCACTTCTTCGTTTATCTTGCGCGCCGCATCTTCGATTTTCACGCCTTCCTGCCAGGCAGCCAGTACCGCTTTGGTGATGGTGCCACCGTCTTTGGGGTTGGTGCGATACCAGGCAAGGCAGCGTTTGGCCACGTCGTCAAGGTTGAGTTGTTTGTGTTCGATGAGGCTCTCCGCCATGCCCATCATCAGAATAGTGTCTTCGGTATACTGGCCGGGTCTGAGGTTGAGCCAGCCGCCACCGATCATGCCGTTCACTGTGCCATGTTTGATCTGTAGTTGGCTGACCGACATGAATTCGAGCGGTCCGCCGAGGGCATCGCCTGTGGCGAGGCCGAGCAAGGTTCCTTTGCATTTGTTTTCCATAAAATTTCCTGTCATTTTGCATTTACTAAAACCGACACTACGGTTATAATGACATTTTCAGCTATCTTATGTGCTGGTGCAGATGATGAGTAACGAATCGTGGTCGCGTGATAGCAACCCTTCCGCAATGCGGCGCAGGCCGGCGATCCACTAAACGATTGCTTACATTGATAAGCTCGCACGCGTCGGTGCGTCCAGTCTTTCTCGACGCTCATCGCTGTGCTCCAGGGCTTGCTATCACGCTCCCTCAATGTTGCTCTTCATCTGCACTATTACATTTTTAGCTATCTTACAGCAAAATCTTGCCGCGCTCAACAAAAATTAGGAGTTTTTGGAAAATGGCCAAGAAACTTTTCTTTTCCGGTATTCAACCGACAGGGGAACTTCACATCGGCAATTATCTCGGCGCTATCCAGCGTTGGGTGAAGCTGGTAGACTCAGGCGAATACGAAGGCATCATGTGCGTGGTGGATTACCATGCCATGACCGTACCTTACGAGCAGGCCACGTTGAAACAGAGATCGCTGGAGGCTGCTACCATGCTCATGGCGTGTGGTATCTCGGCCGACAAGGCGCTCCTCTTTATCCAGAGCTACGTGCCGCAGCACACCGAGCTGGCGTGGGTGCTCAATTGTTCGTGCATGATAGGCGAGCTGTCGCGCATGACCCAATTCAAGGACAAGTCAAAGGACAAAGGCGAGTCGGTGGCGGTAGGGCTTTTCACCTATCCGGTACTCATGGCGGCCGATATTCTGCTATACAAGGCGGCTTATGTGCCAGTGGGCGAAGACCAGATTCAGCACCTCGAACTGGCGCGCGAGATCGTGCGGCGTTTCAACAGCCGTTTTGGCGAAACTTTCCCGGAGCCGCAGCCGCTCATCGGCGAGGCCAAGAGAATCATGGGACTCGACGGCGAGAGCAAGATGTCGAAAAGCATGGGCAACACCATCGCCCTCTCCGAATCGCCGGAAAGCATTTGGAAAAAACTGGCGCCGGCCAAGACCGACGAACGGCGCAAGAAAAGAAGCGACCCTGGCGTGCCGACCGATTGCAACGTCTACATGTCTTACCATCGCTACTTCTCGCCAGCCGAAGACCTTGCCTACGTTGACAAGGGCTGCCGCAGCGCCGGCATCGGTTGCCTGGAGTGCAAGAAACTGCTGGCCAAAAATATGGAGAAAGAACTCGGGCCTATCCGCAAAAGGTATGAAGATTTGCGCCAGCATCCGCAAAAGGTGGAAGCGTATCTCAACGAGTCGGCGGAAAAATGCCGCGCCATCGCCGAGGCAACCATGCACGAAGTGCGCTCAAAAATCGGCGTGAGATAGACTCAGCCGGTCAACAAAAAAGCACAGGGGACTGTGCTTTTTTGTATTTTGATTTTTGATGTCGAATCAATACCACCCCAGCGGGGCTTCGCTGAGGTTGATGTAGACCTGTTTGGCTTCCAGGAAATTTTCAATGCCGTAGCGTCCCAGCTCGCGGCCGATACCGCTTTGTTTGTAGCCGCCCCAGGGCGCTTCCACATAGGTCGGTTGCATGTGGTTGACCCACAGAATGCCCGCGCGCACGGCGCGCACGACGCGGAAAGCCTTGAAAATGTCGCGTGTCCACACGGCCCCCGCGAGGCCGTATGGCGTGTCGTTAGCAAGGCGCACGGCCTCTTCTTCATCCTTGAACGGAATCACCGAGGCCACCGGCCCGAAAATCTCTTCCTGGGCAATGGCCATCGCATTGGTGACATGCGCAAAAATGGCCGGTTCGAGGAAATAACCTTTGGCCAAATTCCCGCCCAGGCGTTTGCCGCCGTAGACGAGCCGCGCGCCCTCTTTCTTGCCTTTCTCGACGTACCCTTCCACTCGCTGCAAATGCTCTTCGCTAATCAATGGACCGAGCTTGTTGCTGCGGTCGAGTCCGGGGCCGATGTGGATGGTTTTGGTCTTCTCTATCATAGCCTCGACGAACTTGTCGTAAATCGTCTCCTGCACCAGAATGCGCGAACCGGCCGAACAGACTTCTCCCTGATTGACAAAACAGCCGAACAAAGCTCCCTCCACGGCCGGTGTAAAATCGGCGTCGCTGAAGAAGATGTTGGGAGATTTGCCGCCCAGTTCCAGGGTCACTTTCTTGATGTTGCTCTTGGCGGCGGCTTGCATGATGAGTCGCCCCACTTCTGTCGAGCCGGTAAATGCGACTTTGTCCACTTTGTGGCTTGCAGACAGAGCAGCGCCGACTTCCTCACCGAGGCCGGTTACGATATTCACCACACCTTTGGGCAGTTCCTCGATAGCATCCAGAATTTTCGCCAGTTCCAGCACGGTAAGCGGCGTCGCTTCCGCCGGTTTGAGGATCATGGTACAACCGGCGGCGAGGGCAGGCGCGAGTTTCCACGCCGCCATGAGCAACGGATAATTCCAGGGGATAATGAGTCCGCACACGCCAACCGGCTCTTTCAAGGTGAAGCTCATGGCGTTGTCGGGTATGGGATTGACTTCGCCGAAAATTTTCGTGGCCCAGCCGCCAAAATACTCGAAACAGGTGACAGCGTCCGCAACATCGTACTCGGATTCCGTGAGCGGCTTGCCCATGTTCACGGTTTCCAGTTCGGCGAGCCGTGCCGCCTCCTTGCGCAGGGCATCGGCGATCTTGAACAGCACGCGGCCACGTTGCTGGCCGGTAAAGTTACGCCAGGGGCCGCGATCAAAGGCATTGCGTGCCGCTTCGATGGCACGTTCCATATCTTGCCTGGTCGCCTGCGGCACCTGCGCGATCACCTCGCCGGTGGCCGGGTTGTAAATATCCATCATCTGAGTGGTGACGCCGGCGGTAAATTCTCCGGCAACGTACATCGGATAAGTTTTCATGAAAACCTCACTTTCGTTTCTACGACACCGGCTTTCCACCTCGCCGCTGACCGGGGATGGTGCCGTATTCCAATTGTCTTAACTGTGATTCACGTATGGCTCTAGCGCACACGCGCGTACAACACTACATGACCCCAATCTTGTCCGAGCAGCTCCTCGCTCAGGCACTGTATATCTTCGGCAGCTAGCGGCACCATGGTTTCCAGTCGGTCATCTGGCACACCGCGCACACGGTCTTGTCTGGCCTTTTCCTTGGCTACTTTTAACAATTTGTCCAGGGTGTCGAGCCGCTCGCGCGACAAGATGACCAGATAAAGTTCGCTCGTCTCGTCTACGCCAAACTCTTTCACCGGGGCGTCGGGCATTTCGGCTGCCGGATAAGGGTAAGTGTAACTTTTGCCCGCCACTACGCGGTTGACTTCGCTGTTCTTGTAGCCAACGCCGGGCAAGATCATCTGTACCTGGTCGCTCATGGCATTCAGGATGTAGACGTAGCCGTCACTGCCGGGCTGATAATTTATGGTGAGCGACGCTTCCGGCGCAAATTCCTCCTGGTTCAGGCTGGCCGAGAGTTTCAATTCGTAGTTGCGGCGCGGGAAGCCGAGGACGCTGCGTGTGTGCGCCATCATGTCGCGTGCCTTGGCCGAGCCGGTCGGGTCTGCCGTCGGCTTACGCGTGGCCACCGCCACTTCCAGCCGGTGCTGCACGCCAGAATTTTTTTCCTGCACCAGGATGACCGCTTGACCCGCCTTGCCGGGAGTCCAGCGATAAAGGCCAGGAAATCCCTCGGTGGCAGCGAGTATCTGCCGGTCGGCATACACCAGAAAACTCGCGCTCGTCACCATTTGGCCGCCACTACAGGCATTCACCATGATGTCAACGCTGTCACCCACATAATATCCTTGGGCTGGCGGGATCACCTCAAGTTTGAGTGCGACCTCGGCCGCCACCGTTACCGTGGCTCTCGTCGTCCGGTCCGGGATATGTTTGATGCTCGCCTGCACCCGACCGCGCCCAGGCTTCTTGCCGGCCGTGAGCCGCGGCCCGTCGAGTTTACCCAGGTCGTCGGGCGTGACTTGCCACATCAGGCTGTCGCCGAGATCGCTCAGGTTCACCGCTTCACCGCTGTCGTCGGTCGCCGCAAGCTGGAAAGAAAAAATCTCGCCGGGTGACAGCATGACATCAGGCTTGAGCAACTCGAATCTGGTGATGCGGCGCACCTGCACCATGATCGTTCCCGATTCCAGCGTGCGGTCTTTCCCCACCTGATACGATACCCGAAAATTGTAGTTGCCGGGCGTACTCGCCGTCCACTCGGGCGTGGCCAGTTTTCTCGGTTTGTCGCCTTGTTTTTCCACGCGCCACAAGATTTTGTCCGCTGCCAGCGTCATCACCTCGCCGTAGGCATCGTAGCCTTCCACGCTAAGAGCGATCTTTTCCGGCTTGCTGCCGAGAAAAATTTTGCGGTTATTGGGCTGTAGCACAGGTTTCAGCAGGGCAAGCGCATTGGCCGTCACCGGTTTCCAGGCGACCTGGCGTTGGAGTTTTATTTTGGCAAATTCCGCAGGCGAAGCGAAAGCACGTGTTTGCGCCCGTTGTTCGCTGCTCTGCGGCAATTGCCATTTGTCCGCCAGTCGTCCGGCGGTCACGCGCAACATGTTGAGCGCACCCTGGCCCAGCAACGGCAGAAAATCTTCTACCTTGTCGCTCTGCACGGCATAGCCGGATACCGTTTCGCGCAGCACTTCCCGTTGTTTTTCCACGTCCCACACGAACACTTTCGCCTGCACCTTGACGAGCGCGTAGTTCTCGCGTCCGCTCTCGCTCTGCCAGCACTCCACGCCGCTCACGCGCAATAAGCCGTAGTAAGAACGCGCTGCCGTGCAACGGCTGACCTGCACGTGGGGTTGCAAGATCGCCCCGCACACCTGAATCGCTTCGTCCTGTTGCTTATCGTTCGCCCACAACTTGTCGAAGGCGGGGATGGTGGTCTGGCTGAAAATCTTGCCCCAGCCCAGCTCCCGCTCGCCGCGTGCCTCAGCCGACAACAGCGACATAGCCAGCCAGAGCGACACCACACTCCAGAATGTTTTGCCGGTCATATCGGATATCCTTGTTCCCATGAGATTTCCTTTGTTTTCTGTTACCCAGGGTAGCTGCAACCCAGGGAAATTTTAGCGATCTTTCGTCTGTTTTTGCAGTTTGCGGATTTCTTCTTTGGACACGCCCGTGATCTTGTGGATGGTGTCCACATCAAGACCCGATTTCAGGGCATTTACTACCGTTTTCTGGATGCCGATCTGCTCGCCTTTCTGGATGCCGATCTGCTCGCCTTCCTTGAGACCTTCCTCTTTGCCTTTTTTGAGGCCGATCATCTCTTTCTCGTACATCATCGAATTGTAATCCAGGGTGGCCTTGAGTCTGGCTTCATAAAGCTCTCTTTGCATCTGATCTTGCGTAAACATTGTCAGCTCCTTTACCGCTTGTTGGATGACCGGTACTGCCAATGGTTCAGGCAAGATGCGATCATCCAGGTCTTCGCCGTGCTTGAAAAAATACGTCCACAGTTCGAGTGGTGTGGCAATAGTGTCGCTGGCGGCAAGAAATTTCGGCAGCTCAATGGTGTGAATCTGCAAGTCGTCGCACAACGTCAGCTTGTCGTTTGCCTCCACCACCTGAAAGTGGTTGTAATACCTGGTCGTAGCTATGGGCAGCGAATTTTTGCTGACGCAGATGAGAGTCACCTTTTCCAGCTTGTGGTACTGCTCGCTCTCGCGCAGTTGCGCCTGGTAATTCTTGGCCCAGTAGTAGAGCAGGCGTTTGGGAAAATAGTCGGCCATTTCC
>JAGVGO010000278.1 GCA_020057085.1 Planctomycetota bacterium | reverse complement strand
TTACACGGCCATAAATGGCCACTATCTTCTGAAATGCTTATTTCCTGGCACTAAAGTGACCAGGCTTTATTACTTTACCGCATTCGCGGCAGGCCAAATGGTGATAGGCTTGTACTCTTGTATTTATTTCAAAAAGTTACTATGCCCCCTAATTATTGGATACGCCCGGAACCAACGGGCGTACCAAAAACTAGACTAGAGGGAGTGGTGCAAAAGGAAAAGCTATGGCCAATGAACAACAACTGATTCGCAAACTGAACTCGACCGCCAGGTTGCGGGAGATCATGGACGGCTATTTTGTACGCCTGAAACAGGCGGCGGAATCCGGCAACAAGAAAATTGCCTGGTGTACCAGCGTGGGCCCGGAAGAGTTGCTTTATGCCATGGGATTTGAAGTCTACTGCCCGGAAAATCACGCGGCCATGCTGGGTGCCGCGAAAACGGCCGAACAATATATCCCTGTAGCCGTAGCCCACGGCTACTCACCGGATATCTGCTCTTATCTCACGAGCGACATCGGCGCTTTTCTAAAACAGGAAACGCCGTTGAAAAAATATGGGCTGGCCGCGCCCCCGCGGCCGGATGTCCTGGTGTACAACACCAATCAATGCGCGGATGTGCAGCACTGGTTTGCGTTTTATGCCAGGCATTTTAACGTGCCGCTCGTCGGTATTCACACACCGCTCAGAGTGAACGAACTTTCGCCCCATACGATCGCTTATATCGCGCGGGAAATGGAAGCTCTTGTCCCGCAACTCGAACAAATTGCCGGCAGCAAGTTCGATATGGACCGCTTCAAGGAAACGGTAAAAATTTCCCGCGCCGCTTGTGTGTTGTGGCGACAAGTGCTGGAAACAGCGCAACACCGCCCGTCGCCGCTCAACTTCTTCGATGCCTCCATTCACATGGGGCCGGTTGTCGTGATGCGCGGCACTTCATGTGCCGTTGACTACTACAAGCTGTTGCTGCAGGAGCTGCAAGAGCGGCTCCATGCCAATGTCGGAGCGATCCCGCGGGAAAAGTACCGCCTGTATTGGGAAGGCATGCCGCTGTGGTTCAAACTGAGCGCCCTGGCCCAGTTGTTCGCCAAACTGGATGCCAGTGTCGTGGCCTCGACCTATTGCAATAGCTGGGTCTTTGACGACCTCGATGCCGACGATCCTTTTGTTTCCTCGGCGCTGGCTTACACCAAGTTGTTCATTGCCCGCAGCGATGAAGTCAAAGAAAAAGTGCTGGCCGAGCTCTTAGAAAAATATGCGGTGGACGGGATGGTGTACCATGAAGCCAAAACTTGTCCGCGCAACTCCAACAATCACTACGGCCTTCCACAACACATCCAGCACAAGACCGGCATTCCTTATGTGGAGATTCAAGGCGACCTGAACGATGCCAGGTGTTTCAGCGAAGAGCAAAGTATCATCGCCATCGAAACTTTTATCAAGCAACTGGAAACGAGAAATCAGCTATGAAATATTTAGTCAATATGTTTTTGCTGGTAATGTTCGTTCTTTGGGGAACAACGGGCAATGCCGAACCGAAGATCGAGAAAAAAAGTTTTGGAGAAGTGGAAGGCAAGATGGTCGCTCTCTATACTCTGACAAACACCAAAGGCCTTGAGATGGGTGTCACTAATTATGGCGGGATTGTGGTATCTCTGATGGTTCCGGATAGAGACGGCCATATGGGCGACATCGTCCTCGGCTATAACAACGTCGAAGCGTATGTGAAGAAAAATCCCCACTTCGGTTGTATAGTCGGACGCTATGCCAACCGCATCGGCAGTGCCAAATTTTCATTGGATGGCAAGGAGTATACCCTGGCAGTGAACAATGGCGCTAATAGCCTGCATGGTGGTAACAAGGGATTTGACAAAATCGTGTGGGATAGCAAAGAATTGGCAAAAAAGGATGCTGTCGGCATTGAATTCAAGTATCTCAGCAAAGATGGGGAAGAAGGCTTTCCTGGCAATCTAAGCGTAACCGTTATTTATTGGCTAACCAATGAGAATGAGTTTAAGATTGAGTACACGGCGACGACCGATAAGGCAACGGTTGTGAATTTAACTCATCACTCCTATTTTAACCTCACTGGTGAAGGAAGCGGTGATATTCTGGGACATCAACTGATAATCAATGCCGACCAATATACGCCGGTCGCTCAAGGGCTGATCCCCACCGGCAAGTTCGCCACTGTCGAAGGCACTCCGCTGGACTTCAGAAAAATGGCCGCTGTTGGTGAGAGAATCAATGCCGACTTTGAGCAGTTACAATTGGGCAAAGGGTATGATCATAATTGGGTCTTGAACAAGGCAAAACCAGGGGAAATGGCATTGGCAGCGATATTGTATGAGCCCACGAGTGGCCGCATGATGGAAGTCATGACGACAGAGCCTGGGCTGCAAGTGTACACCGGCAATTTTCTGGATGGCAGTATCATCGGCAAAAGTGGCAAGGTCTACGGCTTCCGCAACGGGCTTTGTTTAGAAACCCAGCATTACCCGGATTCGCCGAATAAGCCGGAGTTTCCGTCCGTTGTTCTCAGGCCTGGCGAAACCTACCAAACAAGCACTATTTACAAATTTTCTGTCAAGTAGTTTGACAAAGTTAAACGCTAAACAACATCAAAAGGCAGGCCAAAATGACGAAAATCCATGAGATGGAACCGCAGGCAATCTGGCGGCACTTTGCCGAGATTTGTAAGCTGCCGCGCCCTTCGCAGCACGAAGAGGCCATCTGTCGCTATATCATAAATTTTGCCCAAAAACACAAGTTGAGTTACAATCAGGACCAGGCAGGCAACATCATCGTGCGCAAGGCGGGAAGCCGTGGCAAAGAAAAAGCGGCTATCACCGTTTTGCAAGCGCATCTCGACATGGTAGGCGAAAAAGACGAAGGCATGCAACATGATTTCGGCAAAGATCCTCTCAATGTGGTTCAGGAGGGAGATTATGTCCATGCCGTCGGCACTACCTTAGGCGCGGACAACGGTATCGGTGTGGCAACGGCGCTCGCTATACTGGAAAGCAAGAACCTGGTGCACGGCCCACTCGAGGCGCTCTTTACCGTAGACGAAGAAACCGGCCTCAACGGCGCGCGCGGACTGAGCCGTGATTTTATCGAGGGGCGGCGCATGATCAACCTCGACTCTGAGGAAGACGGCATCATTTATATCGGCTGCGCCGGCGGCGGCGGCACCGACTTGCAATTTCCGCTTTTCTGGCAAGATCGTCCGGCCAATACGGCGTGCCTGGAAATCACCGTGCGCGGCCTCTTGGGCGGCCATTCCGGTGGTGACATTCATTTAGGCCGCGGCAACGCCATCGAGATTTTGGTGCGCATCCTCGATACACTCGCCGTTTCCTACCGTTTTCATCTGCATCTCTTGGACGGCGGCGACAAGCACAACGCCATTCCCAGGTTGGCCAAAACGAAACTGGCGATTGCCGGAGAGGCGCAAGAAAAATTTCTCAAGGCCGCCCGCCTCCTGGCAGAAAATGTAAAAGGCGAACTAGGCAAGAAAGACCCCAACATGCAACTGGCCGGTGAAGAGACAGCGTCGTTTGCCCAGGTACTTACCGCGGATTGCCAGCGGCGCTTGCTCTGTATGATCAAGGCATTGCCACACGGCGTACTGGCCATGAACCCGGACATCCCCGATCTCGTCAATACTTCTACCAACCTGGCGCGGGTAGAGTTCAAGGAGAATGTTTGCCATGTGCAGGAGAGCAGTCGTAGCTCCATCAACGAGGCGCTCGAAGCCACCCGTTACAAAGTGGCCGCGGTCGGGGCATTGGCGGGTGCCGGCGTCAAACACGATGAAGCCTATCCTGGCTGGAAGCCGGCGCTGGAGTCGCCCATTTTGCAACATACGCGCGAGGCATACAGACAAGAGTACAAGGCTGAACCCAAGGTCATGGCGATCCATGCCGGGCTGGAATGCGGCATCATCGGCGAGAAAATTTCCGGCATGGATATGGTTTCCATAGGGCCACAGATGGACAATGTGCATACGCCCAAAGAGCGGGTGCAGATTTCTTCGGTAGCCAGGTTCTGGAAGGTGATGGAAATTTTGCTGCAACGCCTGGCGAATTGATGATTACGAATTTTGTAAAAATTGTACTGGTCAAGAAGATGTTGTACAAGGGAGCGTGATCCCAGTCCTGGAGCGCAGCGATGAGCGTCCGGCAACGACTGGACGCACTGACACGTGCGAACTTGTCAATGTAAGCAATCCTAAACAGATCGCCGGCCTGCGCCATATCGCGTAAGGACTGGGATCAGCGCGACCACGATTCGTTACTTATCATCTGAACTAACACAAATTTTGTAACAAGCCCGCTTCATAGATGAGGCGGGCTTTTTGCTTGTGTGTCATTTGCTTGATTTCGAGTTCCCGTTTGAGAGCGGCCGACTTGCCTTCCACCGCTTGCCTGTAAACCAGGCGAAATGGGAGGTGAGAAGCGACGTAGCGGGAACCTTTGCCTGTTTCATGCACCGCCAATCGCTTCTCGATATTTTTGGCGATCCCCGTGTAATAGCTGCCGTCCGCGCATTCCAGGATGTAGACCCAATAGACCATGCCTTTTCATTCCGCGCGTGCTTTGCGCTGCTCTATCGCCGCTATCACTTTGGCCTGGAAATCTTCGAGGTCGCGGTTGCGGAACAGGAGCGAGCCTGGCGGGCGCGCGCACACGTCGCTGGCCACGGCCGTGCATCCCAGATACTGCGCTTCCGGTATGCTGACGGCATAGCCATCGCTGTTGGTAGGACGCACCATGACATCCATTTTGCGAAATAGTGGCCAGATCTGACGATTGCCGGTGACAAAATGGAAATGATCGGCCAGCCCCATGTTTTCTATGTTCTTTTTGACCTTCGTGAAATACTCCTCATTGGTGATGCGGGCAATGGCGAAGAGTACGCCAACTTGCGGATAAACCTGTTTGAGGCGGGCCGTCAGTTCCACGCACAGGTCCAGCCCGTACAGGTCAATGCCCTGATAAAACACCAGATCGAAGGCATTGGCTATCACCAGTGGCCGGTGTTTAGCCAGAAATGCCAATGTTTCTTTGCCATACGTGGCCAGGATCGCCGGTTCTTCTTCCAACGGCGGCGGCAAGAACGCCGAACCTACACTGGTATTGTCCGGCAGACGATAGCCACATTTCCGGTAGTAATCTTTGAGGTGGGCGCCGAACAAAATGCACGCATCCACTTTTTGCAAAAATTTGCGCAACACCGTCGCCCGCCAGCCGCGCAAATTTTCCAACAACCGGTACGAGTGGTCCTGGAAAACCACCTTGCCCGGGCATAACCTGAGAAGCAAAGCCGCCATCACCGGAAAACGGAATTCGGTCAGGATGAACATGGTCGCTTTTGCATGGAACATAAACCGTAGCAGCACAAACACCTGTTTCCACCTCGGCAACTTGCTGAAATCAAGGATTTCCACCGTATGCCCTGCTTTGGTCAACTCTTTGCCATATCTGTAGACGTAAACGCTAACACCACCGAGCGGCGGCGGATATGGACCGATCAGACAATATTTCATTGCAGATACTCTTTCCACCACAGTGCAAAATTGAGCAGATACCATACCTGCTGCCCTTGTTTGGCGGCGATCAGACGCATCACTTCGGCGCGGTCGAGAAAATCGGTGTGCGTGCAAAATTGCCCCAGCTCATCACGTGTGCGTTCGCCGAGGCGGTCGAGAAACCACTCATAGATCGGCACGCCGAACCCTTGTTTCGGCCTGTCAATGATCGTGTCGGGGATAACACCGCGCACCGCTTTTTTCAGGATATACTTGAGCACACCGCCGCGAATTTTGGCGTGCTCCGGAATTCCCAGGGCGAATTCCACCAGTTTGTGGTCGAGAAACGGCACACGCGCTTCGAGGCTCACTCCCATGCTCATTTTGTCTACGCGCGCGAGGAGCAGCTCGGGCAGCCTCAAATTGAGATCCAGATAACTCATCCAGTTGAGATAACTTTTCTCCCAGGCATCGCTGCGGAATTTTTCGTAAAACGGACGCACCACCTCCCAGGAAGAGAGCGATTGGAATTGCCGGCGTAGTCTTGGCGACAACAGCCGTTTTTTGTGTACCTCGGTGAATGCTTCGGCTCCCCCCCAGAACACAGGCTGCTGCGCTATGCCTCGCTGCAAACGCGCGTAAGGAAAACCGTTGTCGTGGCCCATAAGGCGCAAGGCCGCGAGCCCGCATTTTTTTGCCCAACGCGGCACCGGCGATTCGTTCATATGCTGTATTTTCAACAAATTGAGCCAGCTTGGGTAGCCGCAAAACAGTTCATCCGCGCCTTCTCCTACCTGGCACACTGGCACGCCATGCTGGCGGGCAAGCTCACAGAGGTAGTACACTGGCACGCACACCGGATCGGCTATCGGTTCATCTTGCAGATAGATCATACGCGGCAGGAACTCGAGCAGATCGTCGAGGCGGAGCAGACGTTCGTGGTAGGCGGCATGCACATGGTCTGCCATCATACGCGCATAGCTGGTTTCGTTGGGGTAACTGGCATATTCTCCCTGGTAACCGATGGTGAACGTTTCGACCGGACGGCTTTCGCCGCGCGAAAAGAGGGCGGCGTTGGTACTCGAATCAATGCCGCCCGACAGGAACACGCCCACCGGCACATCGCTCAACTTGTGGATTGCAACGGCGTGTTCGAGCTCGTGCAACAGTGCCTCGGCAATATCTTCATCCCGCCGACCGATGAGCGGCCTCACCTCATCCCAGACGTTCCAGTATCGTTTGCTCTGCGTTGTGCCGTCGCTCTTGACTTGCATCAGTGTTCCGGCCGGCAGCTTGTTGATGCCTGCAAACATGGTGTGCGGAGCAGGGGTGGTGAGAAACGAGAGGTAGTGATAGAAAGCTTCTTCATTGACCTGGCGTGGTACACTCTTGTCGGCCAGGATGGCTTTGATCTCTGAAGCGAAAATCAGGCGGCCTTGTTGCACAGTGTAATAGAGCGGCTTGATGCCGATCCGATCTCTGGCCAGAATCAGCTCGCGTCGGCGGCTGTCCCAGAGTGCAATGGCAAACATTCCGCGCAATTTTGCGACAAACTGCACACCCCATTCTTCATAAGCATGGAGCACGACTTCGGTATCCGAATGGTCGGTTTTCCAGGCATAATTCAGGCTCTGCAATTCGGCGCGTAGTTCAGGAAAATTATAAATCTCGCCATTGAAGACGATAAAGATTGTGTCGTCCGCATTGCTCATAGGCTGGTTGGCTGCCGCCGATAGATCAATGATCGAAAGGCGACGGTGCGCTAATGCAATCTTGCTGTCCGGGGCGATCCACAGACCGACACCGTCGGGTCCACGGTGGGCGATGGTGTCGCGCATATGCAATAGAAGTTTTTCTTCGATTTGGTAGTTGCTGTTGTCAAAAGCGAGTATGCCTGCAATGCCGCACACGACAGACCCCTTCTGCAAAATTTTGGTAAGCGGAGGTGATTGGTAAGAAGTTGTTACGGCGACTATGGAAGGAAATCTGGACGAGATGGGACTCGAACCCACACGACCGGTTAAGGTCATCGGATTTTAAGTCCGAAGCGTCTGCCATTCCGCCACTCGTCCGGTAAAGCGATGGTGAAGTAAATAAAGGTGGCGCTCGGATTCGAACCGAGGATAAACGGATTTGCAATCCGTCGCCTTTGGCCACTTGGCTACGCCACCATAGACAGTAAAATCATCATAAAATAGTTTGGCGCGTTTGTCAAGTATTTTTTTAAGGCGCAAGAAAAAAATAGGTGGGGACAAACCAGCCGCACTCTTGCTGGCTGTTTTTTCCCACCCAACCCTAGGGCGTATCTAACACTTCGGGGGGATAGAAAAATTATGGGTAGAGTATAAAACCTCTCCCCTGGCGGGCTGGCAAGGGGATGTTTTTTTATTAACCGAT
>JAGVGO010000037.1 GCA_020057085.1 Planctomycetota bacterium | reverse complement strand
GCGCGTCGGTGCATCCAGTCGTTTTTCGACGCTCATCGCTGTGCTTCAGGGCTTGGTATCACGCTCCCTCAATGTTACTATTCTTCTGCACTATTACAAATTCTCCGTTTAATCCATCTTTTCCCATATTTGGTTCTGGGCATACACATCCTTCGGGATATTGCCTTGCTCTTCCAGATAGATTTGCTTGACTGCAGGATCACTGTATTCTGCAACAATGTGGCCGAGCAACTGATAGGCAGCGCGCCCGTCACCCAGTAAGCACAGGGCATCGAACAAAATGAGATACGTCTTGTGTTCCGGCTCCTTGGCCAACAATGCGTCAATGGCAGCGGTGCGCGGTTTGCGTGACTCCAGGCGATAGAAAGAAAATTCGCGGCCACCCAGTGCGTAAGCAGGCCAGGAAGTGACAGGAAATTTGTCCGCTAAGTCCTGCAAGGACGCATCCTCTTTCCACGCCAGCAAGGCTATGCCAAGCAACCCTTCGTGCTGCCAGATACCAGGGTTGGCGGCGAATTTTTTGAAAGTAGCACGTGCCTGTTCGTTGCGACCACTGATCCAGTTGTCCCAGGCTATGGCCAACTCCAGCCTTTGGCCGAGGTCGTTGCGGATTGACTGTAGTTCGGCTAGTTCCTGGGGTGACGTTAGCTGCCGGAGGAGTGTCATGCCTTTATGCCACAGGTCGAGTCGGTTGCGTGCCTGGCTTCCGACCACAAACATCATGTCGCACAGTAAAAATTGCACGACGAGCCGCTTGTCACACTTATCAAAAATTTGCTGGCCGGCGTCACGGTGTCTGGCAATGGGCGTACCTGGCCGGAAAAAATCGAAGACTTGGCGTTCGATCTGGTACTCCCAGCCAGTGGGTAAAAACTTTTGCTCTTTTGTGACGGCAGCAACATCCGAAGCGTCAGGTTGTTGCGCTACTTTGCTCAGACAGAGTCCCCACCAAGCCTCCTGGCATTGTGCCGGTGTCACCTGCGGCGCCGGCGTAATGTCGCTGCGTGCGAGAGGTGAAGGAGCGAGCATGATGGCAAAAAGATCGGCGGCGTCGCTATAGTGTCCGCCTTTCACTTGCGCCCAGGCAAATGACAACGACATCTCCCACGCCAGCTCTTTTTCCGGCATAGCGGCAATGAGGCGAGGCAGCGTCACATACTGGTGTTGGCTTAGCAAAAAATGCAGCAACAGGAAAAAAGTGCGACTGGGATGGCCCTGGCCAAGGTGACTTGTAACATATTCGGCTGCGTTTTTGGACAGGCCGTCGCTCAACGTGAACGATTTTCCCTGCCAATGGTAGACAGATGTCGCCTGCCATGTTTCCACATGTTTCTTCCATGTCGGCAAATCTGCGAGAAAAGAGGCGGCGGCAAGGCCAAGCCTGGCCTCTTCCTGGCCGATTGCCTCATTCTTTTGTAAATAGGCAGCGAATACAGGGACGCTTTCGGCGAATTTGCCTTGCTTGAACAACTCGTGAGCTTCGACAAGCTCTTCTGCTTTTTTCACAGCGGCAGGCGGGATTTGCTCCTGACAGGCGATTGTCAACACCGCAGTGAACATCAACAACACAAACCATCTTTTATTCATGGCCATTCCTCTACTCACTTAGTGTCCGCCTTCCTGCACATTGCCGCCAATGTATGCGGGTTTCATTTTTTGCAAATCCTGTTCCTGTTTGCTGAGTCTTTGTTTGAGCGCATTGAGTTCCTGATCCATCTCTGTCATCTGGTTTTTCATCGCTTTGAGCTGCGCCTCATGTTCATTGAGCATGAGCTGCTGCTGCGAGGCAGCCGAGGTATCGGAGAACGATTTGTTCTGACAACCGACACAGAGTACACACAAGATGAGCAAATATGCAAAATATTTCATGTGTTTACCTTTCAAAATTTAACAAATTGACTTCATTCGCAATAAATTCATAACGTCGCTTGTCGTACTGCAAAAAGAAATTCTCTCCTTCTTGAACGATTTCGATTGCCATCGAGTCTTTGGCATTGATAAATACCTTGAGGAGCGGACCGTTTTTGATGGCGATCTTGGCGGTATGCGATTTGCCTCTGTATATTTCGAGTACATGCCGTGTGTGCCAGTCAGGCATCTTTCTGCCCTCGATGGCGGCCTGCGATGGTAGTGCCGGAGTGGTGAGAACGAGAGAGACTACGTTGTACAGTTCAGCCACCATGCACTCACTTTCGCTGGCATGGGTGTGAGAGGTAGAGAAACGCTGGTTGCCTTTGGCGATATGGATAGTATAAAACATTTCTCGGTCAATCGGCAGTGTCACTCGCAGCACGAACATCTTGTGTCGTTGGTCCCATTCCTGGAAAAAACCGACGAGCCAGTGATCTATACGCAATGTTGCCTGGTTTACCGGACAGTAGATGGTAAAATCGCTACTACGTGTACTCTCCACTTTTTCCATGGCTTTGACATAATCGTGGTAATCGCCCGGTTCAAGATTTTTGCGCATCCAGGCTACTGCTTCTGTTGCTCTCTGCCAGGCACGTACTGGGCTGGTGTGCGTGTAGTAGCCTCGCCGCCCATGCCAGTCCATCAACAATTGCACGCTGTTATCCAACTCCCAGCGAAATTCGGTTTCTTTGCGGAACTCCCGTACATAAATGGGGAAACGGCCACTCGCTCTTTCCCGCCCGTCTCCTTTGGCTATTGCTTCCAGCATGAACCAGTATTTGCCGGTGGTGTCGCTCTTGGGTAGTTGCCACTGGTATTCCTGGGGCACAATGTTGAGCTGGTGCATCTCGATGGTGGTTTCCTTGCCTTGTACCACCTGGCTGATGGCCAGAGCTAAATGTTGGAATTTGTTTTCCAGTAACACGGGCGGAATAACGGTGCCTGCGGCATCTGCCACCTGCCATGCAAGCTGACAGGTGTCGCCGCCCTGGTGGATAGTGCCCTGCGGGAATTGTTCGTGAATGTCTATGTGAAAAGGTTCAACGAATTCCTGTGCACAGAGCGTTGCGGCCAGGCATAACAACAGTAGCCCAAAAGATCGTCGCATAATTCATCTCCGAATTTTTCTCAAAGTAAGTCGCATCGGTCAACGTTTTTACATTCTAACTCAACGCTATCGAATGCACAACAGGAAAACTTCCCCATGGGCGTATCTAACACTTCGGGGGGATAAAAAAATTATGGGTAGAGTATAACCTCTCCCCTGGCGGGCTGTTTTGTACCCACATCTTTGACTCACAGTT
>JAGVGO010000001.1 GCA_020057085.1 Planctomycetota bacterium | reverse complement strand
TTGGCTTATTTTGCTTTATTCCAGCGGGGCTACCCGCTGTCTATTCCTAAAATCCAAGTTTCTATGCCTGGGATAATTATTTTTTTCCAAAAGCCTAAAAACAACTTCACATTCTTGAGGGCACTTTTATCAACCTACTTCGTTGCTTCTCGCTTACAGAGCTAGGCTATGCGGCGCTCGTCGCGCCTCGTATATTGATAAAATTACTCCACAATAATGTAAATTTATTTTTAGACAGAGCCTACAATGCTTTACAGTATAATCTTGCTCGGCAGATTTTGCAAGCATTCTTTCTTGAGATCGGTGCGCATTTTCCACAGCTTGTAGATAGCCGGATAGACAAGGAGTTCCAAAAGGAACGAAGTGATAAGCCCGCCGATCATCGGTGCCGCGATGCGTTTCATGACGTCGGCGCCGACCGAGGTTGACCACATGATCGGCACAAGCCCCATGAAGCTGGTGATCACCGTCATCATCTTGGGTCGTGCGCGTTTGACAGCGCCGTGCACCAGCGCCTCGTCGAGTTCAGCGATGCTGTTGAGGCGGTGGTGGCGCTTGGCGTCGTCGTACGCCAGGTCAAGGAACATCATCATAAAGACCGCTGTTTCGGCATCGAGTCCGAGAAGCGCGATAAGCCCGACCCAGGCGGCAATGGATACATGGTAGTCAAGGGCGTAGAAGAGCCAGATGAAGCCAATGGCGGAGAAAGGCAGCGCCAGCATTATCACCATCGCCTTGAAGACGGATCTCGTGTTTATGAGCAGCAGGATAAAGATTAGCCCGAGGGTGATCGGCAGCACCAGCTTTAACTTCTCGCGTACGCGCAGCATGTTTTCGTACTGGCCGCTCCACTGGAGTACATAGCCAGGCTTGAGTTCAACGTGGTTGTGTACGAGTTTTTTCGCATCTTCCACGTAACTGCCCACATCACGGCCGGCGATGTCAACATAAACGTAGCCGGCAAGAAAACCGTTTTCGTCGCGCAGCATGGCCGGCCCGTGTACTATTTTTATGTCGGCCAGTTGCGCCAGCGGCACCTGGGCGCCCGACGGCGCGTAGACCAGTATGCGTTCGAGTTGACCAATGTCATCGCGCAACTCACGCGGGTAGCGCAGGTTCACCGGATACCTCTGCCGCCCTTCGATGGTGGTGGTGATGTTGTCGCCGCCGATGGCGCTCATGATCACCATTTGCAACTCTTCGATGGTAAGTCCATAACGGGCCAGTTCACTGCGGCGCGGCGTGAAATCAACGAAGTAGCCGCCGGCTACTCGTTCGGCATAGACGCTGCGTGTAGCCGGGAGCTGACGCAACAGTTTTTCGATATGCAGGCCAATCTTCTCGATTTCCTGCAGATCAGAGCCAAACACCTTGATACCAATGGGCGTGCGCACGCCGGTTGTGAGCATGTCGGTGCGCGCCTTGATCGGCATGGTCCAGGCGTTGGTCACACCGGGGATGCGCATAGCGGTGTCGATCAAGGTGACCAGTTCGTCCCACGAGATGCGATCGGGCCACCAGGGACGCAAGAATGACTTGGTCCACGCGGGCCAGTTCTTATAAAAATGAGGTTTTTCGCGCCATTCATGCGGCGGCTTCAAGATCGCTGTCGTCTCCATCATCGAGAACGGCGCCGGATCGGTCGAAGTTTCGGCGCGGCCGGCCTTGCCATACACCCGTTCCACTTCAGGGAACGACTTGAGTACCTTGTCTTGCGTACGCAAGAGTTCGGATGCCTCGCCTACCGAGATGCCAGGGAGCGTGGTTGGCATGTAGAGGATTGTCCCTTCGTTGAGCGGCGGCATGAACTCGGAGCCGAGTTTGAAGTAGAACGGCAGGCTTACCACGACAAGGGCTAAAGAGGTCGCGATCACTGTTTTTGGATAGTGCAATACCCAGCGGCAGGCCGGTTCATAGACACGCATGATGGCGCGGGTGATCGGGTGATGCTCTTCGGAATAGTAGCTGCCGACCAGTACATGCGTTGACAGTTTGGCCAGCAGACGCGGCCTGAAGGTAAACGGATCCATGCGGGCGAAGAGCATACGTATCGCTGGATCGAGGGTGATGGCAAGCACGGCAGCGAGCGCCATGGCCAGATTCTTGGAGTAAGCAAGCGGCTTAAAGAGCCTTCCTTCCTGTTCCTCCAGCACGAAGATGGGGATGAACGCCACGGCAATGACGAGGAGCGAGAAGAATACCGACGGCCCAACTTCCTTGAGCGCTTCGAGTCGCACTTCGTGGAAGTCGCCCTTGCGGCCCTCGGCCTGCCATAGATAGGGCTTGTTGTAGGCGTTTTCCACCTCGACGATGGCGCCGTCCACCAATACACCTATCGAGATGGCGATGCCGGCAAGTGACATGATGTTGATGGTGACGCCCATGTAGTAAAGCGGGATAAACGACAGCAAGACCGACACCGGAATGGTGACTATCGGCACAATGGCCGAGGGGATGTGCCAGAGAAAGATGAGAATCACGAGAGAAACGATGATCATTTCGAGGATGAGTTCGTCCTTCAAAGTGTTAATGGCGGCAACGATGAGGTCGGAGCGGTCGTAGGTGGTGACGACCTCGACTCCCTGCGGCAGGCCGGGTTTTACCTCGTCGAGCTTATGCTTGACGGCACGGATGACGTTGAGCGCGTTTTCGCCATGGCGCATGACGACGATGCCGCCGACGGTGTCGCCATTGCCGTCGAGATCAGCCACGCCGCGCCGGATTTCCGGGCCGATCTCGACGCGGGCAATGTCCTTGAGCAGCACCGGCACGCCGCTCGGTGAAACTTTCACAACGATCTGCTCGAAGTCGCTTATCTGTCGCGCATAGCCACGGCCTCTGACCATGTACTCCTTGCCACCCCATTCGATGAGACGCCCGCCTACTTCGTTGTTGGATTTGCGGATGGCGTCGGCGACCTGGCTAAGCGGCAGTTCATAGGCAACCAGACGGTTGGGGTCAACGGTAATCTGGTATTGCCGGACAAAGCCGCCGATGGAGGCCACTTCGGCGACACCAGGCACCGCCTGGAGTGCATAGCGCAGCGTCCAGTCCTGGTATGAACGCAGTTCGTCGAGGGAATGCTTGTTGTTGCGGTCAACGAGCGCGTACTGGAACACCCAGCCGACGCCGGTGGCGTCGGGACCTAGCTCGGTCTGCACATCCTTGGGCAGCCGCGATTGAATTTTCGATAGATATTCGAGTACACGCGAGCGCGCCCAGTAGATGTCGGTGCCGTCATGGAAGATGACGTAGACATAGGAAAAACCAAAGTCGGAAAAGCCGCGGATGCTCTTGACATGCGGCGCGCCGAGGAGTGCGGTGACGATTGGATAAGTCACCTGGTCTTCGATGATGTCGGGCGAACGGTCCCAGCGTGAGTAGATAATCACCTGGGTGTCGGACAAATCAGGCAGGGCGTCGAGGCGGATGGACGACAAAATATGCACGGCCAGTGCTTCGAAGGCGATCACGACGAAAAGCACGAGCAGGCAGTTTTTAGCGCAAAATTCAACGATTTTCTTGATCATGCAGTGTTTCCTTTATTTCATCTCACCTAAAGCAGCCCGCAGGCGGGATTCGGAGTCGAGCAGGAAGTTGCCTTTGGCCACCACCCGCTCACTGCCTTTCAGCCCTGACAAAATCTGCACGCGACCGTTGCTGCGCAGTCCCGTCTGTACCTGGCGCGGCTCAAACTGGTTGCCGCCGGCGATGAACACCACTTTACGCACGCCGGAGTCGAGGACAGCGCTATCCGGGACAACCACTCCTTCCACGGCATTGAGGTCGAGAGTCACATCCACGTACATGCCGAGTTTCAGGCGCAGCTCTTCGTTGGCAAAGCGGAAGCGCACCTTGAGTGTGCGGCTCACTGGATTGAGATAAGGATAAATGTAGGAGACACGGCCTCGCAGACGCACGGCTGGGTTGTAGGGTGAAACCAGGGTCGCCTCCTGATCTAGTTTGAGGAGCGACGCTTCGAACTCGTAAAAATCGGCCTCGATCCACACCTGGGAAATGTCGGTGATGGTGAACATCTCGAACCCTGGTTCGACCTGCTGTCCTTCGAATACCTGCTTTGTGGTGACAAAGCCCGAGGCCGGAGATAAAAAGGTGATCGCACGTTTGGCCGTGCGCGTGCGCTCGAGTTCTTGCAGGAAGACGGCGGGTACATCGAGCAGTTCCAACCGTTCGCGCGCTGCCTGCAGCATATCGTCGTTGCCAGGCTGCCTGGGCAGGGAGAGCGCCTGCAGGTACTGTCGCTCGGCCACCAGGAGTTCCGGCGCGTAGAGAGTGAGGAGCGGCTCATCCTTGGCCACCATCTGGCCTGTGAAATTGACATAGAGTTTCTCGACCCAGCCAGCCACCTTGGTGTGGATGTGAGCGACTTTGGTTTCGTCGGCTACCACGATGCCAACGGTGCGTACCGTGTGATGCAGTTTTTCCACTCGCGCCTCGACCGTTTGCACCCCAGCCAGGCTTTGCTCTCGCGCCGTGAGGTCGAGTGTGACCATGCCGGGCACGCCTTTGGCTTCGAGCTCTGTGCCGCAAATCTCGCATTCACCAGGTTTTTCCGCTGTGTACATGGGATGAAACGGGCACTGGTATTGCGCGCCAGGAGCGGCCTCCGGCGTGGTGTTTTTCTTGTTGTCTGCCGGCACCAGGCGCATGCCGCAGATCGGGCAATCACCCATTCTGGGGACGATATAGGTCGGATGCATGGGACACAGGAACAATGTTTTACCAGCCGTGTCGCCCGCCGGGTGCAGGTACAGCCAGCCCGCAATCGCTATGATGAGGATAAGTAGCAACAATAGATACCAGCGGTTGGTCATCAGGTTCTCCTTGTCTGAAAGAAATTTTTGCAATGTTGTACATTTTTTTGTACAATAAGCAAAAGGAGGAAAAAAATATGAAAACTGTCCCGTTAAGCACAGCACGACAAAAATTGTTCGCGTTGCGGGCGGAGGCAATACATTCCAGCACGCCCATCACCTTGACACACAAAGATGGCAATGTCGTTCTCATGTCCGAGGACGATTATTGTAACCTGCTAGAACATTTGCATATTTTAAAAGACAATGTTACGATAAAGGCTTTGCAGCAAGCGATCATGGAGCACAAGAACAGTAAAAAACAATACAAAGAAGTAGGGGAGTTGCTCGATGGACTGGAAGTTTGACATCAAGCCGCAGGCCGAAGATGACCTGGCCTGGTTCCGTAAGAACGACAAGCAGCTTTACCTGAAGTGCTTCGATTTGCTCCGCGACATCGCTCTTCACCCATATACAGGTCTCGGCAAACCAGAAAAATTGAAATATTTTGGCGACGATGTGTGGTCAAGAAGAGTGAACCACGAACATCGTCTGGTCTACATCGTCTATGCCAAAGAGCAAGAGATAGATTTGGTTTCATTTCGCTACCATTATTCTTGAAAGTGTAACCTATGTCACAAAGCGATATTTTATGGATTCTGGGAATTTTGGTCTTTCTACCGGTTGTCATTGCCATACCGGTCGTCATGCAGGTCGTGGCCTTCAGCAGTAAATCTTTGCAGCTCACTTGTGTGGATAGAAGCGACGAGGCTGCGAACGCCGACCACGCGGCCTGGGCCAGGCAGCATGGCTTTGTCTGGCTGGGCGAGTACTCGCTCACGGCGGTGCAGACAGCACGCATTTCCGCCTGGCAGCAGCCGCAAAAAATGTCTTACTTTTGCGTCTACGCCGTAGCCGGGCGACTGGTCGTTGATTTTGTCACCTGCTTTTCCCGCGATTTAAGCCTCACCACCGGCAACACGCGCGACGGCATGCTGTTGCCGAGTGCGCCGCGCAAATACCACCAGTGCTTTGAAAAACTTTCGCTCGACGCGCAATTCCGACAACACCTGGCCAGCGAAAAATTCCTCATGGAACGGGCGAAAGTCGTTGTGGCAGAGGCACGCGAGCCGTTTGCTAAAATCTTCGTCGCGGCTATCCAGGGGCAGATGGCCTACATTCGCAGCCTGTTTCTTTGGCCGCTGCGCGGTTTTTTTTGGTATTTCGTCCGGCGCAATATGTTACGCAACATGACTGTAGAGCAGCAAGTAGCGCACCAATGGGTAACTGCGCCGGAAATTGTGTAACGTAACCCATGCCGCAAACCCATAGCTCCGCTATGGGCTATAGAACTCATGCGCCTGCGGCGCGTCACTTGCGAGCTTCTTGCAACAGTTCCTGAAATTTTTCTTCGGGGAGCCATTGAGCTTTCATGTTCCATGGTCCACCCCATTCTTTGTGTTTAGGATCGCTGATAAAATAACCGAGTACCACGTTGAGGCAGCCTTCGTGAAATTGCTTCTTTTCCCACAACATCAACGCCGGCGAAAAATTTTTATCGGGCGGATGGTTGCGGCATTCGTAGTCGGTGACACGTGGGTCGTTGGCAAAAAATTGTTCTGGGCTTGCATATTCTTCCGACGACGAGGGGCAACGATACACGCTCTCTTCACGCAACACTTTTGCGTGGAGAGTCGTAAAAAAATCGGGATTACGCCATGGCGGGTAGGCGTGGAAATCTATCCGATAAAGTATAGTCGCCTTGGTAAGCTGATTCAGATGGGAAAGGCATCTGTTAAGTGGATAACTACCACTATGTTCGGTAGTTGCAGTCATAATCGGCAGCAAGACCACAATAGCGACCACCGCTACCAGGCTCACCACGACAATCGCCGTGACATTGATTTTTCCTCGGTTCATGTTACATCCTTTCATTCGGGCGTATCCAATAATTAGGGGGCATAGTAACTTTTTTGAAATAAGTACAAGAGTACAAGCCTATCACCTCTCCCCTGGCGGGCTGTTTTGTACCCA
>JAGVGO010000054.1 GCA_020057085.1 Planctomycetota bacterium | reverse complement strand
GTATCCTACCATGTGCTCCAGACCGCTCACGGCGATGTAGTAATATCAAGGGTGGCGAGCAGTATAGATACCCCCCTACTTCCGGTAGGGGACCCACGCGCGCGGGAGTCCCTTCGGCCTGTACCAGGGGTATTCTCCCTCTCACCTTGAAGAAACCTTACCTCTACCCATCGGATACCGATGGCTATATGGCATAAACCAAACGAGGCACACCAGCTAAACTGGTTAGGTAGCCAGTCAAAGGCGAATGTCGAAAAAATAAATACTATCCTTTCCCTGTAAGGCAGGGAAAAAGAACAATATCAGCTCCAGTGTAGCATAAGATTTTTTTTTTGCAACAAAAAAAATAAAAATTAACCATGCCGTCGTTTTTTTATCATCCGGTGTGCCGTTTTTTCAAGACGAAACACTATCCGACGAGTCCGAAGAGTCCGACACGTCGGACGAAAATTCATGTTTCAGACAGGGCAAGGTTACTATTTTTCGTATTTTTCGTCAATGCTCGGCAAGAGTTTTTTCACCACGGTGTCGAGCGACAAGCGCAAGAGGCGACCCTGGTTTTCGTTGCTTACTTCGACCTCACCACTCGATGAAACAGACATGCCAGCGAGACCAAGACCCATGCCGGAGGCGGTTTCGGTGCGCCGCATATCGGCTGATTCGGCGAACAGTACTTCGCCGGTGGTGGTATCAACGATACGCACATCCACGCCGATGTGGAAATCGAGCTGGGACTTCTTGAAGTCAATGTCGAGTACACCCACATGAGGCGCGCCAATGATATTGCCGACACCACGCAATATGCCGCCACCCGTTTCGCTCTTGGTTTTCTTGATTTCGAAATCGGTGATCGAGCCGTAGCAGAGAAGTTCTACGCCGAGAACCTGGCCGGCCTTCACCAGTTGTTCAGGATTGACAACGCCTACCAACTGCTGTTCCTTGAGCAAATCTTGCAATCTTTCGCGTTCGACCATGCGGAAGCGTTGGCTCTTGACCCACAGAGTGGTCATCTGGTCAGCAGCGGCATCGGCGCGTTTTTTGCCGCCGCCTGTCTTGTCTTCAAAGTGCAGCACAGCCATGCGTTTCTTCTGAAAACCAGGAGCCGGTGGTGCATAGCTGCCGACTCCCGCAACTTCGCCCGAACCCCATTCAGTGGAAGTGGAAGCGCATCCCGCCGCCAGGGCGATGATGGCAATGACTGAAATCCATTGTATGAACATCTTCATGTTTTTTCTCCTGTTTTTTTTAACGAAATCGCGTACTTCCTTTGATAAAACGACAGATATCCTTCGGGATCTCTTCGATAAAACGCGACGGGGTATTGTCGCACATTTCGCGGTAAGCTTCGCGCCGGTAACTCAAGCGACTGTGGCTCAAGGTAAGCAAATCCTGCGCTCTGGTCATGCCGACAAACATGAGGCGACGTTCTTCCTCCAGTGCCGTCTTACTCTCCATGCTGCGGGCATGTGGCAACAAACCTTCGATCATGCCGATAATGTAAACTATGGGAAATTCCAGCCCTTTGGCGGAATGGAGGGTCATGAGTGTTACCGGCCCTTCCTGGCCTGGCTGCTGCTCCCACTGATCAACATCGGCGATGAGTGAGATACGTTCGAGAAAAGAGATGAGAGAAGCTTCTTTTTCTTTTTTTTCGTACTCTCGCACCGAAGCGAGAAATTCCTTGATGTTTTCTTCGCGATCCTCGTTTTCTTTTTTATCTCGCTTCTTGATGTCTTGCAAAAGACCGGTTTCGCTCAGAACCGCCACGACCAGTTCCTCGATACTGGGAAATTTTTTGGCCTTGAGCGAAGACATCATCTGCGCGAACTGGCGCAGCGCACGTTTGGGCCGCGCCGCGAATGAGGAGATCACTTCATCCTCCGAGAGAGCCTTCCACAGCGACAGATTGTATTGGCGAGCGATGGCGACGAGGTCACTCACGGTGGTCTTGCCGATTTCACGCGCTGGCACATTGATGATACGGAGCAGCGAGATGTCGTCGTTTTCGTTCAGTAACAGCCGCAAGTAAGCGAGTAGATCTTTCACCTCGGCACGTTTGTAGAACTCGATGCCGCCGACGATGATGTAGGGAATACGGCTGGCGCGCAGCGCCGTTTCCATCGCGCGGCTTTGGGCGTTGGTGCGATAGAACACCACCATCTGTTGCAGCGAGCGGCCACTGTGTTTGATGCGCAGGATGTCCTGGCAGATCCATTCCGCCTCCTGCGAATCATCGAATGCCTCTACCACACGGATCGTTTCGCCGCGCGGATTTTCCGTCCACAATGTTTTTTGTTTGCGCAACTGGTTGTTGGCAATGAGCGCCGAAGCGCCTTGCAGAATGGTCTTAGTGCTGCGGTAATTTTGTTCGAGCTTGACCACGACGGCGTTCGGAAAATCTTTTTCAAACTCCAGGATATTGCCGATATTGGCACCGCGCCAGGAATAGATAGATTGGTCTGGGTCTCCGGTGGCGCAGATATTACAATGCTTCTGTGCCAAAATCTTGGCAATGCGGTATTGCGGCAGGTTGGTGTCCTGGAACTCGTCAATCAAAATATACTGAAATTTCTCTTGATAGCGATCTGTCACATCTTTATAATGGTTAAATAATTCCCAAGTTTGGATGAGAAGATCGTCAAAGTCCAACGCATTGTTTTTCTTCAGAAACTGCTGGTAGAGATCAAAAATTTTGCTCACTACCTGTTTCTGGGTATTGGAAGCCAAGGAAAAACCGGCCCCGGCAAAGAACTGGGCGGGCGTAATGCAGTGGTTTTTGCAATGGCTGATCGTCTGCCGCAGATAGTCGCCATCAACCGTTTTGTCCAGTTTCAGACTTTCCATCACATGTTTCAGCGCACGTTTCTGATCGTCCACGTCGTAGATGGAAAAACCAGGCGTATAGCCCAAAACACTCCCCTCGCGGCGCAACATTTTGGCGCAGAACGAATGGAATGTCGAAACCCAGAGGCCGCGCGCCTGCGGCACCAATTTTTCAACGCGCTGCAACATTTCCTCGGCCGCCTTATTGGTGAAAGTCAGGGCGAGGATACGGTCAGGGGCGACGTCTTGTGCAAGCAAATGAGAAATCCGATGGGTAATGACGCGGGTCTTCCCGCTGCCAGGCCCGGCCAACACCAGCAACGGCCCATCCTTGTGGCAGACTGCTTGCTGTTGTGCGGCATTGAGCTTGGCTACTATACCAGAAGTTGACATAATTAGAAAATCCAACATGCAAATTAAAATGGTAAAGGAGTTTAGTATGGCAAAAGACGCAGAAAAAAAAGCACAGCAACCCAAACCGAAGAAAAAATGGGGTTTTCTGGGCACTTTACTACGTCTGTTTTTGTTTTTTGTCCTGCTGTGCGCCATCGGTACCGGCGTTGTCTATTGGAAGCGCAAGCCAATCTCTGCCTGGGGCCTGCAAATATATGCCTACAAATTGATTGATGTCATGATCGCCAACTACCAGATCGCCGAAGACGAAGAGTGCCGTGCAGAGGTCAAGGGCAAAGAGGGCGACATCAAAGAAACCAGCGACGAAATCAAAGCAAGATGGCTGGACAAAAGAAAAACCCTGGCATGCAAGATGGTCACGGAACAGCTAGAAACCTATAAAACTTCATCGGCTAAAGAATGGTATACTTCGTTCAAAGAGTTGAACGAAAAATCCAAAGAAATCTTGCAAGACCAGCGTGTAACCCCACAAGAATTACAGGACTTTTTGCAGCGTGTGGAAAAAGTCACGGAAACCTATAAACAAGCGACTCCTCCCGTCTCTTCCGAGAATGACAAACAAGAGCCTCCCAAATAAAGAGCTTGTAGTCGCAGGCTTTATGCCTGCGCGAATGTACAAGGTGCTGCCGCGAACGCGAGCGTAAAGCCCGCGACTACACGGCCAAGAGAAAAGAGACGCCGCAGGGCGTCTCTTTTTTTACATGACTATTTTGGCGCAAAGACTAATGCTGCTGGAACAACTCCCATCTTGAAAGCAACGGGAAGAAGATGCCGCCGGAGGCCAGGAAATCTTCGTAGAACCCGCCGAACACGATCATCTCACGGTAGGAATCAATCCACACCGCAGTGTGACCAAAACGAGCGTTCGGCGCGTTGGCGAGAGTGATCTTTTCCCAGGTATTGGTGACAGGGTCATAGATGCCACCGTCGTTGAGCGGTCCATCGCCACCATCGCCGCCCCACACGATCATGCGGGCAAGCGACGTGGCCCAGATTGCCGTATGACGGGAACGGGGGATGGGAGCATTGTTGCCGGTGCTCACTTTGCCGATCCAGGTGTTGGTCACCGGGTTATACAGTGCACCATCATTGTATACGGCACTCTGATTCTGGCCGCCCCAGATAATCATGACCGGCGTGGTAAGGCCTTGGGCCCATACGGCGCTGTGCCAGTAGCGGGCAGTCGGCGTGTTGGCATCAATGCCGATCGTTGTCCAGGTATCGTTGCTGGCATCATAACGGGCACCCGAACCTACGCCGTTGCCGTTGCCGATCTGGCCACCCCAGAGCAGCATTTCTTGTCTGCTGCTGACCCATACGGCGGTATGGTCAAAGCGGGCTGCCGGCCCATTGGTCGTACTCATCGTTGCCCAGGTATTGGTTGCCGGGTTATACCTGCCGCCGTTCGCTAGAGGTTTACCGGCGATGGTAGCACCACCCCACACGACCATCACCGGCGTTGGCGTGGTCATGCCATCGGTCCAGATGGCGGTGTGGCGGTCGCGCTCTTCCGGCGAATTGACAAGATTGGCGTCAATAGTAGCCCAGCTATTGCCGACCGCATCATAGAGTCCACCAGTTTTCAATACCTGATTTTGGGCGTTGCCACCCCAGATGATCATGCGGTAGATGGTGCCGCCACTGTAGCTGGCCCATACTGCCGTGTGCTGGGCACGGACACCTGTTAGCGTAAAGGGATCTCCAGGCATAGGGGCAGTCTTGACCCAGTTGCCTACGCCACTGAGCGGCTGACCAGTAGCGCTGGCCGGCGGCGTGAAGGTGGCGCCGCTGTTGTAGCGGGTATTGTCAATCGAGAGATCACGGCCACCGCACACGATCATGGTGAAATCAGGGCTGGCGTCGGTGCGTACCACCGCGGTATGGTAGCCGCGCGGCGGCGAATTGCCCTGGAACGTAGCAACGTAAGAGCCTGCTCCAAAAGGGTTATAGATGAAACCAGTGCCGCCTTCCGGATTGCCGTCACCACCCCATACCAGCATCCTGTCGGGGGTAGAGTCCGGGGCATCGCTGGCGATTACCACAGATGAATGAAGGAGTCTGAGGACACTTACCTCAGCGATAGGTGCGGGCATGGCTCCCCAAGTCCAAAGAGCCGGATCCGCATTTGAGGTATCCAATGTTCCACCATTTGCCAAACGCGGGGGCTGCGGCACATCGTCCACCGGACTGCCATCGTCGGTCCCGTCAACGCCGCCCCATACTACCATGCGTCCTTGACCCGGATAAATACTATTGCGCAGATAGACTGCGGTGTGTAGCGAGCGAGGGGATGGCGCCCCTGTTGTGGTGATAGTCGTCCATGGCGGCGGCGGGATACTCGGATCGTCCTGTGGATCATAAGCAGAGGCAGTGTTTGTAGAACCCAGCGGGGTGTCCGGTGAAGCATCCAACATGCCACCCCAGATGACCATATGCCGGCCGGTCCAGACTGCGCTATGATCGTAGCGAGCTGCCGGGCGATTAGCACCACCAAAGCTATTGATATTCACTTTTTCTTCGTTCGGCAGAATCAACACTTCAAACGTGGCGCCATTATTGAGGGGTGTAGGCTCGGTGGTAGCTCCTGCTACCAACGGTGAATCGAGGCCGCCCCACACGATGCTCTTGGTGCCAGTCCACAGCACGGCCGAAGCGTGGGTGCGTCCCTCAAAAAAGCTGCTCAAATCTATTTTCCACCATGTATCCGTGGCTGGGTTGTATAAGCCACCGTCGGGCAATGCTTTCGTATTATCATTGCCACCCCAGATCAACATGCGTTCCGATGTCCACAGGGCAATATGACCGGTTCTTCCCGTTGGTGCGTCGGTCGCGGAAATCGCCGTCCATCTGTCTGTTTTCGGGTCATAGAGATAACCGTCATTCAAGAAATTGGGTTGGCCGCGATCATCGTAGCCACCCCACAGAATGGCCACCTTACCGGTCCATATCAGACTGAAACCGGTGCGGGCAGGAGGAGCACTTTGCAGAGTGATCTCTGTCCATTTTCCTTCATAAGAGGCGCTGCCGGTAACCTGGTAATAGGCGCCGATGTTGAAACCGCCAAAGCCAAACACATTGTCACGCATCGGAGCGAAATTCATTTGATGTTTGCGTGCGGGTGCGATTCTGATACGCTTGGCGGTGATATCGAACTGGCCGTCAGGGTTGGTGGCGGTTGCCTTGGCGATCAGTGGGGCGCTGCCACCATTGTTTGGCAAAATCACTTCCACCCAGCCGGCTGTCGCTTTGACAACAGTGGCGGCAAGGCCTGCAAAGCTAATAACCACGTCAGGTGCAAAATAACCATACGGCGAACCTTTAAGCAGCAAGGTGTCGCCCGATGGCAACAGCGGATCAGGCGGTAAAGGGGCGCCCCCTTGCCAGAACGGCTGATTTTGGTCAAAGATCGGGCCACGGTCGCGCAGGATACGTGAGGTATTGCGTCCCCACACGATCATGCGGTCTGAAGTCTCGGTGTCGCCTGTTTTACCGGTCCACACCGCCTGGTGACCGTTACGCGGGTAAAGCGGAATCATGTTGGGGTTCCAGATGCGTGCGATACCTGTGTTGGGCGAATTGAGCTGGGTACGCAGCCACTTCTGGTTCGAGGTGTAGGTGAAGATCACGCTCTGCACCACCGGGCTGAGCTGGCCGTCCGAATTACGTACTTGCACGAAATATATCTCGCCGGGATTGGCTGTCGGCGTCGAGACACTGATGGTCACGCCATCGGCACTGGTACCGGCAAATTCTTTGTTGGTGCCACCGCCGGTCGGAGCGAACACTACCGTCAGAGTCGGTGTGAAATTGGCACCCGTGATGGTGATCGGTTCGCCGCCGGCCGAAGAGCCGAAATCGGGCGTCACCGAATCTACGCTCGGGCTGTTGCTCGGTGTCGTGGTGTAGGTAAAACCGTTCGTCAGGGTGCCGGTTTTACCGGTGGTGTTGGTGACGACTACATTCACCGTTCCGCTGCCTGCTTTGGTAATGGCACTGATCTCTGTGCTGCTCACGACGATTACGTTATCGGCGAAATCGCCGATCTGTACCGTAGCACCGGTGGCAAAATTGGTGCCGGTGATGGTGACCGTCGTCCCGCCCGTATTGACGCCGCTAGAGGGCGAAATGAAAGTGACCGTGGGTGTAGCCGGCTCGTTGTTATTGTTGTTGTCGTCATTCTTGCCACTGCCACCACCACCGCTGTCACATCCGCTGATTGCCAGAGCGATTACCCCAGCAATGATGAGGAAAAAAGATAAAAACCTGTTTAGATTGTTCATATTTTTAGCTCCATTCATTCCAACTCAACTTTCTCTGCTCTGACAAAGCTCACTAGAAGTAAAATCGTAGACCAAGTAAGAAATCGAGATGAGAGAGATCCAGATCGCCTGAATATCTGGTCACAGACTGGCTGGCATCGAAGCTGGTTACGTCATAGTACCAGGCTATCTCCAGCAATAAACCGACCGTAGGATTCATGTAAAATTCGACGCCGCCGCCCACCAGAATACCCAGGGAAGGATCTACCTGCACGTCCAGACCACCAGCGGGATTTTGCCAGAAATGGATGTTGACACCGCCGCCAAGAAGCAAATAGGGAGAAAACCGGCGATAGCTAAACTCTTGCGGCAATTTAAATTCTACCACAGCCATAAATGACAGGATATTGGCCCTGCCGAAATTTTCTTTGTAAAGGCCGTTGTTCGTTGTAGTCTGGGCGTTTGTCACGGTGATTTCGACATTGGGTACGCGGCAAGTAGTAAAGTCCAAATTGACACCGGCAGCCAACCATTCGAGAAACGAATAACGGAACAAGAGACCCACCGTAAAATTGTCGCGTATCGTTATGTCTTCCATCGTGAGTTTGGCCGACTGTTTGTCGAATTTGTCGTCCAAATCTGCGTCGGCAAAAGATAAACCAAAACCTGTCCTGACCCCCACAGCAGACACTGGGGTTGGTTCTTGCCAAACTTCCTGGGCGACGGTGAACTGACCGCACAGAGCCAGCATACTCAAGCAGAGAAGCCCTGCTTTCCCAATAAAAGTGGTCACAGCATTTCTCATGATTTTCGTCCCCTTCTAGCAAATTTTTGGAAATTGACATTTTCAAAATAATATTGGAAATTGTTTTTTGCGATAAGATATGCAGGATATTATAGCAAAATAAGACATCTTTGCCAAATATTTTTGGCAAAGATTCAGGGTCATTTCATTCTCCGCGTTTTGCCATCTTCTCGCGGCAATGCCTTCTCCACGATGATCGGAACAACGAACGGTTGCGTGTCTTTGCGCGCCAAGCACTACAGCCGATCCTCGTTACGAAGGCATTTGCCGCGCTCAGTGTGAATTTTACTACTCGCTTTGGAGAATGAAATAGCCCTGGGCAAAGATTATACTCCTTTAGACAACGGCGTCTCGCTCTCTTTCTCGCTTGCAAGAAATGGTTTTTTTCCTGATGTGGCATGCCGCCCGATGCCGTCCAGACCTTGGGTTTCCAGAAGCTGACGTAGTCGTCTCACATCGTCACGAAATTTCACACTGTCTTCATAGGCCCTGTGTTCGGAAGAACTACGCCGCCCTTGCAACGCTTCCATGGCGATTTCTTCGGTAGGGGGCATCATGCCTGCCGAGATGCTGTCGAAAATGTACGTGAGCCCATCCATCGCCTGCTTGAGTTTGTGCAAGTCTTTCTTGCTCAACTCTTCTCCCTGATAGTGGTGGCGAACCCGCTTGAGTTGCCCTGAAACGCGAAACGCTAACGCCTTGAGGCTGCTCAATCCTTCAGAAATCACGGCAAATCTTTTGATGAAAGCAAGAGCCCTTTTTTTGCGTACCTCAAAAGCGATGGCAATCATGATACTGCAAAATACCAGAGCGATAAAAAAACCTACGCCGAAAGAAAAAATATCTATCTTCATAGTTTCGACCCACGCACCCGCTGGGGCGCGACCAAATTTTCGTAAAAATTATGCAGACAGTTCTGCACCTTCCCCTAACAAAAAACAGCGACTACCGTATCGCCCTGCGATTTAATGTGCCAGACGCACTCCCAGATAAGCCTGTCGCTCTGTCGGTGCAAAATAGTGGCGGCGGAAAGTGAACAATTCTTCGGCGCCGTTGCGCCATGAACCACCGCGGCACACTTTTTTGTCTTTGGTTTGGCTGGCTGCGGCAAGCGGATCTTTAAAGGGCGATGTCTGGTAATACTTGGGCTGGTAGCTGTCGTTACACCATTCCCATACGTTGCCGGCCATATCGTAGCACCCATAAGGCGAAACGCCATCAGGGAAAGAACCAACGGGGGCGGCATAGACGTAACCATCCTGGGGCACACTGGAATTGGCACGTTTTGCATTCAATGTTTCGCTGCCCCATGGATAACGTCGTTTGAGAAGGGGATTATTGGTAAGCCGAATAGTATCGTCGGACATATTGTGCCAATCGGGGATTTCCAGCCCACCACGTGCCGCTTTTTCCCATTCCGCTTCGCTCGGTAATCTTTTGTGTGCCCAGGTAGCATAATCCTGTGCATCTTGCCAATCGATGCCTACTACCGGCTGTCTGAGTTCATTGAATTGAATTTTAGCCAAATAAGGGGACTCGGCATGGCCTGTAGCATTCATGAATTGGAGATATTGTCCATTGGTCAGTTCATATTTGTCCAGATAGAATGCTGAAATCATGATTTGTTTCATGGGCTTTTCCGTCTCGTTGCCGAGTTGGTCGTCGCCTCGCCAATAAGGAGATTCGGGTATGTATACCATAATGCTATTGTCTTGTGTCCATAGATAGTCGCCCTTGGCCTTGCTCAATATCATACCATCCGGCAGCTTTTCGGCAAACCATCCCTTGCTATATTCGTTTTTGGGGCCTACCGGCGGCGTGTCCGGCTCTTGCTTGTCAGAGTTTCCCCACAACACAGCATAGCACCAATCGGGGGAAACGGTATATACTACACCGCCTGCGGCCAGCAGCAGCAGTGGCAATAACCAAAGTAGTGTCCTGAATGCAGGTTTTTTGCCAATTTGTTTGTCTGGTTGGACTATGCCAACGCCTGCGGTTTTTTGTCCGCCAAGATTTTTTGGAAACAGTGTCTCTTTAGCCTGCGCTATCTGTGATGGCTGCGTAACCGGCGTAATCTTTTTATCGCCGGTTTTATTTTGCGTGAACAGCGGTTGTTGCCACACCTGAATTGACTTGGGCACAGGCACAGTAGGAGGAATGGCAGACGCAGGCAATGCGGGCCCCGAGGACGGTGTCGTTACGGGGGCATTGGGCGTAACCATAGGTGTACCGGGCGTAGCCACTGATGCATTAGGCAATGTGGCAGGATCCTCCTCAGCAGGATATTTATCCACCATAGAAGCCAGCATGTTTTTTTGCTGAGGAGACAGGAACAAAGGCTGCTTCGCAGATTTGGCTTCTTGGTTACCCCTGTCGCCACCCCTGTTGCCGGTAATCTTATCTCTAGCAGGGGGCGTTTCCAATGGCTTACTGCTCAGCAGTTCTTCTTCCTCCTCCTCGAACGCCACTGGTTGGTTTTCGAAAACCAGTGGCGCAAATGGCAATGTTTTCCCTGTACTCGCAGCATCGCCCCGCGTCTTTTCCACCTTTATATCTTCGCGCACCGTCTCTTCCGGCAAATGGGAATCTCCATTCGGAGCGGGAGAATTTTCATGTGTAGCCGATGTTTCCCCCGTTTGGTTTTTGCGTTCCAATTTAAACCTTTTGGCTGTGTTTTTCAGTGGCGAAGGCGAAATAGCCTCTTGCTCCTCTGTTTCCTGAGATTCATTGCGTCGAATTGGTTTTGGGATCTTTTTGCTATCTCTTTTCTTGTCGGGCTCCATTCCTCTTGTTTCCTCTTGAAAAAAAAACGGCGCCCCGCCAGATGGGGGGAGTTCTATGAAGGTATTGGTGGTTTACCCACGCCTTTCTTTGTACGCTCTTTTACTTCGGCCTGTACCAGCTTGCCTGGTTCCTTTGCTGTGCCGGATGATGTAGTGTATCCGGGAATATCTTTTTTACTGCCGGTACTATCGCTTTTACGATCTTCTGCGGGAATACATTCGACTCCTGACGGACCCAATTGAAGCCGGACTTTTTTGTCCTGGGGAGAATAGACACCGTCTGTCTGAACATTTGACGTTTCCCTCGGCTGCTGTTCTTTATTGGTGTGGGACGTTGTTTCTAATGAATGTGTGCCGCCAGTCTCGGCCGTGGTATTTGCCGCAGTGACTGCCGGTACACACTCCACTCCTGATTCGCCTATTTGGATGCGTACTTTGCCAGTGACGCTTTGCGGCATATTCGCTGCCTGCTCACTCTTATCATTGGTGAGCGAAGGCGAGGAATTCTGTGTGCTACGACGTTTAGTGTCAGGAAATAAAGCTAGATTCTGTGCTTGCAGCTTTGTTTCTGCGGGTGTATTCGCCAGTGCCGTATCTTGTTTTTCCACTTGGTGCATTTCGCCTTTAAGCTGCGATAGCTTTCTGAATGTAGTGATACGGCGTGTGGAGGAAAGCCGCGATGTCGAGTTGGCTTGCAGACGTTGCAACACACCACTATGTTCGGTACTCTCGATATATTTAACCACTTCGTTGCCCGTGGGAAAACGGTCCTGGCGGTTTTTGGCCAGGAGTCTGCGCATCAGATAATCCACTTCCTCTGGTATATCGGGTATCTGCAGACGAATGGAAGGGATAGGGGCGTATACATGTTGTTCCATAATCACTGAAGCGGAGTCACCTGAGTAGAGAAGTTGGCCTGTCAACAAATGGAAAATGGTCACTCCCAGCGAATAGATATCGGCCCTGCCATCCAGATCATCTTTTGCCATTGCTTGTTCTGGTGAGAGATATTGTGGTGTGCCAAATACCTTGCCTTTACCCCTTTGGGATAAAGGGGAGTCATCGTCAATCACTTTCGCCAGGCCGAAATCGGTAATTTTTACCTCGCCGACTTCGGAGATCAAAATATTGGCAGGCTTGATATCTCTGTGGATGATGCCTTTGGCATGGGCGGCCTGCAATCCTTTAGCGATCTCTTTGGTAACCCACAGCGTTTTGTCCAGCGACAATCTGCCGAGCACATCGAGTAACGTACCGCCTGAAATGAACTGCATGACAATGTAATAAATGTTGTGTTCTACCCCGACATCATAGATAGGGATGATGTTGGGATGCTCCAACTTGGCCGCAGCTTGTGCCTCACAGATAAAACGTTCTACCAGTTCTTTTCCGGAACATCCATCTACCAGATTGGGATGCAACAACTTCAGAGCAACGATTTTATCCAACAAAAGATGCCGGGCTTTATACACTGCTCCCATGCCGCCGACACCCAATAGTTGCTCAATGCGACATTTTCCTATTTGCTTCCCTATCCAGCTATTCATTCTGCAAATCCTTTCCTTTCGGGCTGGCAAGTGTTTCTTTGGGAGATGGCATACAGTTCTTGTGTATAGGTCCCGCGATTTCTATTTTGTTAATTATAAGCGAAAAATCAAGCTAGTCAAGCTTTCTTCCCGCAAAGTTGTTTATTTTTCGCCGAACGCTCCAATAACCAGACGCATGCCCCTGTCACGCTCACCTCCAGCATGGCAATACGCATAAGCAGCGACAAAATCACCCCGCGTTCCATCGGCACGCCTACCTGGGCGAATAAGAAGCTGTAAGTGGCTTCCCCTACCCCCCAGCCTGACAAAGAGACGGGCACGGCCATCAATAAAAAGCCGACAGGAATGTACACGAAAAAGACGCTCCACGGGATATGGGTAATGCCGAGTGCGTAGGCAAAGCCGATAAAGGCGATGGTACTCAAAATGTGGATCACCAAGGAAACCAGCATAGTGTAGAGCAGTATCCGAGGGAAATGGCGGTAATGACAAAATGCAGCCACCACTTGCCACACCATGCCTGTTTTATTGGCGAACAGGCGTTCCGGCAGCAAAAACATGATAGCCATTGCGACCATAATTCCGGCAAAGCAGGTGAGAACGATGACACCCGGCCAGAAAAATTCCGCTCGGTGCAAATGCCACACCAGCACGCTCATCGCCAAGAGTACCAAAGCCCACAGACCGACGATGCGATCCATGATCACCGCCATGACGGCCCGCGTTTTTTGCTCCGCTTCGCGTGCGATATAAAAAGCGCGTACCAGATCACCGCCGGTAGAGCCAGGCAAAAAATTGTTGAAAAAATAGCCGATGAAATTGATTTTGAGTGCTGTTGCTACGGTTATGCCGATAGATTGTGCTGCAAGTAGCCATTTAAAACGAAATGCACTCAAAACCACTTCGGCAAAAAATAACAGCGAGAACAAAAAGAACAACACCACGTCCATATGCCGCCAGATATTGTAAAAACCCCAATGCACTTCTGGCTTGCCACCTTGCCGTCTGAGTTCAGCGAACGGTATGGTGCGTATTTCACCATTGGCCAAACGGATGGTCACCTGCTCGGCCTGGTACTGCACGATATCGCCGTGTAACTGCTGGCCGTTTTGCAAGACGACGTAATCTGCAAACGTGACCCAGCGGGAGAAAATGTAAAAGAACAAAAAAACAGTAATCGTCAGTCGCAACAAGAAAGAAAGAATTTTTTTCCAATTTTGCATTTGCTTGTCCAATCACAAAAAATTATCATTATCCATTTAACGATGTTTCACAAAATTCTCAAGCGGAAATTTTCTTAGTTGACGGAAGCCACTTCATGCCTTAAAATAAGAGCTACAATGAGTGGAAGCTAGATTAGCTTGTGGTAAAGATGTTGATTTTATACCATACTCCGCTTGCCAGCCCCTAAATTTAAGGCTTACGGACTGGACCATGGAGAATAGTCTTTGAGAGATAGGATAAAGCCAATGCCTCCATCTGCAAATGATAATGCTATAAATCCCAAGCGTAATCTTGAAATTCTGGGTCTGTCTGGAATATTTCAAGGTATTGCCGACAACAAGAGTTCAGGCATCCTCTACAGCAAATCGGGCAACCAGGAAAAATATATCTATTTCCGCGGCGGTAACATGCAGATGATCGCCTCGCCCAACCGACCCAGTGTTTTGGCAGAAGCTATCCGCAAATCTTTTGGCCAGATAGATGATGAAACGGTACAAAGCATCTTCCGCCAGCAAGGGGAAACCGGCCAGCCGTTGTCTGCCATTCTTCTCGAAATAGGTGCAGAAAGAGAATTCATTTTGGATTTGTGCCGTTTTCAGATCGGCGAAGAAATATTCGAACTATTTACATGGCCTAATCTGCAATTTGAATTTTCCGAAGAACAGCCGCCGGCGCACCTGTTTCGCGAAGATTTACTGAATTTTTCGATAGACGTCAATCCTGGCTTAATGCTTATGGAGGCAGCAAAGCGACTCGATGAGTGGCAGGAAATTTTACAAAAATTTCCATCGCTGAAAGATATTCCCTACATCGCCCAAGATATCTATGAGGTCGCTCCCGAAGAAAGCCATCTCCTGGGAATTACTGACGGCGGCAGTGACCTCGAAGAGGTTCTTGCCAGCTGCCGACTGCCGATGTTCCGTGCCATGAGCCTGTTGTATCAGATGGCACAGAAAGGCTACATCAACCTCAAAAACGCCAAAGAATTGAAAGAGATGGCCAAGTTCGAAGCGTTCCGTGAGAATATCTTCAAATGCATCAAGATGTACGAACGTGCTGAAGAATTGGGCGGGCGCGACCTGGACACCATCAGTTGGCTGGCCGAGGCTTATGAATCTTGTGGTTTGATCGGCAAGACAGTCAACAAATACAAAGAATTGGGCGAAGTTTGTCTGCAGGGTAATGACCTGGAAGGAAGTATCAAGGCGTACTTGCGTGTCATTACCTATAAAGAGGAAGATCTGGAGGCACACGAAAAATACGTCGGTGTATTATTTCAAAACGGCCAGTTTCAGGAAGGCGCACACGCCGCTATCGTCTACGCGCGCAAGCTGGCGGTGGAAGACAGACTCAAGGCCATTCAGGTGTTGGAAGATGCCTACCAGCACAATCCGTTAAGCCCGGAAATACTCGAATACATGGCCAACCTGCACCAAGAAGCGGACAACACCATAGATGCCATTTTTACCTATACCAACCTGGCCAATCTTTACAAAAGCCGCGGTCTATTTGAAGAAACTATCTCAGCTTACCAGAAAATTCTCAACCTGGACAACGCCAATATTGACGCCCGCATCGAATTGGCTAAAACTTATCTGCTCATGGGCTACCATGAAGAAGGGGTGGCCGAATACAAACGACTAGGCGATATCCTGCGCCAGTCAGGTCTCATCAAAGATACGTTCGGTTTCAATTATCTCATCAATATATGCGAAAAGATCATCGAATTTGAGCCGACGAATTTATCGGCGCGCGAGTGGCTGGCTGATGTGTATATTTATCGCCAGGATTACGAGAAAGCAAAGAATGTCTTGCTTGAACTGATGGACTTCCTGCAAGGCAGCGAAAAACCGCAAGCTCTCGTTTCCGTCTTGCAAAAACTGGTGCAGATCGAACCGCAAAATCGCCAGTACCATCGCATGTTGGCCGATATCTATCATCGCCTGAAAGATGCGGAAAAAGCATGTCAGGAACTCATCTGCATTGGTGAGCTGGCTAGCGAGGAAGGCAGTAATTTCGCTCAGGGCGGCCAAAAAGATCCGGCAGAAAGAGCGTACCTGGAAAGTCTCGACGCCCTCAAGGCTGTGTTGACTATTGATCCGTTCAGCCTGGATGTACGGCAGAAAGTGGCGGAATTGTTGCAACAACTCGGTAGAATCCAGGATGCGGTTGAGGAATACAAGCTCATCTGCAATATGACCAAAGCGGTGCAGAATTACCATGACGCGCTCACCGCTCTCTTCCATATTGTGGAGCTGGCACCGGAAGACGAAGTTTCAGCGTTTCTGGAGCTGGGTCGTATCTGCGAACGTCAACAAAAAAGCGATCTGGCGGTCAATTTCTACAAAAAATACGCTCTGCACAGTCTGGAACGGGCAGATTTCGGCGAAGTGATAGTGACCTGCCGGCGAGTCTTGGCCATCAATGCCGATGACCAGGAAAGCCAGACCTGGCGTGACATTGCCATGAAAGTAATGAAGGATTAACAGCCATGCGCGTCCGGTTATTGCTATTCGTTCTGCTCCTTGGCAAAATTTGTGCGACGCAGGAAATTCCTTGCCAGATAGGCCCCATTGCGATCTGGGAGAAAGAGCGGCGTCTCGAAGTGCCGGCAGTAGTCAATATGGATCATGGACTTGTTGAGCTTCTTGCCACCGATAGCAACGGCAAGAAACACGAAAGTGTGCTGGTCATGTCTTGCAAACCGGCGCTGCTGCATACTGCTTGTGGTGTGATCGGGCTAAATCCGGGCGGCGGCGGAAAGTACCAGGGAGATACCACCCCGATCTACGGCGATCAGATATATATCTATGTAACGTGGCAAAGTGATAATGGCCAAACATCGCGCGTGCGCGGCGAAGATCTGATCTGGGACCAGAAACACGACAGGCCGATGCCGCATACCCATTGGGTTTTTACCGGCAGTCGTACCGGCAAAAACCGTAGTAGCGGCAGGACAGTTTTTAAGGGCGATCAGCAAGGAGTACTCGTGGCTACCTATTATGATCCGGACGCCGTCATCAACAACCCGCTTCCGGAACGCACGGACGACACTGTATACTGCGTGAACAAGAAAACGGTACCGCTACGTGGTACCAAAGTAAACGTGATTTTTACCGTTGTACCTTATGGAGAATAGGGGGAGCTTATGCCATTCAAAAAATATGTGGAAATTGAATGGAGAGAGGTCCGCCTCAAGCCATTTAAAGACTGGGGTGAAACCAAAATTTACCTCAATGTGGGTGCCGATTATCCGACCGTCTATGTGCCGCAAAATATAAGCGAAAAGATGGTGTGCAATGTCGAACAAAAGCAACTCGAAGACAAAAGCTGGGTCATCAAGCCGAAAAATTATGTCGATCGCATCTTGTTTTCCGGCTATGTCGAAAACATGTTGCAGGTAGCTGTCACGGCCATGGAAAACGACAAGAATTCACCGATCAACCATATTACGGACTCTACCACCAAGCTGGCCGACATCATAAAAGGTGCGACGGGCGGCATCACCGGCAAGCTATTTCCCTTCCTCGGGCTAGCCACGCTACTCTTTTCCGGCATCGCCACCCTGTTCAAAGACGCCGACGATTTCCTCGGTTCGTGCATCTACCAGTTGCGGCGTGACAGCATAATTCCGCTGGGCCGTCCATTGGTATGCCAGTTACAAAAAGGAGATGTGGTCACCGGAGAAGTGGATATCGGCATTTATATCAAGCCGGAAGATGCCGACTGCAGTCTGGCCTATCATGATGTGGAAATTTTCCCGTTCTCGGCGGGCGAGGTAGCCGTGTACTATTCGGGTGAGCTTGCCGGTTGCCGGCAAGTGTATATGATATGGACGCTAGATAACTGGAGTTCCAACCCGCTCATCAAAATGAAAAAATGGGACAAGTATTGGATGGCTCTCATCGAACTACCAAAAAATCATGTACCGGACAGCCTGGAATTGGCTTTTACCAATGACGACCAGCGCTGGGACAATCATGATGGCAACAATTGGGTCTTCAAACATTTTCGCTGGGTTTAGGCGGTTGAGAAAAAATAAATTTTTTAGAAATCGCCTAATCCAGCAAACTCTCGATAAATTAGGAGGAAGAAAAATCTATGCTGTGGTCTGGGGATAGCTTCAAAAGTTGGCTCATTGTATGGGGCATGATTCTTTTTGCGATTGCTCCCACATCTTTGATTTACGGACAGGAAAAAGAAAATCGTAGCGATGTGCTACAGGTCGGCAAGGACGCGGTGCGCCATTATGAAAACAACGAGATGGACAAGGCCATTGCCAAATTCAATCAATTTCTGCTCGCGAATCCTACGGATAAAGAAGCGTTGCAAATGCGCGAAACGGCAGGCAAGGATGCCATGATCCAGATGTTGATGCAGGGTGGCGAAATCTCCCGCATTGCCAGGGCCATTCTGCTCTATGCCGAAAGGTCTCCTATCCGTAAAGAAACCGATGCTCAGGTCATCAAAAAATATGTCGAGATGGCAGCCACCGGCAACCTGTACCAGAGGCACGAGGCAATCGCGCTTATCGAGTCTCAGGTCGGTGAACTGGCAATTCCAGAGATGCTGCCTTACCTTGCCAAAAAAGATGCGCCGCAGATAAACATCATCCTCGCCATCAAGCGCATGGGGGGAACAGCAGTGGTACCGCTGATCGAGGTTCTGAATACCTCTGACAGAGATCTCAAGCAACAGGTAGCCATGCTCCTTGGCCACATCGGTGACGCCCGTGCCTTGCCTGATTTGAAAAGAGTGGTGGAAAACGTCAAAGAGAAAGACGAGGTAAGAAGGTACGCGGAGATGGCTTTGCAGGCGATTGCAAAAAAACCGTCCATCGCGTTGCCTCCATCCAAGGAACTTTATTATCAAAAAGCGCTTGCCTATTACAAAGAAGAACCAACATACAAACCCGTGCTGGCATTCAACTATCTGTATTGGCGCTGGCAGGATGAAAAGCTGGTATATCAGGAAGTGCAGCCGTTCGCTTACACTAAAATTCTGGGCGAGCACGCCTGTTTTAACTCGCTGGCAACCGATGCCACTTCCAGCAAATCGTGGGCTCTCCTGGTACGCATATACAATGCGATCTATACGGAAATTGCGGCGGTAGAAGGCGCCGCCAAGGAAAAAGGGCTTGAGCTTTCCGATGAAGAGCTGGCCAAATTCATGAAGGAAAAACCATATGCCGAACGTGGGCGGCAACTCGTTGCCGCAGCAGGCATACAGGTGCTGTACGATGCTCTCCATGCGGCTTTGCAGGAAAGCCATCCGGAAGTAACGGTGAAAATCATCGAAGACATCGGTGCTACGGCACGCGGCAGAGAAGAGATTCCTGCGCCGTTGTTCACAGCACTGCGCAGTACAGACAAACGCATCCGTTATGCGGCAGCGGAGAGCCTCGTCAACATCAATCCGTTGCGCCCATTCCGCGAATCCGCACAAGTTATCCAGGTGCTTCAGGAAGCACTCGGTGAGTGGGATACCCGTAGTGTGCTGGTAATTGACGATAACGATGGAGTGCGCAATACTTTGCTGGAATTCGTACGGCGCAGGAAAATGATCGCCTTGGGTGCGGCCAATGGTCTGGAAGGGTTGCAGCGAGCCAAGAGTTTCCCGCCCAAAGACCTGATCGTGGTGAGTAGCGACCTGAAAGACATCGCTACCGCCTATCTCGTCAATTCGTTGCGCGAAGATTTCTATACCCGTGATACCCCGATTATACTGATATGCGCCGAGGGACGGCAAGAGGCCACTTTGCAAGTCTATCAATCTGTCCCACAATTTAAAGGGCTCGTTCCGCGCGGCGATGATAAAACGCCATTGAATGAAGCAATGGTGCAAGCCGCCATTAAAAAAGCGATGGAAGCCAGCCAGAAAAGCAAAAGCAAGACCGAAGAAGTGGCACAGAAAGCGGTGATTGCGCTCGCTTCCATCGCCGACGGTAACAAAGTGTTCAATCTCGCCGCGGCCCGTGATGCTCTGGCAGAACTCTTGCAAAGCCCACATGATTTTCTGCGCCTGCCGGCGATCATCGCCTTGGGCAATTTGGGAGACAGCAAAGTAGTGCCCGCTTTTATGGAACTCTTGACCAACAAAGACACCAACACCACCATTCGTCTCCAGGTAGTCAAGGCTCTTGGGCAAATTTTCAACAAAAATGGTGACAAGCTGAACAAAGAGAATGTCGGTCGCATCCTTGCCATTTTTCAGGAAAAAAACAGCGATGCCAAATTTGCCGAACTCAAGCAACACACCTTTCGCTTGCTCGGTCAAGCGATCATGACACCGGAAGACCGTCGCTCGGTGTTTGAAAACCACAGAGTTCACAACTTAATCGCGGGCGAACAGAAGAGTGAAGAAATAGCACCTGGCGAAGAAAAGACCGAACCGCCAGCCGACATCAAGAAGGAAGGCGAAGAAAAGACCGAACCGCCAGCCGACACTAAGAAAGAAGGCGAAGAAAAGACCGAGCCGCCAGCCGACACTAAGAAAGAAGGCGAAGAAAAGAGCAGCGGAGAAAACAAGGAAGTAAAGGAGGAAAGACCTACGGAAAAGAGTGCCGAAGACGAATTTTCTTCGGAAAAGAGCGAGTAGCTCTTTGCCAAGCTGGTGTTAGACGCTGGGAGAATTTTCCTGGGAACGCCGAGCACCAGCTCAGCTCTTTCTTTGCCGAGCTGGTGCTCGGCGCTCCCAGAAAATGGGTATCTTCTATCACTTCAACAGAAAGGAAACCAGTGCGATTTGGAATAGTTGCTGATATTCATGCCAATTTGGAAGCATTTACGGTCGCGTTGGAAACGATGGAAAAAGAAGGTGTTGATCAAATCATCTGCCTTGGAGATATCATCGGCTACAATGCCAATCCCAGGGAATGCTTGGCCATCATCATTGACAGAAAAATTCCTTCCATTCGTGGCAATCATGAACGCTTTGCCATTGGCGAAGCAGAGGAACCGCTTAAAGAAGACACTTTGAAAATGTCGGAATGGACGAGGCGACAGCTCAGCGATGAACAGATGCAGTTTCTCGAAACCATGCCCAATAAAATGGAACATGAGGTCGGTTTTCTCATCACCCACGGCTCACCTCGCAATAAAGACGAATATTTGCTGAAACTGCATGCCTTCATTGCCAATCTCAAACTCATGGAAGAAAAGTATCCGCATCTCAAGATTTGCTTTCACGGCCACACCCATCTTCCTTCAGTAATGGCCGGCGGTCACATTGTTCAGGAAATCCAGAAAGATACGGTGGTCACGCTGGATGCCAACAAGATATATCTCATCAATCCCGGTAGTGTTGGACAACCGAGAGACCATTGCCCTCTCACCAGCTTCGGTATTTTCGACCATACTGCTTACACCTTCAATTTTTATCGCCGGCCTTATGATATAGAATCAGCACAGAAAAAAATTCAGGCGCTGGGTTTTGTCCCGCGCTTTGCCGACCGGCTCGCTACAGGAACATAGTTGATCAAAAGGAGGACACTGTGCAGAACCAGGGCGTTTTCAACAAGATATATCCAAAACGAGGCCTGCCGTTCCACATCAAGGATTATCCCCAGGAAGTGCAAAAAATATGGCAGGAAAAATGTCGGCCGGTGGACGAGATAGTCGCCGGCCTGCCTGCCCATCTCAAACTCGGTATAGGCCTCCTGGCAGAGCAACCGCGCCAGTTTTTACGGGCACTCGGAAAAAGGAAAAACTTCACTGCCATAGAACTTTTTTCGGCATTTTTACTCGAACCTTATGAATTTTTGGCCTGGCCGATTACTACCATCCGCTGCCCGTTCTTTTTTTCCATTGAGCGCATGCTCAACTATGTGATGAAAAAAACGATACATTTTCACCCCCTCCAGTTCACACAGGTGCCGCCCGCAGTCAAATATTTTCAGCCGGAATATATTGTCACCAGCGCTACGGTGCCTAACGAAGAAGGCTACATAAATCTGTCGTTGACCAGCGGCGTTGATGAAACGTATCTGCGTCAGTGCCTGGCCGATCCGAGTCGTCGGGTCATCGTCGAAATCAACCAGTATCAGCCGTGGGTGGCAAGCGACGCAGCTTACAGCCACCATTCTGTACACCTGTCGCAGGTGAGTGCGGTATACGAAAACCACGAACCGTTGTTCCAGCTTCCCCCCATCGAAACTTCGGAACGAGAAAAGAAAATAGCCGAATATTGCCTGCCCTACATCAAAGACGGCTCAACCTTGCAATTTGGTATCGGTGGTGTACCCAATTACATCGCCACGCAAATTACCGTGCGCCGCAACCTGGGTATCCATAGCGAAATGTTGTGCGATGGCGTGGTTGATCTGGTGCAAGCGGGCGCCATCAGTAATACGCAAAAAGGTCATCGCGACGGTGTTTCCGTGTGCACGTTCATCCTTGGCACCGACAAACTGTATGACTGGGTTGACCGCAACCCGCAGGTGTGCATCCTGCCTATCCACGAAGTGAACGAACCGTATGTGGCAGCCAAATGCAATAATTTCGTGAGCATCAATGCAGGCCTGATGGTGGATGTCTATGGCCAGATTTGCTCGGACACTTTTGCTTACAAAACTTACAGCGGCTTCGGTGGCCAGCTCGAATTCGTACAAGCAGCCATGCGTTCACCCGGCGGCCGCTCGATCCTTTGCATCAAATCCACCGCCACTGTCAAAGACAAGCCTGTTTCCAACGTCGTCGTCTCGTTCCCTGAAGGTACCACGGTGACAGTGCCACGCTGCTTCACGGATGTCGTCGTCACTGAATACGGTGTTGCCGAACTGCGCGAGAAATCGAGCCTGGAACGTGCGCACGCGCTCGTCAACATTGCCAACCCTGAATTTCGCGAAGGTATGGCCGACAAGCTCAAAACAGTGGGGCTGTGGGAAGAATCGTACGGCTTTACCTCTACATCGCAAAAAGTGTTCTACCGGAGCGTCGGTCTGCTCTCTTCGCTCAAGAGAGCGGCATCGCTCAAATTCTGGCTCAAAAAAGTCGCGCAAAAGATCAAATAGCAGAGAACCTGCAACGGAGGTTATGAGTGACTTCTCTAAGCAAATGGTTGTTGCTGCTCATCTGTGTGATGCAGGCAGGATGCGGTGTCATGGTGGGAACTATCGTGGATACCACTATTGACGTGGTCGCTTACCCGTTCAAGGAATATGTGTTCTGGGGTTCCTACAAGTACGACAACACCTGGAGTGAGCCGTATGTGGTCGCCGAACAGGAACGCGACCACGGCCACACGCTGCTCGGTGTGGCTGTATCCGGTGGTGGCAGCCGCTCCGCCTATTTTTTCGCCTGCATCATGGATGAACTGAGCCGCATCGAGGTGGCTCCAGGCAAGAGTCTCACCGACGAGATAGATTACATTTCCAGCGTCTCCGGCGGCAGCCTGGCGGCAGCCTACTATTGCCTCAACCGCTATACCGAGAAAAGCGACCCGCAATTCTTTACCCGCTTCAAGGAAGACATGACCTGCAATTTCGAGACCCGCGCAATGGTCAGATATGTTTTCGCCGGATGCGGGTTGCTCGATATGTTCACTTACTATGACCGCGGTGATTTGATGGCAGAGGTATGGGAAGACAAAAAATTTCTTGGCAAAAAGACCTTTAGCGATCTCCTGGCGGCGGAAAAACGCGGCGCACCGGCACTCATCATCAACGGCACGACATTGAACGACGGGCTGCCCTTTGTCTTCACCAATCTCGCACCGCGCCACTTCGCTACATCGCAATGCTTCGCTTCGCTGCAACAAGCCTCTTTTATCCGCTACTCAATCGCCACCGACTACAAACCATTCTGCCTTTCCGGTTTTTCCACCATCAACTCCGACATCAGGCCTTACCCTGTGTCCAAGGCGGTCGTGGCTTCTGCTGCCGTGCCGCACTTGCTGGGGCCTGTCACCTTGAAAGATTATAGCAGGGACGACAGGCTCATTCACATCGTTGACGGCGGGGTGTACGACAACTACGGTCTGGAAAATTTGATGCAGGTCGTCACCAATTACCTCGATCGCCATCCCGGCGAGCCGGCCAAAATTCTCGTGATTGACGGCTCCGGCTATTTTCCTGAGCAAAATCAGCAGTCGGACAAATTCAGCGTTGCCTACTACTCGGAGCGACTGCTTGCCATTGCCTGGTTGCGCACCAAAGCTTACATGGAATATGTGTTTCAGAAGGCACGCGAATTTGAGAATGCCAAAGGGGAGCGGCCTTACCGCAATCTGGAGTTCGAATTGATCAGCCTCTACGACATATTGCCATCGCAGGAAACGCCCAAGCCTATCGTCAAGGATGCAGCATTACAAACAATCTTGAACCCGCATGTCACTACCATAGAATTTTTGCACAAGCTCACCAGCATCCAGACACGCTTCAGCCTTGCACGCGACGATGCCAGGATGATCGAAACGGTGGCAAAACAAGTGGTTGGGAAAATGAAGAAGAAATGATAGGCTCTGTCTAAAAATAAATTTACGGCTAGCGAATTAAAAATGATCTGTAGCCGCAGGGTTGAGCCAAAAATGGCTACGAAATCAATTGGGGCAAACTGGCTCAACCCTGCGCTTGTGTGAACGACGCCGGTTTGCCGGTTTTGTGCTTGACACAGGTTATAGTCGCTTTGTAAAATATCCACACAAGCAGGAAGGCGAAATAAAACAATAATCAACAGGTACCTCTATGCCCAAATTCAACGAACTTGTGGAATCTTCCGCCGGAAGTAAACTTCTGTTGCAAGGGAATGGCGCTTTCGCCCTCGGCGTGATCCACGCCGGTTATCATGCGGCGGATGGCTATCCGGGTACGCCTAGTACCGAAGTGATTGACAAATATCTGTCGCAGGTACAAGATTCAATCCGGGTGGGCTGGTCGGTGAGCGAGGCCGTGGCTGTCGGTGTCGGCGTCGGTCATGCCGTCGCCGGTCATGACACGGTCGTGACCATGAAGATACCCGGTGTGTTCCAGGCTGCCGACGTCATCACCACGGCCGCTTTCTACACCACGGAAATGGGTGCGCTCGTGTTCTACGCCGCCACCGACTACGTGCCATCGAGTACACAGCATGTCATTGATGCCCGCTATTTTTTTGCCGCCGCGCGGTTGCCTGTCCTCGAACCGCGCAACCACCAGGACATGTACGATATGGCCTGGATCGCCAGCGACCTCAGCAGACAATGCAAGACGCCGGTGGTGATCGCCGCCTCGGGCGTACTGGCACACTCCGATGGGCTCGTGGTGCTGAAGCCACGGCGTACCGTGACACCACGGCCGATACCCCCGGATCTCAGGCAGCTCATGACCATGCCCAGCATCGCCCGCAGCAACTACAACAAAGTCATACAGGAACGCATGCCCGCCCTGCGCACGTGGGTCGAGCAAGACCCAAGTGGGCTGGTGCGGGAAACGGCAGGCAGCGACAAGTGGGGGATTATTCTCTGCGGGGAAAGCGAGATCATTGTCGCAGAAGCATTGCATCTGGTCGGCGTCAGACCGTCGCTGCTGTCGCTTGCCGTCGCCAATCCGCTGCCGCAGGTTCGTATTTTGGAGTTTGCCCGTAAAGTCAATGGGAAACTGTTTGTCATCGAAGACGGTGACAGATTCCTCGAAGAGAAAATCCGTGCCCTCGGCATCCCAGTGATCGGCAAAGAGGAACAGAGCATCATCACCGACTGGAACCCGGAGCTCGTTTTGGAATTTTTCGCCCGCCATGTGCCGCTTTCTTACCACACCAACAAAAAAACACTGGCCATGAAGCCGGTGTCGCGTCCGCCGGCGATCTGCCCAGGCTGCCCTTACCGCGCCTTTGCCCTGGCGGTAAGCCAGCTCAAGAAGCAGCAGAAAATCTACGCCGCGTTCGGCGATATCGGCTGTTCCACCTTGCTGCATTTCCTGAATGCGCTCGATACCGTGCTGTGCATGGGTGCCTCGGAGTCCATGCGCCAGGGCTTTGTCATGTCGAGGCCAGAGATGGCCGGGCAGGTCATCAGCATCATCGGCGATTCGTGCGAATGCCACAGCGGACTCGATGCCACACGCAATGCGGTGTTCCGCAATACGCCCGGCGTCAAGATTGTGCTCGACAACAGCGTCACCGCCATGACCGGCGGGCAGCCGGCGCCCAGCTCGCCCACCAACCTGGCCGGTCAGCCTCACAAATTCTTGCTGCAGAGAGCTGTCGAGGCAGAAGGCTGCCGCACCGTGACGCTCGACGCCTACGATCTCAAAGAAGTGGAAAAAGCACTCAAAGAAGCACTCGAACTGGCCACTCAGGGGCAGTTTTCTGTCCTCATTTTGCAGGGTCTGTGCATGCAGCAGGTTGACAGCAAAAAGAAGCTGCGACAGATCGAGCACAATTATGAAAAGTGCAAGAAGTGCAGCAGGTGCAACATCTGTCCGGGCATCGAGGCGGACGACAGCAAGACGCCGCACTTCACCAACCTTTGCGCCTACTGCGGATCGCGCACGCCGGTGTGCAAGCAGCGGTGTCCGTTCGGCGCTATCGTGCCGGTAACGGAAAGCGAAGAGAAGAAAGACAAGCCGCCCGTACTGCCCAAAGTCAGCGATGCCAAAGCCGGCACTTTGCGCAAGGAGGCATTGCCTGCGGCTCTGCGAGTGGCCATCCGCGGCATCGGCGGACAGGGCAACTTGTTTTTCGGCAAGGTATTGGCCGAAGTGGCGCTGCGCACTCCGTACGGCGCGATGCAGATCGTCAAGGGCGACACGCACGGCATGGCACAGTTGGGCGGGCCGGTGATTTCCACGTTCGGCTGCGGCCAGGTATTTTCGCCGGTGTTCGCGCCCGCTTCTGTTGACGTGCTGGTAGTCATGGAACTGAGCGAAATCTTGCGCCCTGGCTTTCTCGATCTGCTCAAGCCTGAAGGCACCATCATTGTCAACAATTTCGCGGCGCTGCCGGCCAACACCAGGAAGGAAGATTACCCAAAGCCTGCCGATATCGAAAAAGAGCTGGTCGGCTACCACGTCATCCGTCTCGATGCCAACCGAATCGCTTACGAGCTGGGCGACAAATTCGGCAAGATCGCCAATGTGGTGGTGGTAGGGCTTCTGTCCACCATTACCCCGTTCAATCAAATCCCAGAGGACATCTGGCTGTCGGCGCTCATGACGATTTCACCGAACGAGCTGGTAAAGACACAAAACATGCAAGCCTTTCAGCGCGGGAGGCAAGTAATCTAATCGCTGCCGGAATGAGTTGCATATTTTTTCTTGCCTCCCCACCCAATTATGCTAAAATAACCCCTGGCGATAACACATGTATG
>JAGVGO010000099.1 GCA_020057085.1 Planctomycetota bacterium | reverse complement strand
CAACTACGCCGCATCCGCGGCGGGGGCGTGAACTCAAAGAGCTTTCTCCGAATGAATATGCTCGACGTTTAACTGTCACTCATCACCTGAACTATTACATTTTTTTTCAGAAACACGCTTGTAAATTTGCGATAAACGAAGATAACGATGCGCTCCTTGATTTTCTGTCTCACTTCACGTTCTTGGTATGGTTTGGCATCATCACCAAGTTGTCCAGAAATAGTCACGCGTATACCGTTCGGATGTTCAAAATTTCTGTCTTTTTTTTCTATTTACTTTGGCATCAGAATGGCACGTTTCTCCAGTTTGTGTTCCCGCGCCTGCAAGATAACATCGTTGATCGCTTCCATCGGAAATTCCTGGATGTTGTCCAGGAGATTGATCTTTTTCTCCAACACCTGTTTCACAACGGCCGGATAATGGCTGGGACCGCATCCCCAGTTGCCAAATACATCGGCGTCGAAAGCCATGACATTGCTCAGACGGATGGAAATCTTATCCATCGTAAAGCCAATCACGCCGAGGACGCCGGCATAGGTCAAAAGCGAAAAGGCCAGATTTTGTCCGGCCGCCGTACCGCTGGTTTCGAAAATCTTCCACTGATACTTGGGGAGCTTGTTCTTGCCGAGAAAATTCTTTACCTGATCCTTGACCTCTTTCTCGGCAATACCGGCACAGCAAATGGTGTGGTCGGCACCTTGCGCCTTGATCACTTGCAGCCTTTTCTCGCTGATGTCAACGGCAATCACCGTAGCGCCCGCAATTTTTGCGTGCTGCACCATATAAGTGCCGATGCCGCCGACACCGATGACAATGGCCACGTCGCCCTTTTTGAGATGGCTGCGCAAGAGCGACTGATAAGGGGTGGTGACGGCATCGGCGACGACGGAAAACTGCGCCGGTTTAAAGCCGCACAAATTGTCAGGCAACGCGCAAAGCCAACGTCCGGGGACGACGATATGAGAGGCAAACCCGCCATTAAAATCGTTGCCGGGCATTTTTTGATTTTGGCAGATATTGTCCCTGCCGTCATGGCACAATTCACATTCACCACAAGGCAAAACGGCGGGAATGATGACGTTTTTCCCCACCATTTTCGAGAATGCGTCGCCGGCAGCTACTACCTTGCCGCTGATTTCGTGGCCTAAAATCAGAGGTAGTTCGTGCTTGGTTTTTACCGCGCCGGAGAGAAAGCTAAGATCCGTGTGACAAAGGCCGCAGCCGGCCACTTCTACCACGACCTGATCGTTAGCTAGCGTGTCGATGCTGAAGTTTCTTTTGTCCAAAGGCGCATTGGCCTCAACGAAATAATAACCAACAGCGTTGATTTTATTCATAAAATCCATGCGGCAACAAGCCGCCTCCTTCTAACTAAAGCTATCAAAGTAGCGATTGGTTAAGGTAGGAAGGGATATCTTCAGGCTTACGAATGCCTGCCTTGATCTCTTCCGTGATAATCATCGAAGTAAAGAAAATATTGGCATCCACGTTTACATGTTGAAACATCAAGCCGAGTTTTACGATCTTGCCATTGATATATTCGATTTCGGTAGGTGATTTCTGTTGCAGATCGGTCCACATGGAGGGCAAATGGTCGCCACCCTGGCTCAGGTAATTGCGGCATATGTCGAGTGCCGATTCGCCATAATGATAACCGACTGCCGAAGCGACGGAAAGGCCTTCCCGAATCAGCAAAGTGGCCAGACTCAAGGTATGACGGTAGGTCATGGCCTGCTTCATGGTAATGCCGGAAGTGGCGCACAAGGCATTGAGGGCAGAGTTGAGAACGGTCTTGAAAAAACTGCGCCGTTTTATTTCGTGACTGGTGACCAGTTGCGTAGTTAGCCCGCTACTATTGAAAAATTCTACCAGCTGCTGTAAATACGGAGATGCCTCGCCTTCCAGTGGCCCCAGGAAGTTAGGTGCATGGAACCAGTGCATGGTGACGGCATCACTCCCCTCTTTCCCTCCCGCAAAATTGACGGCGACTCTCGCGACATTGGCAGGAGGAAAATACTGGCCTATCTCATCCTCTGTGCCGATTCCATTCTGGACACTTACGACCGTAGTCCCTGGCTTTACCAGATGCACAAGTACTGGCAAAAATGTCTTTAAAGACCAGGTCTTGGTGCATATCAGGACGGTTTTCACAGGATAATTTTTAAGCTCTTCTATACTGCTGAGTACCACTGCCGGGCGACTGGTGATGTTTACTTTGCCGGTGATATGTAAACCTTGTTCACGGATCTGTGCCGCACGCTCTTCCTTTTGTTCGACCACAATGACATGCGGGCTTGCCTTGCACAGATATGCTGCGGTGATAGAACCTACCGTACCTCCACCAATGACAGCGATTGCTTGAGCATCTTGGTCCATATTGTCTACCTTTATTAGCACCACTCTCTGAATATTTGGCGCAAAAAAACAGATACCATTTCTTTGCGATACGCCGGCAAAAAGTTTAAATTTTTTACCGGATGGATAAATCTGGCAAGGCGACTGCTTATTTCTTGTGCCATCGCCTCCGATGCTGGCTCGCCGCTAAACTCTTTCGTGATTTCAGGGAAAGCGAGCGGAGCCTGAGCAAGGCCGGTAACTGCGATACGCAAATCGCTTAAAATTTTGCCAGAAAATCTTGCCGCCACAGCAACACCCGCTTCAGAAAAATCGAGGCTACCGCGTAACCTGAGTTTGCGATATGCCACTTGCAGGCCAACACTTGCCTGGGGAATGTCAATGCGTACCAGAAGTTCTCCCTGCTGCAAAAGATGGGGACGGCTACCATCGCCGGAATAAAGTTCAATCAGGGGAAGCCGGCGTTCTTTTTGCCGATCTTGCAGCAACACCGTAGCACCAAGCACCATGAGCACGGGTGCCAGGTCGCCACAATAAGTGGCATAGCACTGTTTCTGACCTGTCACTACCTTGCACGCCTCGCCGCCTACCTTGGTACAAAGCCCGACAGCTTGATGCCAGAAAGGCGACTGATTGAAATAGACGCATCGGTTGTTGGCGAGCAGATTGCCACCGACGGTGGCGCGCGTGCGGATGAGCGGGGAGGCGATCATCTTAGAAACTTTAGGTAGAATAGGGAAGGCGGCATCGGGCAATGGGCGCTGGATCAGTTCTTGCAAAGTAACCATAGCACCGATAGTAAAAACGTCGCGCGCCCTCAGTTCCGCAACATGTTGCAGGCTGATCAGATGGGGCTTGGGATTTAAGCGGTTTTTGTAATTCGGCAACAAATCGCTACCTCCCGCCAGAAAATCGCTGTCGCCGCCAAACTCTTGCGCTATCTGTAGTGTCTCTGCCAGAGACTTCGGTTGATGCAATGTAAATTCGGGCAGGATCATAGCTTAACCTCGCTTGTCTTTCGCCATAGCGGAAAGTACTTGGTCCGGGGTGATAGGCAAGGCGAAAAAACGGACACCGATGGCATTATAAATGGCATTTCCTACTGCCGGCAGCACCGGGTGGAGTGCTCCTTCGCCGCATTCCTTGGCGCCGAAAGGCCCTTCCGGATCACCGGATTCCACGATAATGGCTTCTACCTCAGGCATGTCAACAGGCAATATCGTCTTGTATTCAAGAAGATTGGCATTGGTCAGCGTCGCACCCTGATAGTGGAAATTCTCGCACAAGAGCTGCCCAAGCCCCATGTGGACAGAACCTTCGATCTGCCCTTCCACGGCGAGCGGGTTCAACGCCTTGCCGCAGTCATGTGCCAGCCACACTTTGCGCACACGGATAAAGCCTGTTTCGCGATCTACGCTCACGCGGGCAATGCAAGCCCCAAAACTGTAGGCCGGACTGAGACCGGCACCCGCTCCTTTGAAAGAACCGCCCAGTTGCGGCGACTCATAACTGCCTTTAGCGACCAGTGCCCCTTTGTGTGCAATAGCTCTTTGCACAACATCCATGAAGCTGAACTCACGCGCCGGCAGGCCTTGCAAGGTCACTTTCGCATCATGAAAAACAAAAGAGCCGGCAGGATGCCCGGCCAGTTCCCGTGCCGCTTTGGTCAGCTCCTCACGTATCTGTAACGCTGCCTGGCAGGCAGCATTGCCGCCCATGAAGGTCTCACGGCTCGAATAGCTGCCGAAATCTATCGGCGCAAGCTCGGTGTCCCCGGCGTGGACTCTGAGCCAGTGGAGCGGCAAGCCCAGGATTTCTGCCACACATTGCGCGATCATGGTGTTGGCGCCTTGCCCAATGTCGGTAACGCCGGAAAAACAGACGACTTTGCCGTCGGCGTCAACTTTTACCACTACGGTAGACTGAGGAATATCGCTGCGATGAATCGGCAAGGCGCTGCCGCTGATGTAAAAGCCGCAGCCGACGCCTATGCCTTCGCCGCATAGCAGCTTGCCGTAGCACTCCTGCCAGTGAGACCTTGTCATCACTTCCTGCAGACAGGTGGCAATGCCGTTCGAAGTGATGCGAAACTGATTGGCCGTTTCCGTAGAGGGTGGCAGAAAATTGTCGCGCCGAAACACGCAAGGATCAACTTGCAATCGCTCGGCCAGCATATCTATGGCTACCTCGAAGGCATAGCGTGAGTTTACGGCACCGTGTCCGCGCATAGGCCCACACGGCATTTTGTTGGTGTAAACCCGTGTCCCTTGATAACGGAAATTGGGCACGCGGTAAGGCCCCTGGGTGAGAACGCCATTGTAATACGTCGTCACTACGCCGAAGCCGGCGTAAGCACCGCCGTCTATCAGCGTTTGCAGATCTAAACCGGTGAGATGGTGGTCTTGGTCTGCATAAGCCGTAAGTGAGATTGTGGTAGGATGCCGTCCGTGATGGGTAAGAAAGACCTCTTCCCGATCGAAGGTGATTTTTACCGGGCGACCGGTCCGGCGAGCGAGTAAAGACGCGATGATTTCATGGGCAAACGGATCGCCTTTGCCGCCGAACCCACCGCCCAGATAAGGCTTGATGACGCGGATCCGGTGCATGTCCATATCGAGTACTTTGGCCAGAGCGCGATGTACATAGTGCGTCACCTGCGTGGCAGAGTAGACCGTGAGATGGCCGTCGTCGCTAAAAAGCGCCACGACCGCATGCGGTTCGGTAAAAGCGTGGGTCACGCCCGGAAAATGGAACGAAGCCGACACGCTTGCCACAGCCGTCTCTCTGGCTTTTTCGATGTTGCCGAAATGTTGGCTCACTTCCTTGTGGATGTTGGTGTCTCTCACGCTTTTCTCGTGGATTTTTTCTTGGGCGGGCGTCAGAGACGCAGCAGGATCGAGATAGACAGGCAAATTCTCATATTCCACATCAATCAACTGGAGTGCGCGCAACGCAGTTGCCTCGTCAACTGCCGCCACACCGGCTACAGGGTCTCCTACATATCTCACTTTGTCTACGGCCATGGCATTTTCATCTTCGCTGATGGGGAGGACGCCGAAACGGACTGGGGCGTCTTTGCCGGTAACTATGGCGAAGACGCCGGGCAATGCCAGTGCTTTGGCCACGGATATGCTCTTGATGCGGGCATGGGGGAGAGGGCTACGCAGGATTTTGCCTACGAGGGTGTTGGTAAACTGAAAATCGTCGGTAAATTTAGCCTCGCCGGTAACTTTCGGACCGCTGTCAAGCAAAGGAACCGGTGTGCCGATAATGTTGAAACTCTTGCTAGTGGGCTGCTCGTGGTTACTCATGTTTTTACGCCCCTCTTGCCGCGGACTGAATGGCCTTGACAATTTTCACATAGCCGGTACAGCGACAATAGTTGCCGCTGATGGCTTCTTTTATTTCGTCTTCTGGCGGGTCGGGTTGTCGGTCGAGCAAGGCTTTCGCCGTCAGGATAAAGCCCGGACTACAAAAACCGCACTGGACAGCGCCCGCCTTGATGAATGCTTGTTGAATAGGGTGCAAAGAACTCCCCTGTTTGAGACCTTCGATAGTCAGTATCTTTTTTCCCTCGCATTCTTTGGTGAGCAACAAGCAAGATAACGTAGGCTCGCCCTCGACCAAGACGGTGCAGGCTCCGCAAGTGCCCATGGCACATCCACATTTGGTGCCCGTAAGCCCCAGCCGCTCGCGTAGCGTAGCGAGCAGTACTTCATGATCGGGAATTGCCAGCCAGTGTTGTTGTCCGTTGACAATCAGTGATATAGCCATTTGCGCCATATAGATTTTGCTTTCTTGTCGGAAATATGAACGAAGTTGAATCCGTAGCCGCAGGTTGCAGGTGCTTTAGCGCCAAACACCTGCGCCGATGAAAACGCGGGCTTTGCGGCTACAGCCGATGCAGACCCGCGGCTACAGACTTCGCATAAACAATTTTTCAGCTTATCACAGCTATGCAGATTAGGCAAGAGTTTTTTTGGCGAGCAGCTCCGACGAATAAATGACCCCTCACCCGCCAGCGCCTCTCGGCGCTGGCGACCTCTGGTATCATTATGGTATACTAGAGAGAAGAGATCGAAGACCGTGCGACCTCTAGGTGCGAAACCGTGCGTGAGATAAGTCAAAATTT
>JAGVGO010000182.1 GCA_020057085.1 Planctomycetota bacterium | reverse complement strand
GAGCATGGGGGTTGGGAGCATCCCTTTCCTGGCACTAAAGTGACCAGGCTTTATTACTTTGCCGCATTCGCGGCAAGCAAAATTTGAGTTTTTACACAGGCATCAATTCTTATGTTGGAATTTCAGAGTAAAGCACTATTTGCCGTTGATTTTACATGAGAGCGTGCTATAATGCAAGGAAAATTGTGCTGTGCAAGGCTATTTCATGCAAACGAGAGGAAAGATATGGGCAAATGCAGTACTCTTTTATTCTTGGCCGTGCTGTGGTTGGGAATCCAGTGTGGTGCGGCAGAAGAGGCAGGCAGACGCATGAAGCTGTTGCCGCTACCCTCTGAGGTGATTTGGCAAGACGGCTGTTTCCGCGTACACGAATCGTTCAATGTAGCGATCAAAGGGCAGGCCGAGATGCGCCTCTGTCGTGCGGCCACCCGCATGTTACGCCGGCTGTCCGGCCGCACCGGCCTTTTCTTGGCGCAAGATTTCGTGACACCCGAACAGACGGTTAAAGAACCCTCGCTCTTGCTTTCCTGTGTACGGGCGGGCAAGCTGGTCGTGGGCGACAGCGAAGCGTACACCCTCGATGTCGCACCTGCCTTGATACGCCTCTGCGCCGATAGCGACATCGGTGTCTTGCGTGGACTGGAAACTTTGCTGCAACTCTTGTCGAGCGACGGAGACGGCTACTTTTTCCCGGCAGTGTACATCTCTGACCGGCCACGCTTCCCATGGCGTGGGCTACTCATTGACTCTTGCCGCCATTTTATGCCGCCTGACGTGATCTTACGCAACCTCGATGCCATGTCTGCGGTCAAGATGAACGTACTCCACTGGCATCTCACCGAAGACCAGGGTTTTCGCGTCGAAAGTAAAAAATTTCCACGTTTGCACGAGATGGGAGCGGACGGTTTCTACTACACTCAGGAACAGATCCGCGAAGTCATCGCTTATGCCGGTGAGCGAGGTATCCGCGTCATGCCTGAGTTCGACATGCCCGGACACGCCAGCAGTTGGTTTGTCGGCCATCCGGAACTGGCCAGCGCCCCTGGCCCATATACGGTCGAGCGCACGTTCGGCGTCAAGAACGCAACCATGGATCCCACACGCGAGGAGGTCTATCAATTTCTGGATACTTTCCTCGGCGAGATGGCCGCTCTGTTCCCCGATGAATACCTGCACATCGGCGGTGACGAGAACAACGGCAAGCTGTGGAATGCCAATGTTGCCATCCAGGAATTCAAGAAAATACACAACATCCCCGACAACCACGCACTCCAGGCAATGTTCAACCAGCGTGTGCTGCAAATTCTGACTAAACACGGCAAGAAACTGGTCGGCTGGGACGAGATTCTGCACGCCGACATGCCACGCGACATCGTCATCCAATCGTGGCGTGGCACAGAGTCGCTTGTCCAGTCGGCACAGCAAGGCTACACAGGTATTTTGTCGAACGGCTACTACATTGATCTCATCCAGGCTACCTCGTTCCATTACCTGAACGACCCGCTGCCACGCAGTTCTCCTCTCTCGGCAGAAGAGCGGCAAAAAATTCTCGGCGGCGAGGCGACGATGTGGGCCGAGCTGGTGACGCCGGAAAATGTGGATTCGCGTATCTGGCCGCGCACTGCGGCTATCGCCGAACGACTGTGGTCGCCGGCGCACGTGCGCGACGTGGACGACATGTACCGCCGCCTTAGCATCATCAGCCTGCAACTGGAAGAACTCGGCCTCTGCCACCTCAAAAATTACGAGATGATGCTGCGTCGTCTGTGCCGTTCGGGCGATATTGCACAGCTCAAGACTCTCAGCGATTGTCTTGAGCCTCTCAAGATGTACCAGAGACATTTCCAGGGCACTCACTACACCACCCACTCGCCGCTCACGCGCGTTGCCGATGTAGCGAAACCGGACTGTGAAGTCGCCCGCCATTTGGAGAAACTGGTGGCTGCGTTCTTGCACGACAGGCTACATGGGCCACACGGCGAGATCGAAGCGTGGCTTGTGCTGTGGCGCGACAACCACAGGAAGCTATTGCCGGTCATTCGCAATTCCCCGGTGCTTACCGAGATTGCATCTCTATCGCAAGATTTGTCTACGCTGGCCGAAGCAGGCTTAGATGCTTTGCGCGCTCTACGCAGCGGCCATAAACCGGAAGACGGCTGGCACGAGGTTCAACGTGCGCTGCTCGCCAGGGCCAAGAAACCGTACGCCGAGACAGAACTCATGGTGGTCTATGCTATCGAAAAACTGATCCTGGCTGTGGGGAAAAAATAAGAGGAAATGAACTATGGAAATTTTCTTGATTGCATTGTTCGTTTTGGCCGTAGGTGGTGCCACCGCGTTAGCGTGTAGTTTCAACGCCAGGCTGGCCTCCTGGATGGGAGCCGGTAGTGCCGTAATCGGTTGCACTCTGGGCTTGATCCCGGCCGTACGATCGCTTACCACGGAGCCACTCACATGGCATAGCGCATGGCCACTGCCCTACTGCTCTTTTTCCTTGAAAATTGATGCCCTGGCCGGCTTTTTCCTCATCGTGATTCTTGGCCTCTCTTTGCTGGGCGCGCTCTATGGTGGTGAATACTTATACGGTTACGCCAGGCAGCGTAAACTGGGAACGCCCTGGCTGTCGTTCAACTTTCTCATTATCGGTATGGCACTCACCGTTGCCGCCGACAATGGACTCCTCTTTCTGTTAGCCTGGGAGGTGATGACGCTCTCCTCGTTTTTGCTGGTTATTTTTGAACACGAGCAAGCGGAAGTCCGTTCCGCAGGTCTGACTTACTTGATTGCAGCTCATATCGGCGTGGCATTTCTCATCCTGGTATTTTTGTTGCTGTCTGAGCACGCCAGCGGTTCCATGGATTTTGCCTATTTTTTGCAAATCCATGATCTTCAATCCAAAACTGCCGGCATTATTTTCTTTTTCAGCATAATCGGCTTTGGCACCAAGGCCGGTTTTATGCCGTTTCATGTGTGGCTGCCGGACGCCCATCCGGCGGCACCCAGCCATGTGTCCGCCATCATGTCGGGAGTGATGATCAAAACCGGCATCTATGGTATTTTGCGTATCCTGACCTTTCTCGGACCTCCGCCACCATGGTGGGGCGGTCTTCTCGTGAACGTAGGCGTAGTTTCCGGTGTCTTGGGAGTATGGTTTGCCCTGGCCCAACACGATTTGAAACGTCTGCTCGCCTATCATAGCGTCGAGAACATCGGCATTATCGCTATGGGCCTGGGGATTGGTCTCCTGGGAATCAGCTACCATCTGCCCACCATTGCCGTGCTGGGATTGGCCGGCGGCCTCCTTCATGTCATGAACCATGCCATTTTCAAAGGACTACTCTTCCTTGGCGCCGGCGCTGTATTGCAGGCGACCCACACCCGTGAGATGGACCATCTGGGCGGGGTCGGCAAAAAAATGCCACTGACAAGCGTGGTATTCCTGATAGGCGCCGTGGCCATCTGCGGTCTGCCGCCGCTCAATGGCTTTATCAGTGAGTTTTTCATTTATTGGGCTTCTTTCCTGGGCACCATGCAATTTGCCGATTCCAGAATCATTTTTGCCCTGGCAATCATCGTCGCCCTTGCTTTGATCGGCGGGCTGGCAGTCGCCTGTTTTAGCAAAGCCTTTTCGATTGTTTTCCTGGGGGAACCACGCAACCAAGAACACCAACATATCCATGATCCTGGAGTCGCCATGACGATAGCGATGGTTTTTCTGGCTGCTATGTGTTTTCTCGTAAGTATCCTGGTGCTGTACTGTGGCCTGCCTTTGCTAGGTCAAACGATTCATATTGTCAGCAAGCTCGAACTCCAGCAAATCGAGTACCAACTGGCGGCTATCGTGCCGCCGCTCAAAGGGCTCTTCCTGATAAGCAGCGTTGTCCTCCTTAGCACAACGTTCCTCATGCTGTGGCGAAAATATCTGCTCAACAAGCGGCAGGTCGGCAAAGCCGTTACCTGGGATTGTGGTTACCTCGCCCCCAATGCAAGGATGCAATATACCTCTTCCTCGTATGCCCAACCTCTGGTAGATTTGAATTGCTACATCTTGCGCACGCGTAAAGATGTGCAAAAACCGGATGGGTATTTCCCACAGACAGCGCGTTTCTTGTCGCACACTCTCGATACGGCTATGCAGAAACTTTACCGCCCCATGTTTGAGGTGATCGCTCGGCTTTTCAACAAACTCATGTGGCTGCAGCATGGCTATCTGCACATCTATATGCTGTATCTGGTAATAACGCTGTTGTCTCTTTTCGTTTTCTATTTAGGAATAAAATGATGACATGGCATTGGAGTTCTCTAAGTGTAGTCTTGGCGGCACTGCTACTCTCGCCCTTATTACTCGGCATCATTCCTCGCGTGAAGGCATGGTTTGCCGGTCGGCAGGGTCAGCCGCTCTTTCAGGTGTACTATGATTTAGCCAAGCTGCTAGGTAAAGGCGCAGTATACAGCACCACCACCACCTGGGTCTTTCGCTTAGGCCCTTTGCTGTCACTCTCTACCATTGCTGCCAGTTTACTGCTATTACCTATGCTGGAATTTCCCGCCACACTCCAGTTCAGCGGAGATTTTCTACTCTTTGTTTATCTCTTTGCCATGGCGCGTTTTTTTGCCATCCTCACCGCCATGGATACAGGCTCCAGCTTTGAAGGCATGGGCGCCAGTCGCGAGGCTATTTTTGCCACGCTGACGGAACCGGCACTGTTCCTGTCGCTGGCTACCCTGCTCAAACACAACGGGACGATGTCGCTGTCCGAAGTATTTCTGAGCGCAGCCCCATTGACCGGAACCACCATGATACTCATAGCCTTTGTGCTGTTGATAGTGCTGCTGGCGGAAAACTGCCGCGTGCCGGTAGACGATCCTACCACCCACCTGGAACTGACCATGATCCATGAGGTGATGGTGCTGGACAACAGCGGTCCCGATCTGGCTTTTATCACTTACACAGCTTCTCTAAAACTATGGATCACCAGCAATATCTTGGCTCAACTCCTGGTCGCACCGTTTCCTGAGCATGGGGCCTTGCTGCGGCCACTGTTGGCTTTCACCACTATGGTTTTGCTGGCTATGCTGGTGGGCGTGATCGAGTCAACCATTGCCAGGTTAAGGCTGATATACGTGCCAAAGCTATTAGTCGGCGCCAGCATGCTGGCATTATTGGGATTTACTATTGCGAGGTGACATCATGTACGAATGGATGGATACTTGTTTGGTCGCAATTTTGGTACTCGACCTGTATATCTTGGGGACGAGCCGTTTGATAGCCGTCATCCAGGCAACTATTGTGCAAGGGATGTTGCTAGGTATTTTACCGCTCACCGTGCATAGCCAGGAAACGATTCATCACTGGATTTTGAGCATCAGTGTGCTTCTGAGCAACGTGTTTCTCATGCCTTATCTCGCTATCTTGCTCATCAGAAAGGTCGAAATTCGACGCGAAGTGGAACCATTTCTGGAATTTACGCCGTCGCTGATGATCGGCATGGCGATAGCCTTTATCTCTTTTTGGATTGCGCCCTATTCCCAAAAAATATTGCAGTTACCACAACATTTTCCCAGGATGTTGATGCCGGCCGCCATAACCACCGCAATGAGCGGTTTCATCATCTTAGCTACCCGGCGTAAAGCCGTGACCCAAGTGCTGGGTTATCTGGTGATGGAAAACGGCATCTACATCTGGGGGCTTACCTTGCTCGACAAAATGCCGCTCCTGGTAGAGCTTGGGGTGATCCTCGGCATCTTTATGACGGTCATGGTCATGGCCACCGTGTGCTATCGCGTCTACCTGAGACTCGGTCACGTAAATGTGGATGAATTGTCTAACTTGAAAGGATGAGACATGAGAGACGGTGGTGTACTTCTCTGGTTGTTACTGTTTCTCCCTCTGGTCGGTGTCGCTGTTTGCCTGGTACTCAAATCGCCACGTAAAATTTTGCTGACCACTTGCGGTGGCATATTCGCCATCGGTGCGGTGGCGGCTATCGCCATCGCCATCGTCATCATCCGCGGTACGCCCATCTTGGCTGCCAATGATTGGCTGCTGCTCGACGCGCTGTCGGCTTATCATCTGCTTGTCATGATCCTGACTTTTGCCCTGACCACTCTTTTTGCGGTAAGGTATTTCGGCGATGAACTGCGTGTCAACCATTTTCCTACTAGCCTGGCGCGCCAGTTCAGTTCGCTGTGGTTCGGCATCGTGGCATCCATCATGACGGTGCTACTGTCCAACAATTTGGGAGTCATGTGGGTAGGCATCGAGGCGACGACGCTGGTGGCGTCACTCCTCATCTCTCTGCACGGCCAGCCTCTCGCGTTGGAGGCGAGCTGGAAATATATCCTGTTGGGTGTGGTCGGCGGTACCTTTGCCTTTATCGGCACTTTGACGGTTGGCATTTCTACCTATCGTTTGCCTGTGGAAACATCGGGGTGTCTCATGTGGACCCAGCTCATGGCATGTGCGAAAACACTCAACCCCGAGGCGCTCAAGATCGCCTTTATTTTTTTGCTCACTGGTTATGGAACTAAAGTTGGCCTCGCCCCGATGCACAGTTGGTTGCCCGATGCCCATAGCCAGGCACCGGCGCCGGTCTCGGCGATTTTTTCGGGATTTCTGCTCAATCTGTCGCTCTATTGCATCATGCGCTATATTCCACTCGTGGAAGTAGCGACCAACCATGCCCGTTGGAGTCTCAGAATCATGGTGGCTTTTGGTATTATCTCCATTATGATCTCGGCGGCGTTTATCCTGGTGCAGCATGATGTCAAGCGTTTGCTCGCCTACCACAGTGTAGAACACATGGGGATCATCACCATGGGACTGGGGATCGGTGGACTGGGTGTCTTGGCCGGGCTGTTTCACACCTTAAATCACTCGGTGTGTAAGACCTTGTCCTTTTTCTGTGCCGGGCGGCTAGGCCAGCTTTATGGCACACACGACATGGAACAGTTGAGTGGTGTTGCGCGCGTCGCACCGGTGTGGGGCATCGGGTTGTTTGCCAGTATTCTGGCGCTCATCGGAGTGGCACCTTTCGCCATTTTCATGAGCGAGTTCCAGCTCGTCAAAGCCGCCCTGGATAATCGAGCGATGTGGGCGCTCGTATTTTTCCTTTTCGGTTCGAGCGCCATCTTTGTCGGTGCTCTGCGTCATGCCATGTCAATGACCTGGGGTGATACTGCCGCAGACAAGAGTTACGATAAAGCGAACATTATAGACTATGTCCTGGTCCTGTTTCCGCTAGGGCTACTTCTGCTGCTGGGTCTGTGGATTCCCGAATTTTTGTGGAACTTGATCCAGAATGCCGCTTTGATCGTCGGCAAGTAGTCAAATAGCAAACAAAAATCTTGCCTCAACAGACTGTTTGTGGTAGAGTAACTACAAACGATATTCTTTTCATTTTTTTATAGTTATTTTTTTACAGCGACTTAGCAAGAAGAGTAACTTATGTCATGGGCAATTGAAACTGAAAACTTGGGCATGTTGTTCACGACAAACTGGGGAAGCAAGAAACGAGCTCTCGACCATTTGAGTTTGCAGGTGGCAGAAAACGAGATATTCGGCTTCCTCGGCCACAACGGTGCCGGTAAAACCACCACCATCAAAATTTTAATTGGGCTATGCCGTGCCAGCGAAGGCAATGCCCGCATTTGCGGCATTTCTATTGCACAAGGGCAGGCGCGTCAGAAGGTGGGGTTTCTGCCGGAAAATATTTCTTTCCATGAATATCTGACAGGGCTTGAAACCATCCGGTTTTATGCCGATCTGCACGGACTTTCGCCGCAGGATAGCAAAAAACGTGTACCGGCGTTGCTGGAAGAGGTCGGGCTTAAGGATGCCATGCACCGCCGTGTGCGAGAGTATTCAAAAGGTATGCGGCAGCGGCTCGGTTTGGCCCAGGCTATGGTTCACGATCCGCAAATCTTCATCCTCGATGAACCGTTCACCGGACTTGACCCAATCGGACGACGCGAAATTCGGGAAAAAATATGCAGCCTCAAAGAACAAGGCAAGACCATCTTTTTCAGTAGCCATATCCTCTCTGATGTAGAATTATTGTGTGACAGGGTAGCCTTGTTGTCGCAAGGTAAGCTCATCGCCATTGGTAAGCTCGGTATGTTGCTCGATCCGAAGATCGTCTCCGTTGAAGTGGTAGGTGAAGGATTTACACCTGAGGCACTGACGCAAATAAAGTCTTTCTGTGTGCGCATCGTCAACGAAGACAAAAAGAGTGCCGTGCTGGTCAAGACCGAAACTGAGGCATTGCAGGTGAAGCAACTATTGGAAAAAAGCGGCGGCACGCTTAAATCGTTCATACCACAGCGTGAAAGCCTGGAAGATTTCTATATGCGTCAGACTTCGCAAGGAGCAGCGTTAAGTATATAGATTTATTGACAAATATCATTGATAAGTGTACATTTTGGGTATATAAGAGATAGAGAATGTTACGCACGAAAAAGGTCAAAATCGAAATCTCAAAGCAAGGCCAAGCCTCACTAGAATTCATGCAGAGCAAATGCCGAGGTCTGTACAATTGGTGGATAGGCAAGCTCAAAAACGGTGAAAAATGGCAAAAGTTTGAGGCGAAGCGGAGTTTGCAAGAGAGCAAAGATTATGACCCTGAGCTAAACCAGATCTATGGAAAACTGTTAGCGGAAGTCTATTTTCGCATAGACAAAGCCATGAAAGGTTTCTTTGCGCGTGTGAAAGCAGGCAAGAAAGGCATTCCTCGCTTCAAACCTCGCCATGAATTTTTTACCTTGATTTATCCCGCCATGTACATCAAGGTTGTGGGCAAGAAAATCATTCTGCCAACTGGCGGCAAAGGAGGAAATAAAGAGTTGCCCAATGTCGAAGCTATGCTGACAGAACCTCCACCCAACAACTTTCATGAAGTCGCTGTCAAGCGAGATGCTCGTGGCAATTACTATTGTTGCTTTGGTTACGAAGTCGTGCCCACTACCTCGAAAAAAGAGGGATTGTTG
>JAGVGO010000038.1 GCA_020057085.1 Planctomycetota bacterium | reverse complement strand
GCAATCAAGGCTGTGCAGAAGGTGGAGAAACTGCCCGTGATCGGCATGTTCCTGACGATGAATGGTGAATTCGCTGAACCAGCGGCCAAGTTATTCACCAAGTGCCACATCCATTTTGGCAAAGTGGCGCAGTTCGTGAAGTGAAGTGCGTTGTAGTTTCACAGGCAACGGGCGTATTCAACAGTTAGTCGGCCAATCGTTTTTGTGATAAAGAGGGATTTATATGGTAGAAGCGTCTTTTGTGCATTGTTCATTGCAAATTACCCGGAACGGGGTAGGTTACGGGCTAAATAAAAATCAGTTTACCAGTGAGGCGCACTGGTTTGTTCCCAAAAAAGAGGCGTTTTCTTTTACGCTAGGTAGTGATGTCACTACCATCCAGATCAAAGGCCTTGCACCGCAACATCTGAGCTGTTCTCTGCTCGACAATACTCTGGCAATCGAAAAAGTGAGCGACAAGGTTCAGCTCACAAGCGCAGATGGTACCCAGCATACCGTGGCACCTGGCCAAAAGTACAGTATTCCGGTGTTAGCAAAAGGCCCTGCTGCCCCGCCCTGGAAAATTACCTTTCCTAACCGTACCGTCGTTACGGGCAGAGTTTGGGAGGAGAGGCAGTTTTTACCGCCTGATGTTATAAGCTATCTTGAAAAGAGGCACGGCCCTATACAAAAAATAGATGAGGGTCAGTCTTCGCTCATTTTCCGTACCAAAGATGACAAGGTACTCAAGGTTTTGTCGCCTCGTTTTATGTCCAGCAAAGGAGTGGTGGCGCGCTATATCAATGCTGCCCGCAAATTTCAGACGCTGCCGTCTCCGCCGTTTTTTTCCCTGCAAGAGATTGTCTACCGGCATACGCCTCTGGTCTGTTATGTCCTTATGGATTACTTTCCCAGCGAGTCTTTAGAAACTTACCTGGCGAAAAAAGGAATCATCCCATTGACAGAAGCCCAGAACATCGTGAGAGGCGTGGCAGAGAAGCTTAAAATATTTCAGAGTTTAGGTTATGCCTATCGCAATCTGAGCCCTGACAATATCTTGGTCGGGAAGAACGGTGAGATCCGCACCACAGGATTTTTTCTTCTCAAGACCGAGGTGAACGTAACGGCTGCCGGGGCACAAATGGTGGTGGTCAATTACACATCGCCGGAACAAATAGAGGATCCAGCCACGACGGATGTGTTTACAGATATTTTCTCGCTTGGTGCTATCTTCCATGCTATGGTGATAGGCGAACCGCCATTTGGCGCCACCAAGCAGATTGAATATGTCGCCATGCTGATGAATCCCAGCAGCCAGCTTGCGTCCTCAGAAATTCAGAAGGCAGCACCCTTTTTAGCCGCGAAAATTTGCGAGCAGATCGCAGCAATGCTGGCGCGAGACAAAAAGAAACGTCCCGACCCCGATACGTTACTGAAGTGGTTTACCCCGGCCCCAAAGGTTCAGCCGGTCAAGCCCGCCCCCCAGCCAGCCGCCCTTGCTACGGACGAGCTTGCTGGCGATCTCTTGGACAATCTAGACAGGGTAAAAGAAGCAAGACCCTCTCCCATGATCGTACCCTCTGCGGACAAAGAGTGCCCCGATGAATCCAGCACTTTCAATAATCTTTTGCAGCAGATAGACAAGATAGACATCCATTTGGAAGAGGATGTGCCTACCGATCTGGGCAGGCGGCTGCAAGATCAGCAACAAGAGCTTACAGAAAACTTTAAACTCAGCGAGCTGCGTATCACCAAAATGTACCCAATGATGTCACGGGCAGATATCATAAAAAGTGAAACCCCCGCCAGCCCTGCCGCTTCTCCGTCCCCCAAATCAGGACGAAGCCAGCGCATAACCAAGGGTTTTAGCGAGCAGGCTGTGCCAGAGCCTAATGTCGCTCCTGCCACGCGAGAGACTATGGAGTCTCTCGCGCAAAAAGCACTGGAGGTGCAAGATGCAAAAAAAAATGCGGAAGGAAAAAGCAAACCTAAAACCCAAAAGCTCGCTTCCCATCCTCTCAAAAGCGCGGCCAGACAAGCGGAGGCTACCAAGACTCACTGGCGCCAGCTCGCATTATTGGGCATTTTCTGCCTGCTGGGTGTGTTTTTTTTCGCGCCCTGGGGTAAGGCCAAGACAGCGCCCAGCCCTACCGGCAACACGCCCCAACCGGAGACGATACCTGCTCCGCCAACTGTGCCTTCGGACACGGTTAATCATGAAGGGAAACCTCAGCAATCAGGCCAAAATCAGAGCCAGCCAGTCAAACCGGCGGTAGTTTCCATGCAAGGCAGAATCGTTCGGGTTTATCGCTACGAAAATGCCATCCAGTATTTCGTGTTTGTCGCTACAGAACGCGCGGGAGAATACGCCGTGACAGTTCCCGATGGCTGGCCGGAACATATCATAGATGCTGCCCAGAAAAACAATGAGCCGGTAGATATCACGGGAACTCAGGAAACGCTTGGCAGTGGCGTCTTGGTGTTGACCGGCAACAGACAGACGCGCGACTATATCGCCCTCAAAAAGATCAAATGCGAGGCGGGAGTGTTTCCAAGGGAATAGATGTTTTATTTAGGGGG
>JAGVGO010000219.1 GCA_020057085.1 Planctomycetota bacterium | reverse complement strand
TTGGGAGTGCATCCCTTTCCTGGCACTAAAGTGACCAGGCTTTATTACTTTGCCGCATTCGCGGCAAGCAAAATTTGAGTTTTTACACAGGCATCAATGTTGCAAGTAAAGCCAGCCAAGGGACTGAAAGCCGAAACTTTTATGACGATAGTGAGATGGCGCTTGCTCGATACACTCAAGAAGGCTGGAAACACTATCTTTGCTACTTATGGCTACCTTACCAAAAGCAAGCGCATAGAACTCGGTTTGCCCAAATCTCATAGTAATTTTAGCTCAGGAATTAGGTACGCCGGTCATTACGAAAGACGAAGTGATTAAAGCCTGCGGTCTCGTTGAGGTGGTTTGGTAACAAAACAGCAGGCGTAAGGACAACGCCCTACGCCATAAAACTGCCCTTACCTCTCATCGCTTCGAGGCAAGCCCTGCCACAGCATTTTCCAACCGTTTCAGTTTTGCGCTGATTTTACCCATTTGAGGACATCGCGGTAGAGTGGAATCCAGTGCGCGTCTAGGAAAGAATAGCCACATCCACGTATAAGCATCATAATGTTCAAGTGATACTCATTATACCAACTTTTCTGTTACTTTTTCGATTTATTCGGGTTGGGAGAGATTATGGCCGAAGAAAAGAAATGTGCAATATGTGGCACCCAACTGTTGCGAGGGGAAACGCGCTGCATTCACTGTGGCAAGGAAGTGCAGTCCACAGAGGCTGTCCCGCTGAACCAGCGCGCCGAAAAAAAGGCAGGATAGATATGTTGAACGATATGCACAGACACACTAAAATTTCTTCAGATTGTAGTGTACGTCTGCAATCGCTGCGGTTTACGTGGGCATAGCCTGACGAATCTGCTCGCTCAGTTTCTTCAGTTCTTCCTGTGGCATATCTTTGCCGGGCCATAAGCGGAGTTTGTCATCGGCACGCCGAGGCATGACATGCACATGAGCATGCATCACCAATTGCCCGGCACCTGAATCATTGTTCATCCCCAGGTTGATACCGGCGGCATTGGTCGCTTTTTTCGTGGCAGCCGCCACCTTTTTGGTCACGGCGGCCACTTTCGCCCATGTCGCTTCATCAATGTCGAACAGGTTCACGAAATGTTTTTTGGGAATTACCAGGGTGTGCCCGGGGTTGATCGGCTTAATATCGAGGAAAGCTAAGACCTCTTGGTCTTCGTAGACCACATGGGCAGGGATTTGTTTTTGCACTATTTTGCAGAAAATACAATTATCCATTAAGTTCTCCAGTTTTCCAGAGCGATAGGCGGCCTACCGCCCTGGGTTGTAATGTAAAAGGGATCTGTCAAAAATTACTTTTTACGCGGGATGACCACAAAGCGTGAAGAATTGCCATGACGTAGGAGCAGCAGAAGGCGGTCACCACCGCCGCTTACCGCTTTCCTGACATCGGCTATGGAAACTACTTTTTGCTGATTGACACGTACCAGCAAATCGCCCGCACTCAGTCCTGCCCGTTCCGCTGGGCTGTCCGGTTTGACGCCGGAGATCAGGACGCCCCGTTCTTCTTCGTAGCCGAACTGCTTGGCGAGGTCCGGCGTGAGTTCCTGCAGTTCCAGGCCGTACTCTTCAAGTACCTCGGTAGCCGGCACCAACTTACCCCAATCCGCTTTGCCCAGATCGCCGATCACTACTTCGACATCGAAATGCTTTCCGCCACGGAACACCTGCATGATCGCTTTTTTACCGATCTCGGTGGCCGCTACCATGTTACGCAGGTGGTTGCCGTCCTCTACCTCTTTGCCTTCATATAACAGAACGATATCGCCCTGTTTGAGGCCGGCCTTGTCGGCAGGGCTGTTAGGCGCTACGTCCGCCACGAGTGCGCCACGCACATCGCCCAGACCAAACGACTTGGCCAGTTCCGGTGTCACCGGCTGAATCTGGACGCCAAGCCAGCCGCGCGTTACCTTGCCCTGGCTGATGATTTGTGCCATGATCGCCTTGATCATGTTGACAGGGATGGCAAAACCAACGCCCTGATAGCCGCCGCTGCGGCTGGCGATCGCCGTATTGATACCGATCACCTCACCTGCCAGATTGACCAGCGGGCCGCCCGAATTGCCCGGATTGATGGCAGCATCGGTCTGAATGAAGTCCTCGTAATCGGCAACTCCCACGTAGGCGCGCCCCTTGGCGCTGATGATGCCGGCCGTCACTGTCTGCGACAGACCAAACGGGTTGCCGATGGCAAGGACCCACTCGCCAACCGCCATGTTGTCCGAATCGCCGAGTACTGCCACGGGCAGGTTACTGCCTTCGATCTTGAGAATAGCGACGTCCGTCTTTTCGTCGGCACCTACCAGTTTAGCAGGAAATTCTCGTTTGTCACTCAGTTTAACGATGATTTCTTCGGCTTCACGCACGACGTGGTTGTTGGTGAGGATGTATCCTTTGCCGTCAACGATGACACCTGAACCGAGCCCTTGCTGCCGGTATTCTTTTTTGGGCGTGCGCGGCGATGGCTGTTCAGGGAAAAAGCGGCGGAAAAAATCGTCGCCGAAATCATGGAAACGATCGGTGTCCATGGTAGCCTTGCGACTGGTGGCGATGTTCACCACGGCCGGCTTCACCTTCTTGGCGACCATGACGAATGCCTTGGACATCTCCATGCGGTCCATTACCGGCGCTTTTACTTCGCTGTCCTGGGCGCTCACCTGAGCCTGATAGAGGAAACTGCAAGCACTGAAAACAAGAGCCATGCCGACAACGGCGATGGCTGACAGATAAAGTCTACGGGTCATAGATGCTGCTCCTTGTTGTAAGGAAAGGTTATAAGTTCATAAGGGCGACCAGGTTGGTCGCCTCTATATGGCTTCTGCAATTTAGACGCCGGTTTTCGTAAAAAGTTTGGTTTCTTCTTACTCTCCGAAGCTCAGAACTATTATCTCACAAGATTGCAGGCCGAGTGCCAAGTGCCGAAAATCGCTAGAGATGCCGAGTGCCACTATCGGATAGCCGGCAAGAACCGGCATGGGATAAATGCGATCCAGGCGACCGATAGCGGACGGATCATCCAGGTGCGGATAGAGAATAAGGCCATTTTGCGTCTGAATCCAGTAAAGACGCCGTTGCGGGTCAAAACAGATAGAGCGGATGGGGTCATAGAGATTCATTTTATGATGGATGTTCTGTTTTTGCCAATCATAGATAAAAAACTCCCCGTTTTGCGTGCCAAAAGCAAGAAAGCCAGGCAACGCGAAGCAGATGCTGTGCTCAATCTCGCCTTGGGTGGAAAGCTCTTGCGAGGACAACAGTTGCAACTTCTCGCTGGTGATATCCCATACCTGAATTATTTTGTCGTGTAGAGATAAAGCCATGTGTGTCCCCGTTGCGTCGAAACCACGTCTGGGATTGAACGCGTCTATCCGTATCTCATGGGCAAGGCGCAGCTTTTCTCCTGCAATTGAATAAAAACACAGACGATTGTCGCTATCCCCTACCAGCAGATTGGTCCAAGGTTGCAGGCATAAAGAGCCACGGCTGTCGTCACCGGAAAGACAGAGTAGTTGCCGCTGCTCTGGCATGTGCCAGACAATGGTCTGTTCACGCCGTCGCCACAGCAGGAGAGAGCCGTCACTGCTGAAGCCCATGTATTGAAACTGATAGGCAGGGAAATGGGTATGTAAATGGTGTAGTGCGCCGCTTGCCATCTCCCACCGATATAGCGAAGGAGCCGCATAACAGATAAGGTATGAAGTATCGGGACTGAAGCAAAGTGCCACCTGGGTATGCCCCTGGTTACGAATGATTGAGCTGCGGCGCATCATCTTCATCAGATTGCCTCTGCCAGTTTGTGCCAGGCCATCTTTGTGGTTGAGCAGATCGAGCCTGTGGCTAAGGTTGAGGTCCCAACCGTACAGGTTGATGAGGGAATTCCACACGCCGATACGCGGCAAACTCTGGTGAAAAGAGAGCGAAAGGCGGCCTGCCAGGCTACCTTCAACTGGCCCTTCCCATATTTTGCGGTAATTGTAGGTACTCCATACCACCACGCGGCCATCCTGTCCCAGCGAGGCAAACAGGCTATCGTCCTCGCTCAAAGCAAGTTCACGGATACGCCCACGGTGGGCACCTATGAGCGCAATAGTCTCTTTTTCCAGCGTATTGTTGAACGGCCAGATACGGATGTCATTGACATCGCCGATCAGCAGGAACTTATCTTCCGGACCGAAACACAGAGAATTGGTCGGATAAGGCAAAGTGATGGGTTTCTGCCCACTGTTTTCCAAATCGAGCAGAAAAATCGACAGCTTGTTCTCAAGGCCGCTCAGTGCCAGCCATTTACTATTGCGACTGAAGGCGGCGATTATTTTTTTGCCACCTAGCGGATAGCACAAGAGTTGCGTCACTTGCGGCAATTTCCATATCACTGTGCAATCACTGGTCGCGGCCAGCACCAGAGAAGCATTGGCCGAAAAACGCAAGGTGCGGATGTCCGTGTATTTTTGTTCATCGTTGGCGATATACTGTTCGTAAGTTTTGCCGCTGGCAATTTCATAGAGAGTCACCTTGCCCTTCGCATCGCCAACTGCCAGCCAGGCGTCATCAGGGCTGAAAGAGGCAACACGTATAGAATGCAATGAGATAGGTGGCAGCGATACGATTTCGCGACATTCCCTGGCATCCCACAACACCATAAATTTTTTGTCGTTCCGGCTCAACAGATGGTATCTCCACGATGGCTGCACCGGCGTGTAGAGATGATACGGCAACGGGAAGTGAACGACGAGGTACGGGGCGGAAGTTTTGCTAGTATCGGCCGCCTGAAAAGCCATTTCTTTGCGTTCTTTAGGAAATCCGGCCAGACAATAATCTTTGAGATGCGTTGCTGCCATAAACAGGATGTGCTGCCTTTGCGCCAGTTTTTCGCTCAACGGCCGCAGTTGTGGATTGAGGTCGGCCGCCATGCTCTCGGCCAGGCTCACCTGAGCTTCGAGCAGCAACTGTTGTGCCTTCTTCTGTGCCTCGCGTACCTGAAAATAATTCTGGCTGTCGAGTGCCGTGCGCGCCAGCACCAACTCTGCCTCAGCCTGGCTCAACTTGGCCTCGACCGCACTGTGTCGTGCCTCTTCTTCTTTTGCCACGGCGGTCTTTTTCTGTTCTTCTGCAATTTTTCTTTGTGCCAGGGCTTCTTTTTTCTCCTGTTCGGCCACCTGGCGCAACCGATGTTCGATGTGCGCCTGCCGATGGTTCTGGTAGACAAACCCAGCGGTAAGCACCAATAAGAGGAGCGAAGCCGCGGCACCAAGAAAAGACAACACACGATGGCGCCGCACCCACTTCAGTCCGCGCACCCAGGCGGTCACCGGCTGTGCCAACACTGGCTTGCCATCCAGATAGCGTTGCAGGTCTTCTGCCAGAGCCAAGGCATTCTGATAGCGCCGTGTTTTTTCCTTTTCAATCGCCTTGAGGCAGATTGCCTCGAGATCGCGCGGGATGGTGCGGTCATAATGGGATGGTGGCTTTGGCTCATGGAATATGATCTGGTAGATTACATTGATGGTATCGTGCGTGGAAAACGGCAAGCGCCCGGCCAGCAGGCGGTAGAGGACCATGCCAAGAGCATAGATGTCACTGCGGGCGTCAATCTCTTTGGTTTTGCCATTGGCCTGTTCCGGAGCCATGTATTCGGGCGTGCCGACCACCTGGATATTTTTCGACAACGGCTCGTTAAACGGATTTTTAACCAGTTGCTCGGCGGTACCGCCGATTTCCTTGGCCAGTCCAAAATCCATGACTCTCGGCTCACCATCACGATGGACCATGATATTGGAAGGCTTGAGGTCGCGGTGGATCACGCCCTGCTGGTGGGCATAGTGTACCGCACCCGCCACCTTGATCAATATTTGTATGAGGTGGGGCAAAGGAAGGCTTTCATTGAACAACTTGTCGAAGCTCTGTCCCTCGACGAGTTCCATGGTAATGAAGTGCCGCCGCTGATCTTCACCTATGTCGAAAATCTTGATGATGTGCGGATGGTTCAATTTGGCCATCATGTGCGCTTCCCGCTCGAAGCGCCGATGTTCTTCATCGCCGAGGGTCTCATTGACGATTTTGAGCGCCACGTAGCGTTTGAGCTGGGGATCGTAACACTGGTAAACGACGCCCATGCCACCGCGCCCCAATTCACGCATGATCTGATAACGGCCGAAATTGCTCATGTTTCAATACTCCTAGCTCGGCAAACGAAAACCAGGCAAGTCGTACAAGCCTATCACCTCTCCCCTAGCGGGCTGTTTTGTACCCACAAGTTTCGTGGCAGTTTTATTGTTCGCTCACGGTTGACAGTTGGTTGATGCGTGTGTAGAAATCCCG
>JAGVGO010000064.1 GCA_020057085.1 Planctomycetota bacterium | reverse complement strand
ATTTGCAGGCTGTACTAGAGGCCATCGAAGATAGCTGGCAAGCAGGTAAGAAAGCGCCCTCAGCCGCAAGCAGCTAAAGCTGTTTGCGACCTCTCCCGCTAGGGGAGAGGGGAGAGGTAATAGGCTTGTACTCTTGTACTTATTTCAAAAAAGTTACTATGCCCCCTAATTATTGGATACGCCCGTCTATCGCCTTAGATCAATTCTTTACGACGGATATCGAGATAACGGTTGAGCATCGGCACCGAGATATCGGTGGGAAAAAGATCGAGCCAGTGAATACCCATGCGCTGGAGTTCGCGGAACAAAAGCGAACGCTCGTCCTGCATGTCGTAGCACGCTACATATTTGTGCATATCGAGAAGTCCGTTCGGTTGCTCGTGTACATAGGTATCGAGGAACGGGTTGCGCACCGAGACGAATAGCACGAGATGACGACGCGACAGCACGCACAGGTAATCTTTCATCAGATCGGCCGAAATCGAATCTACAAAATCGGTGAGGATAATGGTAAGCGCCCGTCGTTTCTGTTGTGCCAGGAGATATTCCATGGCCACCACGAAATTGGTAGGCTGGAACTGATAAGACAGTTTGGCGCACTCGTTGGCGATGCGCTCCACCGTATGCACACCGGCATCCGGCTTCAAAAAAGTATGCACTTTGTCGGAAAAACTCAAAAATCCGACGCGGTCGCTTGTTTTGATCGCCACGTAGCACAAAAGCAGAATGGCGTTCACCGCGTAATCCAATTTGGTAAGCCCCTTGAACTCGGCGGCCATGAGATGCCCTGAATCGAGCGCGAGAACAATGTCGTGGTTCTGCTCGGCGCGCACCTCGCGGTACACCAGCTTAGCCCTGCGTGCCGAAGCTTTCCAGTCCATACGCCGGATGTCGCAGCCGGGCATGTATTCGCGCATAGAATCGAACTCGGTGCCCTCGCCACGGTACTTTTCGATCTTGAGCCCCACTCTGGCCTCTGGGTTGCTGTAAAAACGAATGGCGTACTTGCTGACGCCGCGCAGGTTGGGCAGCATCTTGGCACTTTTGTTGAGCGGAAAACGATAGGTAAGACGCCAGAGGCCAAGAAAATCCTGGATGCGTAACACGGCCGCAGACAGCTCCAGGATGCCGCGGCGGAGCGGGCGCACGCGGTAGACGAATTTGTTCTCGCCAGGCTGCAACAATGGCGGGACACTCACCACCTCGCACACTGCCGCTCCCGTGCTCTCGAGTCTTGTTTCCACCGGCACGGCAAAGGTGAGAGGCGACGGCACAAGCAAGGTGATGTCGTCTTCGCCTTCCAGATACAAGGTGTCCGGGCAATTGATGCTTACCTGCGCGTCGTGCATTGCCCGCACGAGCAAGGGGGCGACGAATAATGCCATGCCGAGAGCGCACACGTAGCAAAGCCAGATGGCGGCGCCGCGGTCGCCTAAATAAATGGGCAAGAGGGCAGCCGACAAGCCTGCCAGCAACAAGAATAAGGTACGGCGAGTCGGGATCATCGTGGCACCTTTGTCTCGCTAACGATGTCGTTCAGCACTTTTTCCACGCCGATGCCTTCGATCTGGGCATTCGGCGTCAGGATGATGCGGTGTCCGAGTACCGGTGACACCAACAGTTTCACGTCGTCGGGGATGACATATTCACGGCCTTGCAGCACGGCAAAAGCACGCGCGCCGCTCGTCAGCATGAGCGCCGCACGCGGCGAAGCACCGTAGAGGATGAACGGACTTTTTCTGGTCTTGCGGATGATCGTCACGATGTATTCGACAATGTTGTCGGCCACCGTGATGGAGTTGATCTTCTGGCGAATGGCGACGATGGTGGCTTCGTTGAGTACCGGCGCTACTCCCATGTCTTGCGGCTTCATGCCGATGCTGCCCTGCTGGTGGCGTTTGACCATGTCAACTTCTGCCTCTTCGGCCGGATAATCCACTTTGAGCTTGAACAGAAAGCGGTCGAGCTGTGCTTCCGGCAGCGGATAGGTGCCTTCCTGCTCGATCGGGTTCTGCGTGGCGGCCACCACGAACAACTTGGACAGCGGGTATGATTTGCCGTCCAGAGTGACGCTGCCTTCCTGCATGGCTTCGAGCAGCGCCGACTGGGTCTTGGGTGGGGTGCGGTTGATTTCGTCGGCGAGCAGGAATTGGGTGAAGATCGGCCCTTGCCGCAGCACGAATTCGTTGCTCTGGAAATTGAAAATATTGGTACCGATGATGTCGGAAGGCATGAGGTCGGGCGTAAACTGGATGCGGTTGAACTGGATGCCGAGCGCACACGACAGCGTGCGCATGAGCATGGTCTTGCCGGTACCTGGCGGGCCTTCAAGCAGGACATGGCCGCCACACAACACGGATACGATACAAAACTCGGCCAATTGATCCTGGCCGACCACCACTTTTTTCACTTCGTCTAAAATTCTTTGTTTGATTTCGTAAATCGTTGCCATTTTTTGCAAAACTCCAGGTTAATTTTTTCTATGAAACATGAATTTTTACGCGACTCTCGTACTCGTGTCCCGCGTAGTCGGGACATAGAGTATTCGCTCGCAACAAGTCTGCTCCACGACGACCAAACAACGGGCGTTTAGCAATCTTTACACGCGCAAGCGCACCAGATAATCGTGTCGTTGCGCAGACTTGCTGCTTCGCTCCAGTGTCGCACTGTTACACAAAGGGAGCGTGATAGCAAGCCCTGAAGCACAGCGATGAGCGTCGAGAAACGACTGGACGCACCGACGCGTGCGAACTTGTCAATGTAAGCAATCGTTTAGTAGATCGCCGGCCTGCGCCGCATTGCGGAAGGGCTGCTATCACGCGACCTGTCGATCCGCATGTTTCATCTTGAAAAAACTGGTGCCTATGGGCATCAAGTGCAGGTAACCTCAATGTTATCAGTCAGCAGCGAAACACGCAAGAGAAAAAAAGAGAGACAACTGGAAAATGCCGTTTTAGCCGCCCGTGTGCCACAAAAAACTGCCGAACAGATGAGACAGCTTCAGGGAATTGCGCACCGGTGCGATGTAACATTCGGGAATACCATATTCAAAGATGATGATAGAAACGAAAGCCCTGGCAAAGCGATAACGCTGTCCTTTGGTGATGTCCCGGAAATTTTCGCGCAGATCGGGACGCGACTCCCAAATGATGCGCATGAGCAGCGTGACGAGCGGGGTGCCTTTTTTGCCCCATGGTTTGTTCCAATAATCGCAACCCAAAGAGAACGGATCGTCACCCGCCTCTGCCTCTACTTCAGGATGCTGGCGATAGTAGACTCGCATCACGTCGAGGATGGCGCTGCCGTCATGCAAACAGCCGAAAGCATAGGGCCACAGCCGAGAGGTGGCAAAGCCGTTGTCTTTCAGGTTGGCGATGTAGGCCAGGACCAATTCTTTAGCCGGACCGAGCATGTCGAGACGAAAGCGGTTCTGGTGGCGTGAAAGATTGTCAGGGGCGAGCGGGTTGAGACCGCTGAAATGGAAGAATACCAGTTGTTCGCCGTTGACCAGAAAACGGCCATCCGACTTGCTGATGTGGCGATGTTGCAAGTTCCAGTAGGCTACGTTGTAAGCGGGATGCCGTAAAACAGCCACATCTGCATACATACCCGGCATGAGGTCGAGCCATTTCTGGTCAACGAAGAGTCCTTCGGCGAAATTCACCACACAAGAAAATTCCAGTTTGTTCTGCCACCACTGCAAAAACGGCAAGAGATTGTCATGCCGTGCCAGCGCCAGAAATCCCAGGTTGTAAGTTCCTGCCCGCAAAATATCCAGTTCTGACGGCCGGCGGTCGTCGCTAAGCGGCCCTGTGAGATGCGGAATGAGTACGGCAAATGCCCCGTCGGCCAAGGTTTTTTCCACTTCACAGAGCGGTGCGTACACCATGATATCGGCATCGAGGTAAACCACCTGGTCATAACCTTTTTCCTGAAAAAGCCAGGCTATCGCCCACGGCTTCACCGCAGTGTTGAGTTCCAGGATGGTGTAGCGAAAATAGAACTGGCGGCGATTGGGTAAAGGCAGCGAGGCGATTTCCACCACATGAAAATTTTCGGCTGTGGGGGCAAAAAGGCCAGAAATTTCATCCACGACAAAGCCATATCTGTCCCACTCAGGGTGGAAGCGAGACAGAGCATTCATCAAAGTTCTGGCATATGCCAGGTAATTATTGGAAATGATGGTGCAGACGGCTTTTTTTGTGTGCATGGCTATCTCTTGGCAAGCCTGGCCAGTTCGTCCAAACATCTGGCCATCGCTCCCTGGTTGGCAATCACCACGTCTCTGGCTCTCTCGCCCATACGCATAGCCCTGGCCGGATCGGCCAGCAACTCGCGCACTCGCACGGTCAACTCATCTGTCGAATAAACCATAGCGGCTCCCTTTTGTTCGAGAAACACGCTTGCCTGTTTCTGGCAGTTGGCGATGTGCGGGCCGAACAACACCGGCTTGCCCAAAGCTGCCGGCTCGGCGATATTGTGGCCGCCGACCGGCACCAGGGTGCCGCCGACAAACACCACATCGGCCAGGTAATAGATTTTGCCGAGTTCACCGTAGGTGTCGAGGATGATGATGCTGGCAGGCTCAGGTGAGAGCAATGTCGAACGCAGCCGGTAAGGCAACGCTCTCGCATCGAGCAAGGCGGTGACATCTTTGAGTCTTTGCAGATGACGTGGAGCCAGGATAAGGCTTAAATCAGGCCACTCGGATTTCAGCGTTGCATAGGTGGCGAAGATCGCTTCTTCCTCGCCAGCGTGGGTGCTACCCGCTACCAACAGCGGATGCGACATGGCGAAGGTGTTATGGAGCCAGGCAATATCTTTGTCATCGAGTTGCGTGCGTAGTCCGTCAAACTTGATGTCACCGCACACCTGTACGCGCTCTGCCGGTGCCCCCATCTCGCCGATGCGACGCGCATCTTCTTCGCTCTGCATGAGAAAATAGGCGGCGCGCAGCACGCTCGCAAAAAACGGCCTTGCCAGCCGATAGCGGCGAAACGAGCGCGGCGAGATGCGGCCCGACACCACCACGAGCGGTACGTGGCGGCGTGCGCATTGCCAGAAGAGATTGGGCCAGATTTCTGTCTCGAAGATCACCACCATGTCGGGTGCAATGCGCTGCAAGGCGCGTTTCACCAGATAAGAGATGTCAAACGGCAGATACAACACCGCCTCGGCGCCGCTTTTCTGGCGTGCCACGCCTTCCCCACGCACAGTACTTACCGATAACACCTGGCTGTGGGGGAATTTTTCGCGCAGTTTCTGCATGAGCGGGATGAGCGACAACACTTCGCCAAGCGACGAAGCGTGAAACCAGATTACCGGCCGCGTTTTCCACGAGAAGGGCGGATAGATGGCCAGGCGTTCTGCCGCAGCCCGCCGCATTTCTTTGTTCTTGCGGCCTAGCAGTTGCCACAGTAGCCAGCCGGCCAGGAAAGGGTGCCACAAAATATCGTAAAAGAGCTGCCACACAGAACGCATATCGTGTCTTTCTTGCCGAGCTACGGGCGTATCTAACACTTCGGGGGGATAAAAAAATTATGGGTAGAGTATAACCTCTCCCCTGGCGGGCTGTTTTGTACCCACAAGTTTCGTGGCAGTT
>JAGVGO010000173.1 GCA_020057085.1 Planctomycetota bacterium | reverse complement strand
GGCGAGCAGATCGGCATCCAGAAAGGCGAGCAGATCGGCATCCAGAAAGGCGAGCAGATCGGCATCCAGAAAGGCGAGCAGATCGGCATCCAGAAAGGCAAACTGGAAGGCCGCATCGAGGCTGCCAAAAGCATGCTGCGTGAGGGGTTGCCGGTACATACTATCGCCAAAGTCACCGGCCTGACCCGCGAACAAATAGAACAGTTGCGAGACTAGTCGCAAGATAAATCAAAATTCTCACAGATCAGGAAATAACATGAAAACTTTAGAGCTACTGTGCGAAAAAAACGACAAAGGTTTTACCGTCAAGGCACCGGCAGTGGGCTGTGTCACCCATCTGCCAGGTCCCGGACAAATTCTGACAGCCAGTGCCGGTGCCGGCCAATTGCGCGTGCTTGGCACTGTCTATCGTTTGAAGCTGCCAGAACAGGTCGCAGGCAAAGTAAAAGCAGGGGAGAGTGCTGTCTCATGCAAAGCGGTGGCTTATGACGAGCCGCTTTTTGCTTTGACCTCCGTCTATCAGCAAGAATCTGTGTCAACTGAAGAAACAAAGTCATCGCAGGCCAGGGTGATAGGTAAAAACATCATCAGCGCCCCCACCGACGGTGTCTTTTACCGTCGCCCGTCCCCTGACCAGCCTTCTTACGTAGAGGTAGGCGATACGGTAAAAGCGGGCCAGGTACTCGGCCTTATCGAAGTGATGAAATGCTTCAACCAGATCACCTTCGGCGGCAGCGCGGCGGCAAGCGAAGCCAAGATTCTGGAAATATGTGTGGCGGACGGATGTGAAGTCAAATACCAGCAACCTTTGTTTTTGCTAGGTTAGGATAATTTATGTGGGGTGATCGTTCCCAACTTTATCATCGTCTGGCTACCCTGAGCGACGCCGGCATTCCCTTGCGCCAGGCATTCCACATGCTGGCCGAATCCGAGTCGCACGCCTATTGTCAAGGCTTCTTACGCGCGATAGCCGTTATTGACGCTGGTGGCGATGTGGAAGATGCGCTGAGAGAGACGGATATTTTCAACAATTTTGAAATTATGATGATGGCTGCCGGTGAACGCGGCGGACGTCTGCCGCAAACATTCGCCAGGCTCGCCGTCTATCACGAGGCCAGGAAGAAACGGCTGTGGGCAATACTGAGCCGCATCGCCTACCCGTTTGCCTTGTTGCATGCGGCGGTGTTGCTGCCCAATCTGGTGATCGTGGTGCAACAAGGCGTGGCCGCCTATCTCTATGAGGTCTGTAGTATGCTCGCTATCATCTACGTGGTGATACTCACGCCATTTGCTGTAGCGCGGTTTGCCTCTTCATCGCCGACATTGGCCGTTACCTGGGAACGACTCTTGTTTGCCGTCCCCTGGCTTGGTTCTTTCCTGCGCAAATACCGGCTGGCCCATGCCATTACCCTGTGGCACGGGCTTTACGCCAGTGGTGTGCCACTCATCACGGCTGTGGCAGAAGCCGGACGCGCAAGTGATAGCCACAATGTCCAGGCGTTGTTCAGTCGTCTGCGCAGCAAACTGGAAAACGGCCTCACCATCCCGCAAGCAGTAACGGATGAACGCTTGTTGCCGTGGGAAATACGTGAGCTCATCTGTGCCGGCGCAATTTCCGGACAACTTGACAAGATGTTGCTCACAGCGAGAGATCGCCTGGATGAGGAAGCCGATACCGCCATGCGTATGTTCATTGCAGCCATGGGGACATTCATTTTTGTGGCAGTAGCAGCTTTCATTGCATGGAAAGTCATCAGCTTCTACGCCGGCTACTTCCAGAATATTGCGAGGTTTTATTGAGACAGGAGAGAGGCGTGGGGCAATCGCACACTAATCTTTGTTTTGAAATCGCCAAACTGGTAGAATTGGGCAGGCCGTTTCCGCAGGTGCTACGCATACTCGCCAATTCGCCACGCCGTAAGCAAGCGAAATGTTTCCAGCGCGCGCTCACGACGTTGCAAAACACCGGCGATCTGGGAAAAGCACTGCAAGAAAGCGAGCAGTTCTATCCGTTTGAGATCGAGCTGTGCAAACTCGGCAACCACAACGGACGGCTCGCTTTATTCTGGAATTGGATCGCTAACTACCAGAACAAACAAGGCAACCATACCTGGACCTTATTTTTTTGTGTCATCTATCCCTTGTTGCTGTTGCACTTTTCTCTGTTATTGCCCACTCTTTTATATTGGGGGCTGACTGCTCTGCTGACTTATATAGAGAAGGTATTGCTTGGTTTGTTGCTGCTTGATGCCTTACTTGCTTTGCTTATGTTAATCAGCTATGTTGGCGGCAAACTGGGACACCGTATGCCGCTTTATATGGTCTTGTCTGTTCCCCTGTTGCGCCGTTTTGTTTTCAAATATCAGTTGCTGCAGACCATGTCTGTATTTCAGGCACTCTATGGTGGCGGCATGCCGCTCATAAATGCCTGGCAAACCGTGGCGGCCATGCCAAGCCATCCCAAGTTGGCAAATTTATGCATGCGCGTCAGCCAGAGATTGCAACAACAACAAAAGCCTCTTCTTACCGACGCCATTGCCGGCGAAAAAGCATTGCCGGACTCTTTGCACCAATTCATTGCCGTAGGCGAAAGCTCGCGCCAGCTCGATAGAATCTTGCTCAAGGCTAAAGATGTTCTGGAACGTGAAGCCAATATGGCGCTTTACCTTTTCGTCATTGTTACCAGTTGCGTGTTTACGCTAGTTGTGGCAGGTATCTTAATCAGCAAATTGACTACCTGGATGTAACAGAGAGGCATGCATCTTGGCTGGGCGCTGGCTTTTTTCGGAATGAAACATGATCAGACAAGCCGGACTTGTCTGATCATGTCCGACTTGTCTGACGAAAAAATCCATGTTTCACAGAAGCCTTAATCTATGGTAAATTGCCCCTCGCCTGCCTGTACGCCATCTAT
>JAGVGO010000100.1 GCA_020057085.1 Planctomycetota bacterium | reverse complement strand
TCGCTTTGGTTGCGTACAGATTTTTAGATGTCATTCCTGCGAAGGCAGGAATCCAGTAGTTCGAGAGTATGGATTCCTGCCTTCGCAGGAATGACAAAGCGTGTATTCAATCCGACTGAGAACCGCGGTAAGTTCCCGCCCATCCTACGAAGTGTTGATCCATTTGTTTTTCTATTTTAGTTGACAAAGATAAAGTTTTAGGATAATATAGTTTTTTAAGAAGTGAAAGATCTTCGAGTAACCCAGGTGTCATAGTATCTGTCTCTATAGTTTATATTTTGAAAGGCAAGCTACATGAAACTAAAAGACAGGCTTACAGCACTTATTCCTCAATGGAGAGACGAGATAAAAAACTTCTCGAAAGACCAGGGGAAAGTCAAGTGCGATGAAGTCGTTATCGAGCAGGTTATCGGGGGGATGAGAGACATCAAAAGCATGCTCTGTGAAACATCCTATCTCGATCCGTTGGAAGGCATCAGATTCAGAAACATGACAATTCCCGAAGTAAGGGAAAAATTGCCAAAGCCGGGGCCAAATGATGAACCCTATGCAGCGGGTATATTCTATTTGCTCCTCACGGGCGAAATCCCCGGAAAGGCGGAAATCGTTGAACTGGAGGATGAACTCAGCAAGAGATCTCAACTTCCAAAATACGTCTATGATCTCCTCAACGCCCTTCCCAAAGACACCCACCCCATGGCCCAGATTGCCATGGCTGTGCTCGCCCTGCAGCGAGACTCTTTATTCGCCAAAAAATATAACGAAGGGCTGAAGAAGGACTTGTACTGGGATCCGACGTTCGAAGATGCTCTCAACATTCTTGCCAAGCTGCCCGTTGCAGCAGCCTACATCTACAGAAGGTCCTACAAAGACGGCAAGGAAATCCCTAGCGATCCGAAACTTGACTGGGGCGCCAATTATGCACACATGATGGGCAACGACAAACCGGAATACTACAACCTCATGCGCCTCTATCTGCTGCTGCACTCCGATCATGAGAGCGGCAACGTCAGTGCCCATACGGGATTCCTTGTAAATTCGGCGCTTTCCGATCTCTATTACTCGGTCTCTGCGGCACTCGATGGGCTGGCCGGTCCATTGCACGGCCTTGCCAATCAGGAGTGTTTAAAATGGATTCTTGACTTGATGACCAAATTCGGTGGCAGAGCACCGACGAAAGAGGAAGTCAAAAAGTTCACCGAAGAAACACTTGCATCAGGCAAGGTCATCCCGGGATATGGCCATGCAGTCTTGAGAAAGACCGACCCGCGATTTGTCGCCCAACGTGAATTCGCTCTGAAGTATCTGCCGCAAGACCCTGTATTCATGACCGTTGACACCGTCTTTCAGGTGGTGCCGGAAATACTCGGAAGTATCGGCAAGATCAAAAATCCGTGGCCCAATGTGGATGCCCATTCCGGGTGTCTCCAGTACTATTACGGGGTCAAGGAGTTTGACTATTATACAGTGCTTTTCGGCGTTTCACGAACAATGGGCATTGCTGCCCAGGCTGTATGGGCAAGAGGTATGGGCTGCCCGATTGAGCGTCCAAAGTCGGTAACACTGAAGATGCTGAAAGACCAGGTCAAGGAAGTAAAGGTGGAGCCACCGGCGGTTGCCAAGGAAGTAAAGGTGGAGCCACCGGCTCGTAAAAAACTGGTGTTCATCGGTGGTGGGCAGATCGGAGGCAACCTCGTGCTTCTGTCTGCGCAAAAAGAATTGGGGGATACCGTCCTCTATGATATCGTTGAAGGTTTGCCGCAAGGCAAGAGTCTGGATATCATGGAAGCACGTCCGAACTTCGCTTCCGATATGACTCTTACCGGCACCAACAAATGGGAAGAGTGCCAGAATGCCGATGTCGTTATCGTCACCGCTGGCGTACCTCGTAAACCGGGCATGAGCCGTGAAGATTTGCTCAACATCAACGTCAAGATTGTGGCCGATGTTGCCACCAATCTCAAGAAATACTGCCCGCATGCCTTTGTCATCGTCGTCTCTAATCCTCTCGATGCTATGGTCTATGCCATGAAGAAAATCACCGGCTTCCCCAAGCATAGAGTCGTTGGCATGGCAGGACTTTTGGATACTTCCCGCTTCTGTTGTTTTGTGGCTATGGAGCTGGGCGTGTCAGTCGAAGATGTTTCGGCTATCGTTTTGGGCGGACATGGGGACGATATGGTTCCTCTGCCACGTTTAGCGACTGTTGGCGGGGTACCGTTGACAACTTTGTGCCCGAAGGACAAATTGGACAAGATCGTTGACAGAACGCGCAAAGCCGGCACGGAAATCGTGAACCTTTTGAAGACCGGTAGTGCTTTCTATAGCCCTGCCGCTACCTCCATTGCCATGGCAGAATCCTATCTCAAAGACAAGAAGCGCGTAGTCTCTTGCGCCTGTTTGCTGGAAGGCGAGTACGGCGTGAACGGCTACTACTTCGGCGTCCCTGCCATTATCGGCAAAGGCGGTGTCGAGAAGGTGCTCCAGGTCGAACTCACTCCTGAGGAGAAAGCCCTGTTTGAAAAATCCCTCTCAGGCGTCAAAAAGACTGTAGAGGAAACCAACCGTGCTATCGAGCAAATGAAGCTATAACCACTCCCCAAGAGTCTGTGTCCTGGCATAGGCCAGGACACGAACCTTCAGGGAAATCACCACCACACCACTAGCAACGACAAAGATTCCAAACGGCCCTATGATTTACCAGCCAGCCACCTTACGCGCTCTCAGATGGAGGGGATTATCCGGCTGAAAATTTATGCATTGGGCAAACAATTTATGAATATTCTGTCGCGGCGCTGTATAGCTCGGATCTTGTTCTGCACTCTCGACAAACCGTTGGAGAGCCGTATGCCAATCGCCCCGCATAAAAGCAACCATACCTAAAATATTGGCAGCCGCCGCTTGCTTGCTATCAAGACGCAACGCCTCTCTTGCTGCCGCTAGTGCCTCATCAGGGTAGTTAAGGTCCAGCAGCAAAAAACCTATATCTGCCAGGTTAATGGGGCTGTTGGCGATGTGCGACTGCCGCCATATCGCCTCTGGCAAGAGGCCTACCAGACGATTTTTTTGCACAAACTGGCTTTGCTCTGAGGCAAAAACGACGGTACTCTCGTCGGCATAAACCAGCAACCAGCCGGGAGCATGGTAGAGCCATCGTATCAGCCTGTAATTCTGACGCAATGGGTGGTTGAGTACGAACAGTTGAATGTCATAAGGTAAAATGACGCTGGCTGGATTCACTTTACCGTCAGCGATAGCACAATACAAACGATAATTCTCCAGCGAATAATAGAGATTCAAGCTATGGACAAAGGTTCTGGCTGCCGGATAGAGATGGTAGCTGACATAGGAGCCGCCCGCATAGTCGGTGTAAATATTGCCGTCAATATGGTATTGTTGCAGAAATTTTACCGCTTCTACCGGCAGGTATGCATTGGGCGGTTGAGGATGGCAACGCTCCACGGCCTCATTCCATACGAAAAATCGGCCACTAACCAAGGCAACAGCCAAAACTATTTGCATCCCTACGATGCAACAGTAACTGAGCCTTACCAGCAGGCGTGGGCACAGGTTGCCATGTCGCTGCCAGCATAGCCATATGGCTTTACCTAAAAGGTAGGCGCTGCACAAGGCAAACATGCCGAGGAGCCGTACATGTCGCCAACTGCCCCAGGCCAGCACCAGCACTAAGGCTAGATAGTGCAAGTCCCGCCATTGTTTATTGATGATCGCGAGCGACAAGATGCAAGCTAACGTAATCCAATAGGCAAGCTCAAGCAATGGGCCACAGGTTTCTGGCAGGCTCATAAACTCACCGATACGACTCATGAGTTCCTTGCTTTCCGGAGAGGCGATAGCCATTTGCCATGTTTGCACCAATTGCCCATAGCCTGCCGGCGTGACCAACAGTGCGGCAGCACATAAACATGCCAATCCCAGCAATCGGTGGCCGCTACGCCAGTCTCTGCGTACATAGCTGTAAGCGACGTACATGCCAACCAGACACACGCCGAGTGGCGACAGTTGGTGTATATTGCTCCATACGGCTTGTAGCAGGGTCATCCATAAGATCCATTTGCCGGGTCGTTGCAAAAATCTTTCCAGCGCATAAAAATAGATAACCAAAAACAGCAGGTTAAAAAAATCGCCACGCGGCAGAAAGCGGCCATGGCCAAGGACGAGAAAGAGTATAGAGCAAACAATGTAGATAGGCCAGGGCACGGAGTGTAATTGTAAGAGCCGCCACAGAAAATAGCAGATCAGGGAAAGAATGACGCAGCGCAGGATAAGCAAACCCTGATAGCCTCCGTAATGCAGTACCAGATATAGCACAATCTGAATGCTGCACACATACGGCCGTGGCGTGGTATCATCGAGCATCCAGCTATAGTCGCTAAAAGAAGGAATGCGCCCTTTTTCGATGAGGATGTGCCCGAGTAAAGCATGGCCCCAGGCATCAGGGTCGGTGATTTCTGTGACACTGAAGAGTACGATATGGGCGAACAGGAGTAATCCTGTCGCCATCATGAGCCACCGCGTTTTCATAAAATTATCTCCGCTCGCCAGCAAGCACGCTCGTTCTTTGGGTTATCCGGTCGCAACATCATTAACGAGTGTATTGTACACGTGGCACGTGGTGTAAGCAAGCAATTTCGCAGAGACGGCCGTTCGTCGCACCATCAAAAGGAGAAAGACCATGAAATCTAGATCCGCCTTGTTATCACTGTTACTTTCATCGCTGTCCATGCTTTATGCACAAGAACCAGAAAATGAAGCGATCCAGCGGGCCATAAAATCGGGAGTGGCATATCTTATAAAACAACAGGATACTGCCGGCAACTGGGAAGCCAGGAGCCAACCAGAAGGCGCCACGGCATTGGTATTGCTGGCGTTGTTAAAATCAGGTGTGGCGGTGGAAGACCCTGTCGTTAAGCGAGGATTAATGTACCTCTATGCCAATTCCCCCCACTCCACTTACAGTGTTTCTCTCCTCATCATGGCCCTCGAAGCGGGCTACTACCCTGACACCGGAGCACCCGTCAAAGTGCCGGAAAAGGTACGCAGTTGGCTGCAGGGAGCGACCAACTGGCTGTTGAACGTGTGGGACGGCGACTACTGGACATATGCCTCTGAAAGCGGCGATGGAGACTTGTCTAACACGCAATTTGCCGTACTCGCCTTACGATCTGCCTCACAGTGCGGTATCAAAATTTCTCCCAAGGTATGGCAGCGATTGCTTGGCTTGCTGCTTTCACGACAGCAGAGTAGTGGACCTCCGGTCGAGATAATAGGCGGAGTACGCCAAGACGGAGAAACGATCTCGCGCGACTACCCGAAACCGCATCAAGCCAGGGGCTGGGGCTACAAAACCGATGGCGGCTTTCGCGGCAGCATGACCGCGGCTGGAGTTACTTGTATGTTGATTGTGCAAAGCAAGTTAAAGGATGATGCCAAATTTACGCCTGCCCTGCGCAAGTTAACCGCGCAAGCGATCGGCGACGGCTTGGCCTGGCTTGCGCTACATTTTACCGTGGAAACAAATCCACAATCAGGGCCCGATCATGGGCAGTGGCATTACTATTATCTGTATGGCCTGGAGCGGGCAGGGCAACTCTCAGGGTTTACCCTGATCGGCAGCCATAATTGGTACCAGAGGGGAGCACGATATCTCGTTGATCGCCAACAGCCAAACGGTATGTGGAATAACCTGACCGACACTTGCTTTGCCTTGCTTTTCCTGAAAAAAGCCACCAAACCGCTGAAAGCTGTCGAAAAGTCACCATATTGATTTATCATAAAAAAAAACGGGAGGCCAGTGGCCTCCCGCATAATAAACACGTGCGATCTAAGTTATATTGCCGTTACTCTTCGCGCATGTTCTTTTTGCCTTCCGGCACGTTTTCTCTTGCAGTCACCGCAACTTCCGGCTCTTCGTGGACAGTTTCGCCTTCTACCTTCACATAGGTGCGGAAGTGTTTCTTGAAGCCGGTGCCAGCCGGAATCATGTGCCCCAGGATGACGTTTTCCTTGAGTCCCTGCAAATCGTCACGTTTGCCGCTCAGTGCAGCGTCGGTGAGAACCTTGGTGGTTTCCTGGAACGAAGCCGCGCTGATGAACGATTCGGACTGCAGGGATGCCTTGGTGATACCAAGGAGCAAAGGTTTATAGGTAGCCCCCTTCTTGCCTTCGTTCAAGATTCTCTCATTGGCGGCGCGGAATTTGAATTTGTCAACCACGCTGCCCGGCAAGAAATCGGTATCACCCGGACGGTCAACTTTGACCTTGCGCATCATCTGGGCGATGATGATTTCGATGTGCTTGTCATCTATGGTCACGCTCTGCGAGCGATATACACTTTGGATTTCGTCGAGCAGGTATTCCTGCAATTCATTGACGCTGCAGCAGCGCAAAATGTCATGAGGCACTTTCGGGCCATCTACCAAGGCATCGCCAGCTTTCACGCGATCGCCATTGTGCACGCGCAGTTCCTTGCCGTGCGGCACCAGATGCTCGCGTTTGCTGCCGCTTTCCTCGTTCTCTACTGTGACGATGCGTTTGCCACGCCGTTTATCTCCGAGCTTGACCACGCCTTCGATTTCGCTGATCACGGCCGGATTTTTCGGACGCCGTGCTTCGAGTAGCTCGGTGACACGCGGCAGACCGCCGGTGATATCTTGCGTACCGGTCACTTCACGTGGAATCTTGGCGAGCATAGTGCCGGCCGTGATGCGTACACCGTCTTCCACCTCGATGTGCGCCTTTTCCGGCAACGAGCAGATGGAAACATTGTTGCCGTTGTCATCTTCAATGATCAGCGAAGGATGGTGCTCGCCTTTGTGTTCGATGATCCTTTTGACGATCTTGCCCTGGTGCGGCTCTTCCCTCATGGTGATATTGGGAATTATGTCGTCGTAGCGCACCATACCGGCCTTTTCACTCAAAATCGGGCTGTTCAGAGGGTCCCACCTGGCAATCAAGTAAGATTTCTCGCTGTTCGGCAGGATGATGCCATCATGGATCACACCGATATCCGGCAAAGGCTGCAACATTGCGCCAAGCGGAACGGGGAACTCTTCCTCACTGACGATGGTGACAGTACAGCCGTCCGGCACGCGATTACTCTTGGGGTCCACTTCACCCTCGATGCGCTTGACCGTACCGGCCATATGTGCCTTGATTTCCTTGGGACCCTTGGTCGCCACTACTTCCGATTGCGTCTTCGGCACTACCGGCTGCAAAGTTACTACTTTGAGCATGCCACCGGCTGGCACGGCGATCACTTCCTCATGGTGCAGCGTTAGGGTGGCTTTTTGATTGATTACCACATGGTCATGGTTCTGGTTTTCCACCACTCTGATATTCTTGAAATAGATGGCAACGCGCGTACCCTTGACGGCCAGCCTGACTTGGTCTTCTTCGCGCGGCTTCATGGCGATACCACCGATGTGGAATGTTCTCATGGTGAGCTGAGTACCTGGCTCGCCGATAGATTGTGCGGCGATGATGCCGACCGCCATACCTTCCTCGACCAGCTTGCCGAGCGACAAGTCCATGCCGTAGCATAGCGCGCATATGCCTAGCGAGGCCTGGCAGGTGAGCGGGCTACGTACGCGGATCTTGTCGTAACCGAGAGCCTCGATCTTGGCGGCAATGTCTTCGGTTATGAGTTCGTGTTCACGCACGATCACTTCTCCTGTCTGCTTGTTGGTGATGGTATCACGAGCGGTACGGCCGCGGACGTTCTGGCTGAGCGAAACCTTGACCTCTTCGCCCTGCTTGACAAAGCCTTTGGAAACACCGTGGATGGTGCCACAGTTGTGTTCGGTAATCACTACATTCTGCGCCACATCGGCCAGCTTGCGTGTGAGATAGCCGGCGTCGGCTGTCTTGAGAGCGGTGTCGGCCAAACCTTTGCGAGCCCCGTGCGTCGAACTGAAATAGTCGAGAACCTTGAGGCCTTCGCGGAAATTGGCGATGATCGGCGTTTCGATAATAGCGCCGTTCGGTTTGGCCATGAGTCCACGCATGCCTGCGAGCTGGCGGATTTGCTCCTGGCTGCCGCGGGCGCCGCTGTCGGCCATCACATAGAACGGATTGAACGACCTGCTATCTACACCGCGGTCCTTCGAGAGTCCATCCATCATAGCCTGGCCTACCAGCTCACGCGCCTGTGTCCAGTTATCAATGATGCCGTTGTGACGCTCCTGGTCAGTGATGGCGCCGGTGGTGTACGCGTCCTCGATTCTTTCGATTTTATCGTACGTTTCACGCACGATGGTTTGTTTTTGCGGTGGCACCAGCAAGTTATCCTTGGTAATCGAGATGCCGGAACGAGTGGCAATGTGAAACCCCAGCGATTTCACCGCATCGAGCAAAATAATGGTCGCACGCCGCCCAAGCAGGCGATAGCACATGGAAATGACGCCATGCACGCCTTTTTTGTTGAGGTGGCGATTGTAATAGGGCATCCCTTCAGGCAAGATACTGTTGAAAAATACCCTGCCGACGGTAGTCTTGAGTGCTCGCCCGCGCCAGTGATCTTCTGGTGGTTTAGGATCCACAGCGCGATTTCTCGACACTTCATAGTAGATGACGCTGTGGTACGTCACCTTGCCGTGGAAATGGGCCATGAACACTTCGTCGAACGACGACATCACGGCGCCTTCACCCGGTTCACCGGTTTTCTCTTTGGTCAGGTAATAGCAGCCGAGAATCATGTCCTGCGTAGGCGCGATCACAGGCTGGCCGTTGGCCGGCGAGAAAATATTGTTGGTGGAGATCATCAGCGTAGACGCTTCCACCTGCGCTTCGATAGACAATGGCAAGTGCACGGCCATCTGGTCACCATCGAAGTCGGCATTGAATCCCGTGCATACCAGCGGATGAATTTTGATGGCGTTACCTTCGGTGAGGATCGGGTAAAACGCCTGGATACCCATGCGGTGCAGTGTCGGCGCGCGGTTGAGCAGCACCGGATGACTGCGTACCACATCTTCCAGGATGTCCCACACCCGTTCGTCTTTTTTCTCCAGCATTTTTTTGGCACTCTTGATGGTGTCGGCAAAACCGAGTTCCTTGAGCCGCCGGATAATAAATGGCTGGAACAGTTCCAATGCAATCTTCTTCGGCAATGCGCACTGGTTGAGTCTGAGTTCGGGGCCGACGACAATGACAGAACGTCCGGAGTAATCAACACGTTTGCCGAGCAAATTTTCACGGAAACGTCCCTGTTTGCCTTTGATCATATCGGTAAGACTCTTGAGTGGCCGATTGCCACTGCCCACCACCGGGCGTTTGCAGCGAGAGTTGTCAAAGAGCGCATCCACCGACTGTTGCAGCATACGTTTTTCGTTTTTGATGATGACGTCGGGTGCATTCATGTCGAGCAACTTTTTGAGACGGTTGTTACGGTTGATGAGCCGCCGATACAGATCGTTGAGGTCGCTCGTGGCGAACGTACCACTTTCCAGCATGATGAGTGGCCGCAAGTCAGGCGGGATTACCGGAATCACATCCATTACCATCCAGTCCGGACGATTGCCCGATTCCAGAATCATCTTCGCCAGCTTGAGGCGTTTGATGATTTCTTTTTGTTTCTGTTTGGAACCGGTCTTCTTGTAATCTTTCTGCAGGCTTTCGATAAGTTCTTCAAGATTGAGTTCGTTAAGTAGCTCTTTGACCGCCTCGGCACCCATTTTGGCCTTGAGATTGCCGTGTTTGAATTGCAATTCTCGATAACGTTCCTCGGACAAGAGATCATATTTTTTTACCGGTGCATCGCCAGGATCAATCGTGACGTAGTCCTGGAAGTAGATCACTCGCTCCAGCGCATTGGTTTTCATGCCGAGCAGAATGCTCATATGGCTTGGCGTAGATTTGAAAAACCAAATATGGGCAACCGGCGAAGCCAGGTTGATGTGACCCATGCGTTTGCGCCTGACTTTGGAATGTGCGATCTTCACGCCGCAACGGTCACACACAATGCCTTTGTGTTTGATTCCTTTGTATTTACCGCAATAGCACTCCCAGTCGCGCTCCGGTCCGAAAATGCGCTCGCAAAAGAGGCCGTCCTTTTCAGCGCGATGTGTGCGATAGTTGATGGTCTCCGGTTTTTTTACCTCGCCGAAAGACCAGTCACGGATATCTTTGGGCGAGGCCACTTTGATTGTGACCGAGCCGTAATCGTTGATTTTGTCATAAAAAGCTTCTAGCATAAGGAAAACTCCTTATTAAATAAATTAAGAATTAAGAATTAAGAATTAATCACGTGTCGCTAATTCTTAATTCTTAATTCTTAATTTCTCTTAGACTTTCTCCGGCCTTTTCTTGAGCGAACCGTTTTTCTTGTGCAATTGGATGTCTAGCCCAAGACCTTTGATTTCGCAGGTGAGTACTTCAAATGACACCGGTGTGCCCGGCTCCAGCGTGTTCTCCCCTTTGACCATTGCTTCGTAGATTTTGGTGCGACCTTCGACGTCGTCCGATTTGACGGTAAGTAGCTCCTGCAAAATGTTGGAGGCGCCATATGCTTCGAGTGCCCATACTTCCATTTCGCCGAATCGCTGACCACCAAAGCGTGACTTGCCGCCAAGCGGCTGCTGCGTGATAAGTGAATAGGGACCGGTAGCCCGCGCATGTACCTTATCGTCTACCAGGTGGTAGAGTTTCATCATGTAGATGTAACCAACCGTCACTTTTTGCTCGAAAGGAACACCGCTACGGCCATCGTACAAGGTGGTAGTGCCGTTTTTAGGTAGCCCTGCCTCACCTAGAACTTCCTCGATTTCTTTTTCAACGCAGCCGTCGAACACCGGCGTAATCGCCTGGAAACCCAGCGAGTGTGCGGCCCAACCAAGGTGTGTTTCGAGAATCTGGCCGACATTCATGCGTGACGGCACGCCCAAGGGGTTCAGCACAATCTCTACCCGCGTACCATCCTCCAGGAAAGGCATGTCCTCTTCGGGCAAAATCTTGGCGATGACGCCTTTGTTGCCGTGGCGGCCAGCCATCTTGTCGCCTACGGACAGTACTCGTTTGGTGGCGACATACGCTTTCACCATCTCGAGGACACCGGTGGGCAGTTCATCACCAGCCTGCAGTTGCATGGTTTCTTTGACCTTTTTATCTTCTGCCTCGCTGATGACATCCATATGCTTTTTGATGGCCAAAGCCGCCTTTTCCTGATCTTTTCTGTTGTCAATCTTGAGATTGTAGATATTGAGGCGATCTCGCAACACTTTGAGTTGGCTGGCTGACAGCTCGCCGCGCGGCCAAACGATCTTGATTCCCGCCATGTCCTGTGGGGCGCTGCCAAGGATGTCCGAAACCTCCTCGTACATTTGCTTCAAGGAGTCGCGTAACTGGTCGTTGAACTCTTTTTCTTTGTCTTTGGTTTCCTTTTGGTTCTTTTTGCGTTCTTCTTCTGTCAGCTTAATCTTGCGGGCATAATGGAGTGTCTCGATAACGATGCCTTCCACACCCGACGGCACTTTGAGGCTTTCATTCTTGACATCTTCGCCGGCGCGGCCAAAAATAGCATGTAGCAGTTTCTCCTCAGGCGACAGCTCGGTCTTGCCTTTGGGAGCCACTTTACCGACCAGAATATCGCCCGGTTTGACAAAAGTACCGACTTTAACGATGCCATTTTCGTTCAGGTTGGCGAGCGACCGTTCCGACACATTAGGAATATCGCGTGTAAACTCTTCACGGCCGATCTTGGTTTCGCGAATTTCGGCGTCGAATTCCTCGATATGGATCGAAGTGTAGTAATCCTGTTTTACCAGCTTTTCCGAGATGATAATGGCATCTTCGAAATTGTACCCTTCCCATGGTATAAAAGAGACCAGGACATTACGTCCGAGAGCCAGCTCACCATGCGCCGTGGCCGAACCGTCGGCGACGATTTCATTCTTCTTGACCTTGTCTCCTTCACGCACAATCGGTTTCTGGTTGAGGCAGGTACGATCGTTGAGACCGACGAACTTGCGCAGCTTATATTCTTTGGCTTTTTCAGCGTCTTGTTCTTGGATAACGATGTGATCCGCGCTGGCCTCTATCACTGTACCAGCTTCTTCGGAGCGTATCAGCATACTGGAATTCTGAGCTACTACGGCTTCCATGCCGGTGGCAACGAGCGGCGGTTCGGTGACGAGAAGCGGCACGGCCTGGCGCTGCATGTTCGATCCCATGAGGGCGCGGTTGGCGTCGTCATGCTCAAGGAACGGGATGAGCGACGCAGAAACACCGATCAACTGTTTGGGCGACACGTCACAATAATCCACATCTTGCGGCGAAACATTTTTGTAATCGCCATTGCGGCGGGCAATTACGCGATCATCTATAAAAGATCCCTTGGCATCCATCGGCGTGTCGGCAGGCGCGATTACCTTGTCCTGTTCCTCATCGGCTCTCAACTTTTTGACTTCATCCGTCACGCGACCATTTTTTACCACGCGGTAGGGCGTAACCAAAAAGCCGTATTCATCAATGTTGGCATAGATGGAGAGGCTCGAAATAAGGCCGATGTTGGTGCCTTCCGGTGTCTCGATCGGGCAGATGCGGCCATAGTGAGAGATGTGTACGTCGCGTACATCGAATCCGGCACGTTTGCGGTTAAGCCCACCGGGACCGAGAGCCGACAGCCTGCGTTCGTGGGTAAGCTGCGCCAGAGGGTTTGTCTGATCCACGACTTGTGACAACTCGCCACGACCGAAGAAATAATCAATGGCCGCCGAGATAGTTTTAGGATTGATGAGCGTCTTCGGCGACAAATCCTCATTTTCTCCCGACATACGGTCCTGGATGGTGCGCCGCAGTTTAAGGAACCCTTTGCGCAGTTCATCTCCCGCAAGCTCGACAATGGTGCGTACACGGCGGTTGCCGAGGTGGTCAATATCGTCAATCTCACCCTTGCCGGAACGCAGATCCATGATATAACGAATAGCGTTGATGACATCTTCAGGAGCCAGCGTCATGACTTCAGAATCAACCGTTTGTTTGAATTTGCGGTTGAGGCGGAAACGACCTACACGCCCCAGCGAATAACGGGTAGGATCCTTGAATTTGTCGATAAAGAGAGCCTTCGCTTTATCAAAGCTGAACGGGTTGCCAGGGCGCAGACGCGAGAAAATCTTGTAAAGCGCAGCACGGTAAGGGTCCGGTTCCTTGGGATCACGATTCACGTCGCTTGTCGGATCTTCGGCCAGTGTGTTCAAAATCAGAGGATCCAGCCGTTCATCTTTGCCTTTGAGCACATCCACACTGGCAATATTGCTATCAATGATGGCCTGCGCCAGTGATTCGGTAATTTGTGTGCCGGAAGGCAGGCTTCTCACCCGTTTTTCTTCAACTCCGTCTTCATTCATTTCTTCAGGCATATGGTCCTGCCCCAGTAAAATAGGGCTGGCTAGGATACGTCCCACCATCTTTTTCACCACGTCCAGTTTTTTTGCACCTTTGGCACCTTTCAGAGAAATTTCTTCTTTCTGATAAAAGAAGCTTAAAATTTTCTCATCGGTTGCGTACGCTTCTCCCCATGCACGGATGAAGATGGTTACAGGAAACTTGCCGCTTTTGTCAATCTGAATTACCAGTGTATCCTTTTTGGTAACGCCGACATCAATCCAGCTACCACGTTCAGGTATAATCCAACAGCTGTGCATATGTTTTTCGCCGCCATCGCTGTCCTCGGAAAAATCAACGCCTGGCGAACGATGTAACTGGCTTACAATAACGCGGTCGGCGCCGTGGATGATAAATTCACCGCCGCCGATCATGAGCGGCATTTCACCGAGATATACCTCCTCCTCAATCGGTTTACGATTAGTGTCTTTAAAGATAAGCCGTACCCGCATGCGGAATGGAGCGCCGTAGGTCAGCTTGAGCTTGCGGCATTCATCGGCAGAATACCGTGGTTTCCCTAACTCATAACCGAGAAATTCCATAGTGATTGTGCCATCATAATTCTGGATCGGGAATATTTCTTTCATGATGGCCTGTAGCCCTTTATCATTACGGCTAATAGCAGGGATATTCAATTGCAGGAATTCTTCATAGGACCTGATCTGGAGTTCGATGAGATTAGGTACTTCCAAAATTTCTTTATGTTTTCGGTAATCTCTTTGCTTTGCAAAGTATTTCATTTCCCATCACGCGGCACAACCCCCGGTGCTTTCCTCAGGCAAGCCGCACCTCCTTTTGCTGTTATGGCCTTACTCGCTGTAAAATAAAATAAAATAAAAGACAGCAATACGAAGCAAAATATCGCCTCGCAGCATAATGTCATGAAATGCATGAGGATGTGGAAAAATAAGCGTCGTCGCTGTAAATAACTTATTTATTTACAGCTTCTTTCGCTCAAATTTGGTAACGATAAAACAGTATGGCCGATGTTCCGGCCAAAAAATTCCGCATTGCGAATCGTTAGTCCGATGTATGAACGACCCACCATGTGTTAGCTACGCTCTCCAGCTCCATGGTTTGTGGAGATTCTTAGGCGTGAAAACACATCTTGCCAGGTAAAAATACAACCCCGAGTTATGTTCTCCCAATCACTTCACTGAGCTTGTATGCAGATGTAATTTAGTAATACGGCAGGCGATAGATTCGCTATTTTGCTAGTTTGCCTGTGGCATAGCTGGAGAGGAAAGTTTATGAAGATGTTATAAACTCCTAGTGTCATTGTCTTAGATTTGTCTT
>JAGVGO010000216.1 GCA_020057085.1 Planctomycetota bacterium | reverse complement strand
TGGGTACAAAACAGCCCGCCAGGGGAGAGGTGATAGGCTTGTACTCTTGTAGTTATTCCAAAAAAGTTACTATGCCCCCTAATTATTGGATACGCCCTTGCGAGAGAGACCGAAAAAATAGTTGCGAAAACGACCACAATATGAGAGACTAGAGGCGTACAGTAAATATCCAACAGGATGGCGATGAGGCCAATAATGACCTGGGCTAAATGCTTGCGGCAGGAAGGGAAACTGGCGGTAGACGCGCTGGCATATTTGCGCGAAAGCAAAGTAAAAGCTTGGGACGTAGTCGCCCAACACTGGGACTTCTTCTTTGCAGATTTGCAAGACGATTCACCAGCGGAAGCATTCACGAAAGCCGAAGCTCGGCTGCCGTCTTGAGAAAATCTAACAAAAAGGGGCTTGAAAATGCAAAATCAGCAAATCTTGATTGTGATGGAAGAAGTAAACGATACCGAAGAGCTTGAGAAAGCGCGGCAGCAACGTAAACAGTTCGATCGTAACGCCGCATGGTTGCAAGCACATATTTCAGAAATCTACTCACAGCATCGCGGAAAATGTATTTGTATCGCTGGCGAAGAGCTTTTCGTTGCCAATACCGCGAAAGAAGCTATAGCTTTGGCTACTATGGTTCATCCTGATGATAATGGGTGGTTTACTCGTTATATCCCAAAGGAAAAGGTGGCTCGAATCTATGCGATTTGATGGGGAATGGCATCTATGCGATGATGGAATTCTTCGCCCCATAATACGAAGCGAGGTTTTAGCCGATGATGGCTCTTGGCGAGCAGTTGAATTCTTGATTGACACAGGTGCAGATCGGACAGTTTTTAGTAAGAATGTTCTGGATGCACTGTGTTTGGACACAATTGAATCAAATGGGTGTATTGGCGGTGTCGGTGGCATTGTAGATTCAATCGTTGTAGAAACGCAAATTAGATTTACCCGTGAGGATGCTGGAAAGGTTGTATTCCGAGGCAAATATGCGGCATGCACTGAACAAGAAACGCTTGACATGAGTGTGTTAGGACGCGACATTTTGGAAATGTTTGCAGTGATCATTGACCGGCCTGGCAATATTATATGCTTGCTTGGAAAGCAACACAGATATAAGATTGAAAAGCAGTAACCACGTAACTTGGCAGAGGCCAAACTATATTACGCACTCTTTACACACTTTGGAAAAATTACGCATTTCATAACACATTGTAATCTAATAGGATAATCGTAGCCGTAGCCCTAGCCGTGACCGTGACCGATGACATTGTTGGGTATTCCCAAATGATTGAATCGGCTACGGCTACGACTACGGCTAGGGTCACGGTCACGGTCACGAACAAATGCGTAATTTTTGCTACTTCAGCTACAATGAGTTATGTCAATTTAAGCTGCTCTGTGTAAGGAGTCCGCATAACTCAATGTCGAAATGGTTTATTTTTCTCTTGCTTGTAGCGTATGTTTGCTTTATATTAGACTTTATTGGAAATAAAAGATACGTCGCGCTGATACCCTCTGTCCCTCACTCCGTTCGGGACGAGGGCGAGACCAGCCCTTCCGCTACCAAGCCACCCCTGGCGGGAGAGCAGCGAAACGCTGCTGGCGGGTGAGGGTGACAAGAAGCAAACGCTAGAATCAATAACTGCCGAGCCTTTAGAACCCCCTCACCCTCACCCTAACCCTCTCCCGCATTCGTCCCTAAAAGGACTGGGGAGAGGGAACCGTATGCTGGCAGTGCCAAGCTAATTGTTCCTACGGTTAGGCTTAATTCAGTAACATTCCGTTACCATGTGCTTATTTCCAATAATGTCTATTATTTTGGTGAAACAGTCACAGCTTCCAAAATACTCTAGCCAAGAGGAGGAAATATGTTGCGGGTAATCTTTTTGACCGCTATTTTTGTGCTTGCCAACTGGCTACCGGTGTGCGCCGAGGAAACTCCACTGGTATCAGCCGAAAATGCGGCAAAGATACGTGAAGATTTGGCTGCAAAGATCATGCAAACCATGCTTGTCTATCAGCAGAACAATAAGCCGGTCAGTCTGGCACTGCGCACTGGTGTATTTGTGCGCGGGCGTGTAGTCAAGGTGGACAAAAAAGGGTGCCACATCGTAGATTATCAGAAAAAAATTCAGGTAGTGGATTATGCACAGATCAAGGCCCGCTATCTGGCTACGTTGATGTTGGAAAGTGGCAAGGAGGCCAAAGTGTTGTACGATCTTGGTCAACTGCTTTGCCACGAGGGAGAAACCGAATGGGCGCTCAAATATTTGCGCCCTGCTGCCCAGCAGGGCATTAGTGAAGCGGATATTTTGCTGAAAAAAATAGAGGCACAGAAACGTCTGGCGGACGAAAACAAACAAATGGAAAACGAGCGTGCTAAAGCCGAACTGGAAAAGAAGGTCGCCGAAGACAAGCAAAAGACCGAAGCCGCCAAAACACCGACTTTCCAATGGTACACCAATTTCGCGCAGGCGCAGCAACTGGCGCAGCAGCAGCAAAAACAGTTGTTTGTTGATTTTACCGGCTCCGATTGGTGCGGCTGGTGCATAAAACTGGACGAAGAAGTGTTTTCCACTGAAGATTTTCGGGCCTATGCGGCGGCAAGATTCATCTGTGTCAAGCTCGATTTTCCTAAGCGCAAAGAATTGCCGGCAGAGGAGAAGCAGCAGAATGAGCAACTGGCGCAAAAATACCAAGTACGCGGTTTCCCAACAGTGTTAATTTTGCAGCACAATGGGGAGGTGGCAGCGAAAACCGGTTATGTCCGAGGTGGTGCAGCTAAATTCATTGACGATCTCAACCAAAAGTTAAAATAGAAGACAGCTCACGCTAGAGGTATTTTCTATGGAACCGTTTATTTTCAACGCCAACAAACATCATTTGGCGACGATCGCACAAAAGATCCGTGAGTTTGCTCAACAAGGGGAGGCATTGCAGGAGAAACTGTTGGAAGAAATCCTGCCGGGAGAAGGTGTCGTAGACATCTATGACGGCAAACTGAGTGTGGCGGATCTCGAGGGCGAAGTTTTTCTGTTTCTGCAAAAGAACAATATCTTGGCAGAAGAAGCGTACAAGACCTATCTGGAAACACATGGCGATATCAAACGCCACGGCCATTATCTGTGCCTGACTTTGAGCGACGGTTCAATCGTGACGCTGCGGCGTATGGGATTTTACGAAGTGGTAAAAGATCCTCGCTATTTTGTGCATGTACATCCGGCACGCCATTCTCCACATACTTTTCGCGTCCCTACCAATCGGCTGAAAACAGCCATAATGATTTACTTCGTCGCTTTGTGCCAAAAAGGTTCTAGCGGCGATCTGAGTCTGATCAATCAGGCGCGTGCCAAGATCGGCCTCTGCTCTATCCCTGAAATTCCCGAACCGATCGCTGTATTGGTACAAAAGCTGGAACGCGCCTAGAAACAAATGAAGCATGAGCATGCCTGTTCCCTGGTTTTACCATCTCGTTGCTGCCCACATGCAAAATGTGGAAAAATTGTTGTCTGCAACTATTGCCGAAGAAACCGTACTGCATCCTCCTTTGCGTCACATCATACAAAGCGGCGGCAAGCGCCTGCGCCCGTTGCTCACATTGTTGTGCGGCAGACTCCAGGGCGCTTGCGTTGCTACCTGCTTGCCGTCCGACGGCGACGAACTATCGTGTGCCGCTGCCGCTATCGAAGCCTTGCATACCGCCTCCCTGTTGCATGACGATATCCTCGACAAGGCAGAATGGCGGCGCGGTGCGGCCGCTGTCAACAAAGTGTGGGGCAATGAGGTAGCCATGCTGACAGGCGATTATTTTTATGCCACAGCAGTCGAATTGTTGGCGCGTGCCAACAACGTGGAAGCGATACGCATTTTCGCGGCGGCAGCCAAATGTTTGTGCCAGGGCGAAGCCGCCGAACTGATGGAGCGTCCGGCATATGGCGCACCTATCAGTGACTGGTTTGATCGCTATTTCATGGTGATCGAAAAAAAAACTGCGGCTTTATTTATTGCCGCCTGCGAAATCGCTTCTGCCGTAGCCGGCGGCACGGCGCAAGATAGGCAAAGCCTGCACAGCTACGGCCTTTGCCTGGGGACAATACTGCAAATCAGCGATGATATTTTGGATCTTACAGGGGAGACCGGTAAGATAGGTAAAAAACTGGGCATGGATGTACAGCAAGGTGTACTCACTTTGCCTGTCATTTATGCTCTCGAAGAAAGCAACGACACGGCGGTGCTGTGGCAAATCCTCGACAACCGCGATTACCCTGCGCTCGGTAAAACAGTGCGCGCGTCGCAGGCCATCGCACGTTGCTACGCCTTCGCTCACAAGAAAGCAGAAGAGGCGTGCGCGGCACTCCTTTCTTTCCCCGACAGCGATTACCGCCGTGCTTTGTGCGATCTCGCCGCCTATCTCGTGGCAAGAGAAAAATGATTACGTAGATAAGGACTGGCTATGGTATGGCTTTTATCTCTGGTATTTTTCTTTTCGGGTGCTTCTGCTCTTATATTTGAAGGGCTATGGTTTCATTTGCTGGGTATAACGCTGGGAAATAGTGTATGGAGTACAGCGATCGTATTGGCCAGTTTTATGGGGGGGCTGGCACTGGGAAACGCTATCGCAGTTTTTTATAGTCATAAGATTCGCTTTCCCGCTCGTACTTACGCTTTCTTAGAACTCACGGTAGCTGTGGCCGGTTTTTTATTGGTAGTAATATTTTCAAAGCTGATTGGTCTCTTAGCACCTTTGTTTAGCATGATTTTTGAACAAACGGCGTTGCTCAATTTCCTACGCCTTCTCATTTCGTTTTTGTTGCTTCTCATTCCTACCACTGCAATGGGTGCTACCCTTCCTGTACTGGTGAAGGCATTGAATACCGCTACCGACAATTTCGGAAGCAGTCTGGGAATTCTTTATGGTTGGAATACGCTGGGTGCAGTAGCAGGTATTCTTCTCAATGAGATATTCCTGGTAAAACATCTGGGAATTATGGGAGCAGGCGTGGCTGCTGCCAGCCTGAATATCTTCATTGCCATCGTGGTACTATCTATATTCGTGAAAAACGCTAGCGACGTTTCTTCAGGTGCAACAACCGCCTCGTTGCGTAAACTTTCGTTAGCCAGCGCGCATATATTGCTTGCCAGCTTTCTGGCAGGTTTTACCATGTTGGGACTGGAAGTGGTATGGTTTCGTTTTATGATGCTTTTTTTTGGTGCTTATAGCCTTACCTTTGCTATTATGTTGGCCACAGTGCTGGCAGGAATCAGTCTTGGTGGGCTGGTGACCGGGAAAATTTTTCAGTTACGCAAGAATCTGGACGACTACCTCGTTCCTATTTCCGTCGCTAACGGTTGCTGGATCATTTTATCTTACAATAGTTTTGATTTGTTTTTGTGGTTGTTTGAAAATAATTCAGTGAAATTGGTAGTTTGTTCGTCAATTTTGATGTTTCCAGTTTCCTTTATCTCTGGCTGTATTTTCACGATTTTGGGCAATATTTTATACCAAGAAATCCAGCAAGAAACCAGAGCTGCAGGATTTTTAACCTTGGCCAATACAATAGGAGCTCTTTTGGGTTCTTTAGCCGCTGGATTGCTTTTACTTCCCTACCTGGGTATAGAAAAAACTTTCTTCTTTTTTGCTCTTACTTATGGCGGTATGGCTTTCCTGTTTATCGCTGTCAAGAAGACCGTCTTTGATAAAAGAAAAGCTGCTTACTATGCGCTGATGGCAATATTCGTCATTACTGCAGCACTCTTTCCCTTTGGTTTGATGCAACAGGTATTTATAAATATTCCTTTAAAAGCTTATCAGAATTTCAACGTAGTAAGAGTGGCTTACCGAGAAGGGTTAACCGGGACAATCCAATATTTGCAGGAAAACTTCGGCCAATACCCTCTTTCATATCGCTTGATTACCAATAGCTATTCCATGTCTGCTACCAACCTAAGAGGCAAGCGGTACATGAAACTATTTGCATATTTACCGCTGGCATTGCATCCCAATCCTAAAAACGCTCTTCTGGTTTGTTTTGGCTGTGGTACGACGGCCAAAGCTTTAACGGATGCACCATGGCTGGAACGGCTGGAGGTGGTGGATATCTCCAGGGATATTTTAGAATTGAGCAGCGTGGTCTTCCCCAATGCGGTAGACAATCCCATGCACGATCCCCGAGTGAAAATCTATATCGAAGATGGCCGTTTTTTTCTCCAAACTACTCAGCACAAATTTGACTTGATTACAGCAGAACCACCTCCTCCTGCTTTGGAAGGGATAGCCAATTTATACAGCCAGGAATATTTTCAATTGATTTATAACCGGCTAGCAGAAGGAGGAATGGTCAGTTATTGGTTGCCAGTTTCTCAACTGGAAGCTTCCCAAACAAAAGCAATTATAAAAGCTTTCACCAATGTTTTTGCCAATAGTTCTCTATGGACAGGCGGTGGGTTTGAGTGGATATTGTTGGGTATAAAAAATCCCATCAGACCAGTGGCGGCAGATCAATTCTCACGTCTATGGCAACATCCCACAATTGCTTTGGAAATGCAGGCTTTGGGGCTGGAAAGTCCAGAACAGCTAGGTTCTTTATTTATTGCAGATGGTACACGCCTTCGCGAACTGGCCGGTGATATTCAGCCATTGCTGGATAATTATCCAAAAAGGCTTTCGTATACACCTGAAAATATACCGATAACCTATTATCAGGCATGGCTGGATGTCGCATTATCCCGACACAATTTCTACAACAGTAGTATGATTGCTCGAGTATGGCCCGATTCTCTCAAAACAAAAACAGCCGAACATTTTGCCGTCCGCAATACGATTAATAATCTGCTTGCAGTACCTGAAGATTTCAAGTATTCGTTCATTGAACATCTGCACATATGCGCGCATACACCTTTACTGACCAATTATATTTTATGGGTATTTGAGAGTAATCAATACATTCAGAGTATCATCAAGGATGCCACCAAAAAACATCTGTCGCTCGGTGCTATTCAAGATTGGCATTTAGCGGCAGATGCTGTGCGCCAAAAAAATTATCGTGCAGCAGCAGATCATATATATAGCTCGATGAAGCATGGAAGAGATTTTAAACAAATAGAAATGCATTATGCTTTGAGAGTGTATCTCTTATTTCTGGTAGGGGATGAAACCGCGGCCGAAGAAGTGTCCCAAGAATATATCCATTTTTACAAGACCGGGACCCGCCAAAGAGAAATAAGAGTGGCAAATTTCTGGGCTTGGTTACAAGAAAACGTGAAAAAAAACAGGTAATTTTGACCCGCATAAGGATGCGGCTTCCTTCCTGCCCACAAGGGGCAAGGTTTCCGCCGCATGTTTTCTATGAACAAAGAGTTATATCAAAAATTACTTTTGGATGCCTGCCAAAAAGAGAAAGAGGCGCACGATTTTTATATGCAGGTTGCCGGTCAGATACAAGATTCCTTTGTTCGCAGAGTTTTTACCGATATTGCCGGCGTGGAGCTTAAACATTTCGAACAATTGCGCAAACTGCTGGATAAGGACCCTGATCATCTGCAATTCCCTGCTATAGAGAATGTCGAAGCCATAACGGAACGTGCCGTGATACCTCCTGTCAGGGACAATATGTCTGCCGAAGAGGCTGTGCAACTCGCCATCGCTATGGAAAAAAAAGCCATAGAACAGTATGGCCAGATGGCGGCTGCTTCGCCGGACCCCACGCAAAAGCAATTCTGTATCAAAATGATAGAAATGGAAAATAGCCACCGCTGTAGCTTCGAACAAATATTGCGAGACATGGCTGCATGGAAGAAAAAATAGGAGAAAGTTTGGCACGCATCGGCTTTATAGAAAACATAGCAGAAAATCCAGCCTCTTGTGGGCGGGGGACTTCTCGCCTGAAGATGTTAAAATTCTTAAGGTCAAACGATGATCAAAGATGCTCTCGAAACTCTATTGTTCGATTTTCCCCTTGCCAGACGATTGTGGAAGCCTCTCATCAAGAGGCTTGTCTCTGGCAGTTGGCAGCCGATCATGCTCATGCCGAACGAAGTTCATATGCCGCGTGAGCTAAAAAAGCTCGGCCTTTACCTGCACGTACCGTTTTGCAAAAACCTGTGTCCGTTTTGCCCGTACCACCGCATCAAGTATGAAGAAGGTTTGTTCAGCCGCTTCGAACGTGCGACCATGCAGGAGATATCCCTCTATGGCGCACGCCTGCAGGAAGTATGGGGAGCGAACCGACCGGACATCGTGTCGCTCTATATCGGCGGCGGCACACCTACGATCGTGCCCGAAGTGCTGGCACGCATTGTCACGCACATCCAGGCGGTTTTCGGTAAACCACACGACATCTGCGTCGAATTGCACCCCGCGGCGATGGACGACCATTGCCTCAATACGCTCAAGGGAATGGGTGTCACCATGCTGTCGGTCGGTGTGCAAAGCCTCAACGACCGTCTGCTCCAGCTCATCGGCAGGTCGCACGATGCCGCCACCGCCATAGATGCCATCCAACGCGCAGTGAGCAAAAATTTTGCCGCGGTCAATAGCGACGTCATGTTTGCCCTGCCGACACAGACACTTACCGAACTCGACCAGGACATTCAGAAACTCCTGGCTCTCGGCGTCGATCAGTTGTCTACCTACCCTATCTTCGGCTTCCCCTACACCGACCTCGGCCAAGAGCAGCACCTGAAAAAAATCAAGCGCCCGCGCGGACAACTCATCCGTCAAATGTTGGCCCTTATCCGTCAGAGGTCGCAGGAACAAGGTTTCAGGCAATGCGCGGTGTGGTCGTTCTTGCGGCCGGACAAGAAAAAATTCAGCTCCATCACCCGCCACCATTACCTCGGCTTTGGGCCCAGCGCCGCCACTATGACCGGCAAAGAGTTTTATGTCAACACCTTTGCCGTCGAGGAGTATGTGGCGGCATTGCCAGAGCGGCTGCCGGTATCGCTCGTCATGCAGGTGAACAAAAGACTGGAGATGACTTACTGGCTCTATTGGCGGGTCTATGAAATGGAAATACCGCGAGCCGATTTTTACCAACTGTTCGGCGAAGATCTCGACACCGTTTTCGGTCGGTTGCTTTCTGGCATGAAAATGTTAGGGCTGGTGGACGAAGATGCGACGGGATATCACATCAAGGAAAAGGCGGCATACTGGGTGCATCGTCTGCAAAACGAATATTCGCTCAACTACCTCAACCGTTTGTGGGGAAAATGCAAGGAGGAAGCATGGCCACGCCAGGTGAGGCTGTAGCTCGCGAACACCGCCGTCGCCTGTTGTACCAATTGCCTTATTTCGTGCGCTTTGCCTTGCAGTTGTTAGTGGGTAGGCCGCTGCCTGTGATTGCCGGCATGGCGATTACCGACATGTGCAACCTCGATTGCCTGCACTGTTGGCGTAAGAACCAAGGCCGTGGCCATGCGCCGTATACCAAAGTGGACATGGCGCTGCACCGGCTCTATGCTCTCGGCGCGCGCTATCTCTATTTGCAGGGTGGTGAACCGTGTACCTGGCGCGACGGTAATTACACGCTGCGAGACGTGGTACATAAAGCCAAAGAGATTGGCTTTTTCCATGTCGCCATCTGCACCAACGGAACTTTCCCGCTCGATGCCGCGCCCGATTCCTATTCGATCAGCGTGGAAGGCTCGGCCATCGCCCACGATACGATCCGTAGTGGTTCGTATGCCAAGGTGACGGCCAATATTGAAGCCAGCAGTCATCCTTACATTTTTGTCAATGCCACCTTCAACAAAAAGAATTGCGGTGAACTAGAGACGATAGCCCAGTGGGTCGCCGCCAGCCCCAGAATACGCGGCGTACTGGTCAACTTTCATATCCCTTACCCTGGCGTCGAACATCTGTCTCTTGCGCACGACGAACGGGAACGGATTGCGCAACAGGCCATGCAGCTAAAACGTAGCGGTTATCCCATCCTCAACACCTGCGGCGGGCTTAGGGCAATGGCACGCAACGACTGGAAACGACCGCTCGATCTTTCGGTGGTGACCGACTGCGACGCCTACTATTCCTGCTGCCGCGCACGTGGGCAGGAACAGGTGTGCCGGGAGTGCGGCTACGCCGGATGGGTCGAACTGTCTCTGGTGCTCGATTGGAACTGGCGGAGCGTATGGGAAACAGTGAAAAAATTCGGCCGTCACTAACACGTCCGCGCATCGGCGTTGTGGTGGTGGACGATGGCCTCTACACCCACCGCTGGCTGGCGTCACTTGTGCAAGAGCAAAGCCTTTGTGTGGTGTTTGTCGTGTGTCTGAGCCCATTCTATGCCAAAAACTTTAATCCGCATGGTGCCACCGGTTTGTGGCGCGTATCTTGGCTGCGGACGCGCTACTACGGACTCTTTGCCAGCGCCAGGTTCGCGCTGAAATCGCTGAACGGCCAACTGCAGGATTGGCTGTTTGGCATGGGCATCGGCCACACGCCCCACAGCGTGCGCTCGCTCTCACGTGCACACGCGATCCCGCTGCTCACTCCGGCCGGTCACGACATCAATGAACCGGCCTTCTGCACCCGACTCGCCGCCTACCAGCCAGATCTGCTGGTGTGCGCCTTTTCACAAAGGGCGGAAGCGGTATTTCTCGAGGTGCCGAGGCTGGGCTGCTTGCATCTCCATTTTTCGGAGTTACCGCAGCACCGGGGCCGTGAGCCGTTATTTCATGCGATGCTGGCAGAAAATGGCGCCGGGGTGTCGCTGCACTGGATGGTGCCACGCTTCGATGCCGGCAGCATCGTGTGGCAGGAAAGCCTCGACCTTGCGTCTTGCCGGACACTACACCAGGCCATCCTCGCTGCCTGTGAAATGGTTGCCCGTATGCTGCCGTTGGCCCTGCACAGAGCGATGGAATGGCAAGGCGACAAGCAATTCTCCGGCCTCTTGCCGCCAGCGCACCATTGGCCCACGCGAGAGGAAATACAAACATTTCATAAAAAGAAACTGCGTTTTTTTTGAGCATTTCTGGGTTACTAAAACGGCTCCTTCATGTTTGCCGGCGGTTGGCTCACCTGCAAATATGTTGTGTGTTCCGTGTCGAACAACGGCAACAACCGCTCACGGCCATATTTGGGCACGAGCAAAGTTTTCACTTTTTCTGTCGTGAAATTGGCAAACGGCAAAATATCTTCGGCAGTAAGTGTCTGTAGTACCTCTTGCGTATGCGGTATGAGCTTGAAGCGTGTTCTGAGGTGCGCCACGCCGTGCGGCGCTGTAAAATGCTGCAAGTGCTGTTGCTGCATCAGGGCAAAAATTTCGCTGCGCAACTGTTCCTTGCGCGCCGCAATCTGCTTTTCCTGTTCGAGCAGATAGCGGTACTCGGCGATTTTTTGCGGCAATATGTCCATGTGTTGCTCTCTTATTTTTTGGCTGGTGGGTCAATGAAATCGGAAATCTCCATCTTGCGTTTGCCCTCGCTTTCCTCTGGCACTACGCTGGAGGCGTTGCGCGCGCGCCCTTGCACCCAATTGCGCAGATAACCGATGTGTTCGGCCATGGTCTTGGACAAAGGCACGGTGGAGGCAAGGCTGGCACGGATGTCTTGCGTGGTCAGCTCGGCCTGGCGATAGAAAGCATCGTAGAGCGATGAGATGATGGCCTCCTCTATTTCGGCGCCGCTGAATCCTTCACATGCCCGTGCCAGGCTTTGTACGTCGAACTGCTGCGGTTTGCGACTACGTTTGAGGAGATGAATCTTAAAAATATCTGTGCGTTCTGCCACGCCCGGCAGGTCTATGTAAAAAATTTCATCGAAACGTCCCTTGCGCAGTAGTTCCGGCGGCAGATGCGTAACGTCGTTGGCGGTAGCGATGACAAACACCGGCTGCTGTTTTTCCGACATCCAGGTGAGGAAGGTGCCGAACACACGCGCGCTGGTGCCGCTGTCGGTCGAAGCAGCGCCGGAAATGCCGGCAAATGCCTTGTCAATTTCGTCAATCCACAGGATGCAGGGGGCGATGGATTCGGCAGTGACAATGGCGCGACGGATGCTCTCTTCCGAACTGCCGACCAAGGCGCCGAACATCTTGCCTACGTCAAGGCGCAGCAACGGCATGCGCCAGAGAGACGACACCGCCTTGGCGCAAAGGCTTTTGCCGCATCCCTGGACACCGAGCAACAGAAGACCTCGCGGCGACGGCAAGCCGAACTGTCGCGCCTTGTCGGAAAAGGCCATGCGCCGTTTCTTGAGCCATTCCTTGAGTTCTTCGAGCCCGCCCACCCGCCCCAGGTCATCCTGTGTCTCGAAATATTCGAGTAGCCCGCTCTTGCGGATGATCTGTTTTTTTTCGGAGAACACCATGTTGACATCCTCCTCACGCAGCCTGCCGTTGTTGGCGACCATGATCTTGGCCAGCACGTTTTCCGCTTCGTTCCAGGTAAGCCCCAACGCCGCCTGCAGCAAATGTTCTTTGCTTTCGCCTTGCAGTTCGATGTGGATATTGGGGTTGTCGGCCACATCGGAAATGATCTTGGCGAGGAGGAAGGTCATGTCTTGCAGATTGGGCAGAGGGAAATCCACGACGGTGATCTCTTTTTCCAGTTCCGGCGGAATGGACAAAATGGGCGAAACGACGATGATGCTCTTGTAGCTGTCCTTGAGATGTTGGGCGATTTCCTTGAGGCGACGGATGATGGCGAAATTGTTTTTGGCGAGAAACGGGTGGAAATCGTTGAACACGTAAATCGCCGGTTCCACCTGCTCCATCACTTCGTTGAGTGCCGCCAGAGGATCCTGGGTGCTGACACTGGTGTTTTTGCGCAGTTGCAGCATCGTCCCGAGCGGCACGATGCCGGTGGTGTAAGACCACTGAAACACTTTTTTATTGCGTTTCTGGGCGATCTTGGCGATGAAATTGTGGACGCGCGCTTCCTCCCATGACAACACATAGATGATAGGGTAGCGGGCACGAATGAGAACCTCGATCTCCGAGATGGTTTCCTGGGGCATGCTAAAGACTCCTTATTTCGTTAGGCGACTGAAAAAAAATAAACCACCATTTTGCTTGATTTTTTGGCCAATAGCGTCGTCACGCCCTCAGTTACAGAGCTATGGCTATGCGCCTTCGGTCGCTCCTCGCTCTTGGCCAAAATCTCTGCGCAAAATTGGTGTTTTATTTTTTTTCAGCCGCCTCAGAACTGTTCTGTTTGCTGTAAACTTTCACCGGATAGCCGGTCGCCGCTTCACCTTCGCCGTCTACACGGCAGGAAGCGGTATCGTAAAAGACCTCCACCACCTTGCCTTTGGCTACCACTTTTTCCATTACACCGATGACTTCACCGGTAATCTGGTTGCGCTTTTCTTCGCCCAATTTATATACTTCGACGCTGTCGTCTGCCTGTAACCCCTGGTTCTGGCCGAGATCTATCCTGAATAAACCTTTCTCGTTTTCGATGACAAAGCCGGCGAGCGGATGGTCGCCGGCCATCTGGCGCATGATTTGGGCCATGCCCTCTTGATGGGCGCCTGGCCGCCACTCGGTCATATAAATTTTGTGCAGCTTGCCGCCTTTGCATTCATACACACGCAAACTCAAGGAAAATTTGCCATCGGCCTGAATGAGACGCGGCTCCACTATAAAATTAAGGTTTTTTTCCTGGCCGAGAGAAATCCATGTGGCCTCGTTGACACCGGCGGGTACCTGGTTCAGCGTCACAATAAAGAACCTCTGCATTTGCGTTAAACCGGCGAGCAGGAGTTCCTGCAAATCCAGCGAACCTGTATCACCGATTTCAGCGACCTTGATGACCGGCACTACGCCTATCCGTGCCCTCTCCCTGCCATAGTAAATGTAATCGCGCAATTGCGAATAAGTTTCTTCGCTGACTTCTTTCCACCCTTCGATCCAGCCGATCTTGGCGAGAATCTCTTTGCCCGGGCTCGTTTTTTTGGACAGCGCAAAGAGTGCCTGGGTAAATTTTTGGCGTAGCGAGGGATCTAAATTTTTCAATGAGACATATGGGTCGGGCGGCAGCAGCTCAGATTGCGACAGAATTTTGAGCTGGTCTACGGCGTATCCTTTGCGTTCGGCGACTTTGACGGCACCATCGTAGACAGCCCCTGCATCGCATTTACCGGAGAGAACTGCGGAAATGACCGCCAGGTGGTCGCCGGCAAATACGGTTTTGCCTAAAAACCTGGCCGGATCGCAACCGTTTTTGATGAGCAGCATCCTCGGATAAATAAAGCCGGAGGTGGAACGGGTATCTACAAAGGCAAAGCTGCGCCCCTGCAATTCTTTGAGATTGGTGATGCCGCTTTTGGCATGGGTGACGATGATGCTGCGCACACTCTCGGCGCCTTCGTTGACGATGCCGGCCAAAAGCACGATATTCCCTCGCTCCGCTGCCCTGATAAAAGGATAGGGGGAAAGATGGGCAAAACTTACCGAGCCTTCGCGTAGCCAGGTGACGAGTTCATCGTAATCTTTGGCGATCTTGAGTTCCAATGTGACACCGGTTTGTGAGGAGAGATACTGGAGCAGGGGAGTGAACTGGCTGTGCAGTTCTTCAGGGCTGAAAAAGGGCGGCACTCCCATGAAATGGTGTTCCCTGGCCGGTTCTTCTTTTACTTTAGGTGAAGCGGCTGCTTCCTGGCATTGCAGTTGCAATTGGTGGTAGGCAATGGGCGGGAGGTCGCCGCAAGAGATCGTTTGCACACTGCTTTGCTTTACTGTGCCAAATTCTATGGCGACCAATTCCAAAACGATGCGACATTGATATCCTTCATAGAAGACCTTGCCGAACACCATCGCCTGTACCGCCAGCCACTTCCCCAGTTGCGGTCGTTTTTCCTGGTCGAACAGAGCAGAGAACTGCATTTTTTGCGTTGCCAGAATTTCCGCCAGGCGATTATGTCGGGTAATGGTGGCGCCGCGTGCGAGAAGATTGTTTTCAAGGGGAAAGATGATAAAAGAAGACAGCGCAGACGGCTCGGCGGTGTTCTCTCTGGTTATGGCTCCTATCACAATAGACATGTTTTCTTTGGGGTGTAACTCCTGCGCCAAGGTGACAATCATGCGGTCGAATGGCGATTTTCCCTCTGTTTCGCCGGGTTGCCTGGCTATGTCCGGCTTCTTCTCAGGTTCTGGTGCCGGAGTCTTGGGCTGCTCAGGATTTTTCCCTTGCGGGCTTTCGCATCCTGGCAGGATAGCGAGAAAACATATGAGAACGGCAAGGAAAAAAAATTGGGATTGATATTTTATCATGGCAAAACTCCGATCTATCTACTCGATTTTCCTTTTTCAGCCGGCACTAAAAATGGCTTTTGCACCAACCAGCCCCGTTCCCGTGCAGTATCCATGAGCGGCTTTTTCCCCCGATCAATGACGAGTCGTGGGCCGCTTCCCAATAACAGCATTTCCAGATCGCCATTGCTGTCGCCTGCGGCGAATATCGGTGTACGTCCGATCTCTTGTCGGATGGCTATAGCTTTCCCTTCCCGATAGGTGAAGCGTTTTATGCGAGGTACTATTTTGTTATTTTCTATCTCGGGTAAAATACCCAGTACGTGGTCTGCATCAATGCCGACTCGCTTTGCTAGGGTTTCTACCGGCCACTGGGCAGAAGCCGAGACGATCCATATGTCAAATCCTGCATCTTTTAATTTTTGTACCAGTTCTGCCATTTGCGGATAGTAACGAACCCCAGTGTTTACCGTAACTGGTTTACTGTCCTCAGGGCTTTTCGCGATGGTTTCTTTGCCTATCGGACGGTGTAGTTCTCGGTGCAAAGCCGTTTCGCTAGCGGCCTTCACTTGCGCACTGGTAAGCCCTGCTAAAATATGTACAAGCCACTGGTAGGCGGTTTGTGTTCCTTGCTCTTCATCAATGGCAAAATAACAAGCGACGAATGTTTTTCTGTATGCCTGGTAACTTGCACTCTGATTTCTTGCCGCAGGGCTGAGATCTTTAATTTCCTGGTAGTTATGTTTTAGAGTATCTCTGTATTTTTCGGGAATTAACGCCCAAAAATCTTCATTGAACGAGAATCCCATATCGTCTACCAGACTGAAAAATAACGCTTCGCCTATATCATTCAGGATCATGGTGTTATCCCAGTCGAACATGGCTAACGGGGGCATCTTGGCGTCGTATTTTGGCGAGTTTTTACCATATGTTTGCATACATTGCTGAATGGCCTCTATGTTGGCAGGATGCCAGTCTACTTGTGTTAACCCTGCCAAGCCAGGGTTCAAATCAGATTTTGTCAACGATGCTTGCTGAGCACATCCCAGCAAGTAAAGAACGCAAATGAGCAACCAGATTTTTTTGTACAAATGGCTTGATGTCATAAAAGCTCCAATCCACTGATGGTTTAGTCGGATATTTTAAGCAATTGTAGCATAAAATCCTCTGCAAGCAATCATTTTTCTATAGAACCAACAAGAACGAAATGACGATGATCTGTTTTGCGACAACTGTCATTTTTTTAGGCATATCATATAACATATTGGTTTTAAATAAAATAGGAAAAAAATGACAAAACGTGTGTGTAAAAAATGACAAAACGTGTGGTATTTTGGCAGGTGGAAAAACGCGATGAGGCAGAGAGAAATTTTTTATTTTATTTTAACATATTGTAATTAAATGAATTGTAAAAATATATAAAAAAAATATGGAAAGGCTGTTTTTTGGCATGGCATATGCTCCTATAAAAGAACGATCAAGCGCCCTATCCCAAGTAGCACCTAAAAACCTTTTTCCCACCTTGTTAGCAGGGTACGCCCCAAAAGGCCTACCCTGTTTTTTTTTTGACCGCTCCCTGTGAAAGATTTTTGTCAAGCTACCTACTGCATTTGGCTACAGCTTGCCGCAGGTCGGCCATGCTAACGGGTTTGGACAAAACGATGTCAACGCTGGGAATCTGCTCATCGGTACTTTTTATAATATCGCCAAAACCGCTAACGAGGATGATGGGAACCTTGGAATTTTCTTTCTTGATGAGGACACTCATTTCATCACCACCCATTTGCGGCATAGCCCTGTCGGTGACGACGAGATCGAAGTGACCAGTGCAAAATTTTTCCCAACCCTCTTTGCCGTTCGACGCTGTGGTAACGATATGAAGATCAACCCGCAGATATTCGGTTAGTACTTGCCTTACGATATCATCATCTTCGGCCAAAAGGATACGCAAGGGGTGACTTGCATCTGAGCCCGGCTGCTTTGCTTCCGCCTTTTCCTCATGTTTGCCAATGGGAAATACGAGGTGAAAAGTGGTGCCTTTGCCAAGCTCAGTTTCCAGGTCTATCGTCCCTTCATGCCGCTTGACAATACCATAAACCATTGCCAGGCCCAGGCCGCTTCCTTTTTCGCCCTTGGTCGAAAAAAAAGGTTCAAAGCAACGGTTCCGAACTTCATCGCTCATGCCTGTGCCGGTGTCGCTGATCTCCAGGATAATGGATTTCTCATCATCACAATGCGTTGACAAGATGATCCGCTCAGTCTGAGATTCATTTGACGTGGTGGCGAGATGTGGTCGCTGCGTTTTCTCCTGAACTACTTTCTGCACGATAGCATCTACGGCATTGAAGATCAGGTTGAGCAAAGCCTCGCGCAATGACGATTCGTGTCCTATGACGGCAGGGATAGCCGGCAGTTGCGTCTCTACGTCGATCATAACGCCACGCTCCTGTGCCTGATTTTGCCACTTGGGTTGGGTCAGGGAGACGACGTACCGGATTACTTCGTTAAGATCGAGCGAGGAGAACTCTTCTTTTGCTTCCCGGACACGGTAAAACTCGCGCAAGCGTCTCACTGTGCCAGCAGCATCTTCGGCTGCGGTGTGGATCAATTCGAGATAGCGTGTCACTTTCTCCTTGTTTTCCAGAGATTGAGGACTTGCGAGAAGTAGTTCACTAAAACCGCAAATAGGCGATAGCGCGTTATTGAAATCATGGGCAATACCGGCTGCCATCTGGCCCAGGGCATTGATCCGCTCTTCGCGGATCAACTTTTTCTGCATTTTTTCGAGTTCCTCCAGTGCTTTTTCCAGACGCCGATTGCTCTCTTGTAACGCTATCTCTGCCTGCTTACGCTTGGTAATATCTACCATGTAGCCCTGCATGAACAAAATGAGCCCATCTTTACTACGAATCGGCGCACATTCGTCATGTGCCCATACCTCACGGTTATCGCTCGTCAACAGGCGGTATTCGGCGCAAAACGATTTCTCGTTTCGATAGGCGTTCTTGTATTCTTCCTGCACCCATTTTCGGTCATCGAGATGCAGTCGTTTGCTCCACAGGTCATTGGTCATCCATTCAGCCGCAGAAAGACTCAAAAATTTTTGCAGTTGCGGGCTGATGTAGATGACACTGTCTTCTCTATCCATCTGGGAAGTGTAGGTAATGGAGGGAATGTTCTCCACCAGATTCCGGTACTTTTCTTCCGAATCCCGCAATTCCTCCTGCGCCAGATGATGCGAGTGCCGTATCTCGGCCTCTCTGAGTTCGCGTTGCACAGCCGGCACCAGCCGGCTTATATTGTCTTTCATTATGTAATCGTGCGCCCCTGCTTTCATGGCCGCCACGGCAATGGACTCACCTATTGTGCCGGAGATGAGGATAAAGGGAATGTCGAGTGGCTTCTGTCGCAATAGAGCCAGTGCCGTAAGACCGCTAAAATGGGGCATATGGTAGTCGGAGAGAATGATGTCCCAATCTTTCGCTAAAGCCTTCTCCATCTCTTCCGGTGTTTCTACTCTTTCCCATGTCACATCGTAATCGCCGCGCTTGAGTTCTCGCGTGACTAATATGGCATCATTTTCCGAATCTTCTATTAGCAAGACACGCAAATATACGCCCACATGTGTTCTCCTTACCAGGCTTTGGGTAAAAAATCTTGGGGATTGATTATTCTGACGGTATCACTTCCCAGGGCGATAACAAAGAGTCCTTCAGAAATAGCGTAAGCATCACTTTCGCTTGCAAACTCAATACCGGCCATAGCGCCCAAGACCTTCTTGTCTTTGTACTCAGGAAAAAACTCTTTGAATCTACTGAGCTTCTTGAGATGCCGCTTTACGTAGTCAGCCTTCACCACATTTTTTGCTTCTACCAAAATGACATACTCTGTATTGACCGCCAGCACGTCTATTTCCATGTTCTCACCTTTGATACTGGCTTTAACTCGTAAGGAAGTCTGTCGGATAGGGATGCCTCTCTCCTGAAATACTTTTGGGATACCTGGCACCAGGAAGTTTTCTACAAACCTCCCCCATTGGTCAGTGATTTCATGTATTTTGTCGGATAGATGGTCAATCTTTTCCTTGAACCTCTTGTCGGTTTCTTTGAAAAGTGCCCAAACTTCGGCTATTTGTTTTGTACTTTCGGCAACTACCTTTTCTAATTCCTTAATTGTCATAACCTTTGCCCTTTCCCGAAAAATACCCAGGGTAACGATGAGATAGCAATGAAGTAATAATATCTTGACTCCTTATCAAATTGCAAGTAAAATCTTTAGGAGATGTACAAGATAGCCAGTGAATTTTTAGGAGAGTCCCCTATGGGAAAAAAGCGCACGGAGTCTACTCCGGTTTCTCCACAAAACAAGGAGGAGACGCAACCCAATCAGCCAAAAAAAACGGCTGCGCCATTGAACGATGGTGTTCTGGATGGCAGACTGCTTTTGCAAACCCTGGTCGCGTTTAAGAAAGGTGATTTTTCGGTGCGTATGCCGGTCACAGAAACAGGGCTTGCCGGCAAGATAGCGGATACTTTGAACGACATTCTGCAATATAACGAAAATATGGCCAGAGAGTTCGCTCGCGTCGGTGTGGTCGTGGGCAAGGAGGGAAAGATCGCCGAGCGGGTGGTTATGCCCAATGGCGGCGGCTCATGGACCGTCTCTATAGATGCCGTGAACTCGCTGATCACGGATCTGGCCCGCCCGATCAGCGATGTGGCCTGTGTCATCGGTGCTGTGTCCCAGGGCGATCTGTCGCAGAACATGGATTTGGAGGTAGACGGACATCCCTACCGCGGCGAATTTTTACAGGTGGCCAAGACCGTGAACAGCATGGTGGAAAAGCTCCGTTCTTTTGGCTCGGAAGTCATTCGTGTCGCCCGTGAGGTAGGCATCGAAGGCAAACTGGGCGGTCAGGCCGAGGTGAAAAATGTCGCCGGCGTATGGAAAGAGCTGACCGACAGCGTGAATTCCATGGCCGGCAACCTTACCGCCCAGGTACGCAACATCGCCGATGTCACTACGGCCGTGGCCAAGGGCGACCTCTCCAAAAAAATCACCGTCGAACTGAAGGGCGAAATTCTCGAACTCAAAAACACCATCAACACCATGGTGGATCAGCTCAACTCGTTTGCCGCAGAAGTCACCCGTGTGGCGCGCGAGGTCGGTACCGAAGGCAAGCTGGGCGGCCAGGCAGAAGTGAAAGGCGTGGCCGGGGTATGGAAAGAGCTGACCGACAGCGTGAATTCCATGGCCGGCAACCTTACCGCCCAGGTACGCAACATCGCCGATGTCACTACGGCCGTGGCCAAAGGTACGCTGGCGAGAAAGATCACTGTGGATGCCAAGGGTGAAATCCTGGAACTCAAGAACACCATCAACACCATGGTGGATCAGCTCAATTCGTTTGCCGCTGAAGTCACCCGTGTGGCACGCGAAGTAGGCACCGAAGGCAAACTGGGCGGCCAGGCGTATGTGCAGGGTGTGGGCGGCACCTGGAAAGATCTGACCGACAGTGTCAATTTCATGGCCGCCAACCTTACCGCCCAGGTACGCAATATCGCCGAAGTCACCACGGCGGTGGCCAACGGTACGCTCCTGAAAAAGATCACCGTGGATGCCAAGGGTGAAATTCTCGAACTCAAGAACACCATCAATACCATGGTGGTACAACTCAGCACCTTTGCCTCGGAAGTGACCCGTGTGGCACGTGAAGTAGGCACCGAAGGCAAATTGGGCGGCCAGGCCGAGGTGGAAGATGTGGCCGGCATCTGGAAAGATCTGACGGATAACGTAAACTCCATGGCCGGCAACCTCACCAGTCAGGTGCGCAATATCGCCGAAGTCACCACGGCGGTTGCCAAGGGAGACCTGTCCAAAAAGATTACCGTAGATGCCAGAGGGGAAATTCAGGAACTCAAGAATACCATGAACATCATGGTTGACCAGCTCAGCACTTTTGCTTCGGAAGTGACCCGTGTGGCACGCGAAGTAGGTACCGATGGCAGGCTGGGCGGACAGGCTACGGTGAAAGGGGTGGGCGGCACCTGGAAAGATTTGACCGATAGCGTGAACTCTATGGCCGGCAACCTCACCACGCAGGTGCGCAACATCGCCCAGGTAACGACAGCGGTGGCCAACGGCGACCTGTCCAAGAAAATTACCGCCGATGTCAAGGGCGAGATTCTGGAACTGAAGAACACCATCAACACCATGGTGGATCAGCTCAGCACCTTTGCCTCGGAAGTGACCCGTGTGGCACGCGAAGTAGGCACCGATGGCAGGCTGGGTGGACAGGCTACGGTGAAAGGGGTGGGCGGCACCTGGAAAGATCTGACCGACAGCGTGAATTCCATGGCTGGAAACCTCACCGCCCAGGTACGCAATATCGCCGAAGTCACTACGGCCGTTGCCAACGGCGATCTGTCCAAAAAAATCACCGCCGATGCGAAAGGCGAAATACTGGCACTCAAGAACACCATCAACACCATGGTGGACCAGCTCAGCACCTTCGCTTCGGAAGTGACCCGTGTGGCACGAGAAGTAGGCACCGATGGCAGGCTGGGCGGGCAAGGTACGGTGAAAGGGGTGGGCGGCACCTGGAAAGATCTGACCGACAATGTCAACATGATGGCCGCCAACCTCACCAACCAGGTGCGCAACATCGCCCAGGTGACGACGGCAGTGGCGATGGGCGACCTGTCGAAAAAGATTACCGTGGAAGCGCGTGGCGAGATTCTGGACCTCAAGAACACCATCAATACCATGGTGGACCAGCTCAGATCGTTCGCCTCGGAAGTGACACGTGTGGCACGCGAAGTAGGCACCGAAGGCAGACTGGGCGGGCAATCTTATGTGCAAGGCGTGGCCGGCACCTGGAAAGATCTGACCGACAACGTCAACATGATGGCTGCCAACCTTACCAACCAGGTGCGCAACATCGCCCAGGTGACAACGGCGGTGGCGATGGGCGACCTGGCCAAAAAAATCACGGTGGATGCCAAAGGCGAGATTCTGGAACTCAAGAGCACCATCAACACCATGGTGGATCAGCTCAATGCCTTCGCTTCGGAAGTGACACGTGTGGCACGCGAAGTAGGCACCGAAGGGAAGCTGGGCGGACAGGCCGAAGTTAAAGGCGTATCGGGCACCTGGAAAGACCTGACCGACAACGTCAACATGATGGCCGCCAACCTGACGAGCCAAGTGCGGGGCATTGCCAAAGTAGTGACGGCTATCGCCAATGGCAATCTCAAACAGAAGCTGGCGCTGGAAGCCAAGGGCGAGATTGCCACCCTGGCCGAAACCATCAACAACATGATTGATACCCTGACTTTGTTCGCCGATCAGGTGACTACCGTAGCCCGCGAGGTAGGCGTGGAAGGAAAACTGGGCGGGCAGGCCAAAGTGCCCGGCACCGGTGGTGTGTGGAAAGACCTTACGGCCAATGTCAACCAGTTGGCCGCCAATCTGACTACCCAGATACGCGCCATTGCTGAGGTAGCGACGGCCGTCACCAAGGGAGACCTGACGCGGACCATCAAAGTCGAGGCGATGGGCGAAGTCGCGTCGCTCAAGGACAACTTGAACGAGATGATGCGCAATCTCCGCGATACCACCCAGAAAAACACCGAACAGGACTGGCTCAAGACCAATCTGGCCAAATTCAGCCGTATGCTGCAAGGCCAGAAAGACCTCATGGCGGTGGCAAAACTGATTCTCTCCGAGTTGGCGCCGGTGGCTTCCGTACAGCATGGCGTCTTTTACATGGTAGACGCGCCCAAAGAGAATATACCGGCACGTTTGAAAATGCTGGCGAGTTACGCTTACAAAGAACGCAAGAACCTGTCGAGCGAATTCAGGCTTGGCGAAGGGCTGGTTGGGCAATGCTGCCTGGAAAAGTCGAGGATTCTCATCACCAATGTCCCAGGCGACTACATCCAGATCAACTCCGGGCTGGGGCAGGGTACGCCGCTCAACGTTGTGGTCATTCCCGTGGTCTTTGAGGGGACGGTCAAGGCGGTTATGGAGATTGCCTCTTTCGAACGGTTCAGTTCCATCCATCTCACCTTCTTAGATCAGCTCACCGAGAGCATCGGCATTGTGCTCAACACCATCGAAGCCAACATGCGCACGGAAGACCTGCTCAAACAGTCCCAGTCGCTGGCCGCAGAATTGCAGACTCAGCAGGAAGAACTCAAAGAAAAGAATATCCGGCTGGAGCAACAAGCCAAGTCGTTGCAGGTATCCGAGGAAAAATTGAAGCAACAGCAGGAGGAACTGCAACGCACCAACGAGGATCTGGAAGCGAAGGCCAGGCTGCTGCTCAGCCAGAATAACGAAGTGGAAAAGAAAAACAACGAAGTGGAAAAGGCCAAACACAGTCTCGAAGAAAAGGCCACGCAACTGGCCATCACCTCGAAATACAAATCCGAATTTCTCGCCAACATGTCGCATGAACTCAGGACGCCGCTCAACAGCCTCTTGATCCTGGGTAAACTACTGGCGGACAATGCAGAGAAAAACCTGACAGACAAGCAGATTGAGTTTGCCAAGACCATCCACGCATCCGGCACGGATTTACTCAACCTCATCAACGACATTCTCGATCTGGCCAAGATCGAGTCGGGCACGGTGGAAGCAGAACCCGGCGAGGTGATTCTGACAGACCTGCGTAGCTATATCGAAAGAAGTTTCCGCCATGTCGCCGAAAGCAAGAAACTGGAATTTGGCATAGCGGTGGATGCCAGGTTGCCACAGACCATCTACACCGATGCCAAACGTCTCCAGCAAGTCATCAAGAATTTGCTATCCAATGCCTTTAAATTTACAGAAAGCGGCCGCGTCGAGTTCAGCATGCAGGTGGCCCTATCCGGCTGGAGCGCGGACCACGAGATACTAAACCGCGCCGACACCGTGGTCGCTTTCTCGGTCAAAGATACCGGTATCGGCATCCCGGTCGAAAAGCACAAGATTTTGTTTGAATCGTTCCAGCAGGTGGATGGCAGCACCAGCCGCAAATATGGCGGCACCGGCCTCGGTCTTTCGATCAGCCGGGAAATCGCCAAACTCCTGGGCGGCGAAGTAAGGCTCGTGAGCAGTGAACCGGGCAAAGGCAGCATCTTTGTCCTGTATCTGCCAAAAACTTATACGCCACCGAAAGACCGCTCTCTGCGCGGTTGGCAAACCCCGAAACCACCCAAGGGAAATCCTGCATACGCAGAACCGAAAGAATCGCCTTCGCCAGTGAAAGACACCAGAGATGCCAACTCCTCGTTCAACGAGGCTAAAAGTTCGCTACCTGTCGCGTCTTCGCTAAAAGGCATTAGCGACGACCGGGAGCAAATCCAGCCCGGAGATCGCGTGGTGCTCATTGTCGAGGACGATATTTACTTTGTCCAGGTACTCATCGAGATGGCGCACAAGAAGAATTTCAAAGGCATCGTGGCTCTCGATGGGGAAGCGGCGCTGTCAGTGGTGAAAAAAATAAAGCCGGATGCCATTATTCTCGATATCCGGCTGCAGGGGATAGATGGCTGGGCCGTACTCGACCGCTTAAAACACGATTCCACCACCCGCCATATTCCGGTGCATGTGGTTTCAGTTACGCAAGAACGCCTGCGCTCCATGAAAATGGGGGCTGTCACCCATCTTGTCAAACCAGTCACCGAGGATGCTCTGGAACAGCTTTTTGCTGACATAGAAACTTTTTCTGCCAGGCCCAAAAAAATTCTGATCGTCGAGGATGACAAGACCCAATGCAATAGCATCGTCGAGTTAGTCCAGAGCAGCGAAATCAAGACCGAAACGGCAGGCAATGCCGGCGAGGCACTCGCCAGACTCAAAGCGGAAAAATTCGATTGTCTGATTTTGGACCTGATGCTGCCGGATATGTCGGGATTCGATCTCCTCAGAAAGATCAAGGAAGAGCTGCATGCCGAGTTTCCCATAATTGTCTATACCGCCAAAGATTTGACAAGAGAGGAAGATGTCGCGCTCAAAGAAGCAGCCCAAAGTGTAATCGTGAAAAACATCAAATCACCGGAACGCTTGTTGGCGGAAGTCACGTTGTTCATGCACCAGGTGGAGGCCAAGCTGCCGGAAGAGAAGAAACAGATGCTACAAAAGGTCTACCAGGTAGACAGCATCCTGGCCGGCAGAAAATTACTCATCGTTGACGACGATATGCGCAATATCTTTGCCCTCACCAGTATTCTGGAGCAACAGCAGATGAAGGTCAGCTATGCCGAGAACGGCAAGGATGGCATCGAGAAACTAAAAAATACGCCGGGCATAGAGCTGGTGCTGATGGACATCATGATGCCGGAGATGGACGGTTATGAAACCATGCGTCTCATCCGTAAAGAGCCGCAATTTCTGACACTGCCGATCATCGCCCTTACGGCCAAGGCGATGAAGGGGGACCGGGAAAAATGTATCGAGGCCGGCGCCTCGGATTATATCAGCAAACCGGTGGAGCCAGATCAGCTTTTATCGCTTCTACGGGTCTGGCTGTACAGATAAGGAGCAAAAGTATGACAGAATTAGAACAACTATACAAAGAAATCGAACAGATACCACGTGAGCGTCTTGGGAAGTTGCTGCAAGTGGTGCAGGACTTCAAACAAAAGGAAGCGATAACACGACCATCAAAGGCCGCCCATGAAGGCAAACGGGAATTGGAAGATATTTTGGCCGATTACCCAGACGGCCAAATGGATGCCGTTTTCCAGAAATTCGAGCAGGATGCAGCCAACATCCCTATGCGGAAATTTAGCGAGAATATTGCAGGCTACAACGGTGGATTGTTCAAGACGGCAAAAGAGGTAGACGACTATATCAGGAAAGAGCGGGATGCATGGGACTCTTAGAAATTCCACAGGGAGCGACGGCCTACATAGACGCAAACTGCCTAATCTACCAAATGGAATCTGTGCCACCATACCACGAACTAGCCACACCATTGTGGGAATCTTTGGACAAAGGCACCGTGAAAATTGTGTCAAGTGAGCTTACCTATCTGGAGGTACTGACCATGCCAGTAAAGCAAGGAAATGCCGACTTAGGCTTTTGGAAAAAAATAATTGTCCCAGCGTTACGAAACAATAGATACGGGGCTAAGCGAGATCATACGTCGCGTGATTCCACTTGGACATG
>JAGVGO010000039.1 GCA_020057085.1 Planctomycetota bacterium | reverse complement strand
CCTCAGTTACAGAGCTACGGCTATGCGCCTTCGGTCGCTTCTAGCCCTTGGCCAAAATCTCGGCGCAACTTGTAAAGGTTATTTATTTACAGCTCCTATGTAAAATCAGATGTTTGGATCGTTGTATGGTCCAACAAAATATTTTTTGCCACTTTTCGGGACATTGTCAAACGGGTTGTTTGCATGGCGATTTGTCGCCTGCGGCACAAGGCTGAGTCCGGTTTGGGGTGTGGGCAGATCGGCAAACCAGGACAGATTGCCGAAGGCCACGCGTTTAATATTGAGCAGATTGAGCGAATTGATGTTATCGGCTGTGATATTGCCACCGGAAGTACCGCAACCTAGCGTCATCGAAGGAATCAGGCCGGTAGCATAACCTACGCCACCCTGAGAGGATGGAGCATTGACCAAAATGCGTGAAGCTGGCATCTTCATGGCAAAAGCGGAGATGACCTCCTGGTTTTTGCCGTGAATCACCGCAGTATGCCCTTCACCACCATATCTGATGATTTCCAGACACTTGCGGGCTCCCGCCTCCCAGCCATCTTCAACATACAATGCCAGAGTGGGGTTCAATTTTTCACGCGACAGCGGATATTTTTCGCCTACCCCCTTCTGCCATACAAGAAGCAACTGCGTATCGTTTGGCACTTTAAAACCGGCCATATTGGCGATGACCGTCGGCGATTTACCGACCATCTCGGAATTGGGCAGCGATCCCGGCGGCATGAGTGCCTCAAACGCCTGCGTTTCCTTGTCATTGCACAAGTAGGCGCCTTGCCGCTGGAACTCTGCCAGCACTTGTTTCTCGACGGGTTTGTCTATAACCAAAGCCTGTTCGGAACTACAGATGGTGCCCCAGTCAAACGATTTGCTGGCAACGAGACATCTCACCGCATGCGGGATGTCGGCGCTGCGATCAATGAATACCGGGACATTGCCAGGACCTACACCGATAGCCGGTTTGCCGGAAGAGTAGGCGGCCTTGACTAGGCCCGATCCACCCGTGGCGAGAATCACATCCACATCGTGATGTTTCATCAGTTCTTGCGTGGAAGCGAGGGTCGGCATGACGAGCGAACTGATAATGCCGTCCGGCGCACCTACGGATTCGAGTGCCTTCAGCATGGTTTTGACGGTTGCCTGTACGCAGCGCACAGCTTTTGGGTGAGGCGAGAGTACTATCGTGCAGCGGGCCTTGATACATATGAGTATCTTGAACAACGCTGTCGAAGTGGGATTGGTTACCGGCACGATGCCGGCGACAATTCCCATCGGGCTGGCGATCTCGTAGATCTGCTTTTCCTGGTCTACTTTGATGATGCCCACTGTTTTCAGGTTTTTCAGGTATTCATACACATTGCGGGTGGCAAACTGGTTTTTTAACAGTTTGCTTTCGACCTTGCCATAGCCGGTTTCTTCGCAGGCTATCTCGGCCAATTCACGACTGGCGCGAAAACCCTGCTCGGCCATGAGGGATACCAGCTTGTCTACCTCCTCCTGGCTGTAAGTTTCCAATATGGCCTGCGCTTTTTTGGCCTTCTGTACCAGGTCTCGCACCTCTTGCAGAGCCAGTAAATCCTGATCCATACTATTTGTTCTCCCTTCCTGGAATGCCTTGCAAAGTAGCTTCGACTCGCTTTACTGCCTGGTTGATTTCTTCTTCTTTGCCACCCAGGAAAAGGCGACCGAAGGCGCCAAATGCACGCATTTCCAGCAGATTGATGGAGGCGGCTTTTTCCGCCTCATTGGCGGCTATGGCAGCGTAGCCGGCAGGATGTACTTCCAGAATGTACAGCGTCTCACCTGTCAACAAAAACTGCCCGTGTCGCATGCGATTGATGAGCATGGCCTGGTGACCTTCTACACCGGTGATAATTTCTGATGACAGAATTTTTGGTTTCAAGCGATCTGTTTCCTTGAGGTTCAGGAAATCCATGACGGCGGTTCCGGCAGCACGGATTTCTCCCTGATCGAAAGCGTGTAGTTCGAGCAAACCAAAAGATCTCTCTACAATTTGCATACCAGGGTAGACACGAGCGCTTTTCATGGCTCTGTCGGTGAGGCGATTGATGGCAATGCCTGGCGCCACCTCGACGAACAACGACGCTTGTGCTTCCAGAGGAAAGTAGCCTTCGGATACGGTAGAAATGAAAGCAGCCAGTTGCGGCTGCAACACATCAATATAGGTAAACGTCCTGATTTCCATATTAGCCATTTTATTTATCTCCTCGATAGAGGGGGATTTGTAAACGTGTTCCGCACGCGAGCGAATTTGGGTTGATGTGGAGGTTCGCTTGATAAATCCACAGCCACTTAGTCCTGTCATGGTAATATTTTTGTGCCAGACTATACAGTGTTTCTCCTGGGTTCACTTCATGAATCTGCGTGCATGTCGGTTTTTCTTTGCTATCTGTAAATCCAGCCACAAGCGGGTGCTTCGTTGGGTCATTACGCCGGATCGGCAGTTTGTGCTCTATGGGCAACACTTCGAGCGCGCTTTTTTTTCTGGGCACCGGTAACAACAGTACCTTCCCCACCGACATGCGATCGGGATTGGTTTTGAGCCAGGGATTGGCCTCAATCACTTTTTGTATTGTACGCTTGATTTCCTGCGGTTCCATAATATTGTACATTTTCTCGACGATGCTCCACAAGGTATCACCAGTACGCACCACATACTCTTCGTATTCGCCACAATTTACAAAATCCTGGGCCGGCATTCCACCCTCATGGGAATTGCCTAGAGCAGCCTGGCTGTCTGTTCGTGCGGGTGGTTCAGGCGGTGTTCCACTTTCGCCGGATTTGTTGATAGGCATAGCCACGAGGTGGACTGCATCATCCGGCGCAGAGCTTGCATCGTCTATGCAGCTATCTCCTTTGCCGGATTTGGCCTCGGTCAGTGCGGACGGAAGCTCCTGAAGTCGCTGGCGTTTGAGCCCGTGTGCCTTGCGACTGCCTGCACGACCTTGCAACAGCTTACCGGCTTCCGTTTCGGTTCTTTGCTCAGGCGAGGGCAAGGCGTTATACTTTTGGTATAGCTTCCAGATCGCTATGGTATAGAGCACCAACAGCACTAACCCGGCTATTACTTTTTTATCGGCGAATTTCATAAATGGATTTAAAAGTCCTCAATACCACATCATCACTAAAGGCAATTCCTCAAAATGGCTCAATGATAAGGCTTTTGTAGCTTACCATTTTCAATGGCAAACCGGCTACGGAGCATTTACAGTCAGTGAGTCGCTG
>JAGVGO010000153.1 GCA_020057085.1 Planctomycetota bacterium | reverse complement strand
GGGTACAAAACAGCCCGCCAGGGGAGAGGTAATAGGCTTGTACTCTTGTACTTATTTCAAAAAAGTTACTATGCCCCCTAATTATTGGATACGCCCCTATGCATCTTTGTCATACTCGATCTCTATGTCGTCTTTAGCGGCAGGTTTCTTGTTATCGCTTTCTGTTTTCGCCACAAATTTTTTGCTGCCCTCATCGCCATCTGTTTTAGCGACTTTACCTTTGTACGGGCTATCTTCTTCGATTTTGCCGTTCCGGCCTTTGGCCGGAGTGGCGGTTTCTTTGTTCTCGCGCACGGTTTCTTTGTTCTCGCGCACGGTTTCTTTGCTTTCGCGTGCGGTTGCCTTACCGCTTTCTAGCGCAACTTCTTGGCCGTCGCTGCTGCTTTTACCGACGATTACCAGTTCACTTTGATTGAGCGAGGTAGCGATGATCATATTGAATAAATCTTCCCGGTAGGTGCGCGGAGCGATGATAAAAACCTGCACAAAATTTTTGTTGTAGTCGCTGAGCAGGTTGAGAAATGAGGTGGAGCGATCTTCATCGAAAGAAATGATCGGTTCGTCGAAAAACAGAAACTGGGTACAGTCGCTGCCCATTTTAGCGGTCATTACCGCCTGTGACAAGGCAAGACGCAGAGCAAGATAGAGCTGATCCACTGTGCCGCCTGACAACTCGGCAATGTCTACGAAATCGTTTTTTTCCATGGAAAACGCCTTGAGTGTCAGGTCTTCGCTCACCTGCACATGTTGGTAGCGATCCTTCGTGACCTTCGGCAAGACCTTACTCATCACCCGCGACACGCTCGGTGCAAAGCGACTACTCACCGAACCAAGAGTTTCCTGCATGAATTTAATGGTGAGCTTGTTCACCTCGATATTATGATCCAGTTCCTGGATCTGGCGGTTGAGTGCCTGAATTTTGGCGATCAGCTCTTTCTTGTGTTCTAGGTCTTCTGTGACGCGATGGCTCTGCGCTTCGCTATCCTTGATTTGTCGCTGGTAAGAGGCGATATCGTCCTGGCATTTTTGCCTGGAGTCGCGCGCCTCTTGCAGATTGGCCAAGACGTTTGCCGCAGTCGGCAAAAGGGCAAAGAAACTCTCGCGTTCGCTCACAAGCGCCGCCGTCAGTCTGCTGACCTCCTTCTGTCGGAATGCGGTTTCCAGGCGGTTGAGCATACCAGTACCACCGCTCAGCGCCGTGATATTGGTAAGAGTACGGAACTTGATGCGCCACTGTTCGTAATCCTGCCATGCCTGGGTGATTTCGACCGGTATCTTGTTCTCGAACTCGTGCAAAGCGGCCCGGCAATTCTGCATGGTATCGAGCGTGGCATAGATATGTTTTTCGAGCGTATCGAGGTCGTCCAAAATTTTTTGATCTTCCTCTCGCACCGCCGACTGGAAGTTGATCTCTTTGCCGAGACTTTCCACCAGTTTGCTGAGGCTGTCCAGCTTGCGTGCTCTTTCATCAAAATTTTTTTGTTGCTTGATGACGGCCTCTTTATCAACGTGGAGTTGAGAAATTATAGGCTCGACCTCAGCGGTGGCGGCAAAAATTTCGGCAAAGCGTTTCTTCTGTTCCTGGAATTTCTTGGTGATCTCCGGTACGGCAAGCTGTTCCAGGCTTTTTTCCATTTCTCCCATATGCCGGGCGGGAAAGTGCAAACATACCTCAAGCTGCTGCTGCGCCTGGTCGCGTTTGCTCACACGTTGTGCCAGATCGTTTTTTGCATCTTTGAGTTGGCGGCGCATGGAGAATACACCAAACATAGCACCCACACTGAACAGCAGGCATACCAACATGGCGACCCAGGCAGCGCTCAAGAGACATATCAGCATGAGCGCGCCCGCTATGCCGGCAAGAGCAAACAGACCGAGGCCGGCGCTGGCGATGTACGAAATTTTTTTTTCCTGGCTGCGTAAGGCCAGGTGCAAATTGTCCTCTGCCGTAACTGAGCATTGGTTGAGCGAAATCAGTCGCTGCTGCAAATTGTGCCCGCACGCCTGCACCATGTTTTTAATATCATTTAACTCTTTGGCCAGAGCGTTCATCTCCTGCAGCTTGCGCTGTAGAGCTTCCTCGTCTTTTTGCAATTTGCTTTTGGTTTTACTCACCCGTGTTTTTTCCTCGCGCAACAGGGCATAGAGAGAAGACAAAAGTTGCATGGCCTGCAGCAGCCTTTCTTTATGGAAAACATAGATAAAAGATTTCTCCAGGGCGAAGAAAGAGTCGCTCAATTTTTGGCGTGTATCGCAGATATCCTGAGATTGGGCAATCTGTGCCTCCAACTCTGCGAGGAGTTCTTCCAATTTTTTTTTGTGCTCTCTCATCTCTTGCAATTGGCTGCTCGCCTCTTTTTCCCCCGCGCTGTCCGCTTTGACATTCGAGATGAGGGAACGGCTCAAGAGCAATTCGTTGTCCGCCTTTTCGCGGCGGCCGGCAAGGCTTTGCACCTCCTTGGCCAGCATGTCACATGCTTGGCTCAGCACGTCGAAGCCGAGCATGCGATAGATCATTTCTGAAGCATTGCTCTGGATCTGCTTCATCACGAGATCAATCTCTTTTTGTGCCAGATAAAAGGTGGAACGGAAATTTTCGAAATTGAAACGAGTCAGCCTTTCGATTTCACGTGTGACATTGGCCGCACCTTTTTTCACTGCCGTTTCCTTTTCTCCCTTGTAGAGTGCAGCATGCTGGTTGCCTTTGCGATCCAGTGTGCGCACCACTTTGTACACATTGTCATCCAGCAGGAAAACAATTTGTACTTCGCTTTCGTCGGCATCCCATTGAATGGCCTGTGCTAAAGCATTTTCCTGGAAACGGGTGGTAGTCCCGAACAAGGCAAACGCCACCGCCTGGCCGATGGTGGATTTACCCGATTCATTTTCGCCGAAAATGCCGATAATTCCTTTGTTCGGTAAATCGGTAATTTCCAGATTTTTGTATTTCATGAAATTGGTGGCTTGGATACTCTTTAACAACATATTGGTTGCCTAGCGTAAAAGAGTCGTGGGAAAAGCAGCATGGAGCGCACGGAGAACAAAGGTGGGAATGAAGCTTTGCGATTATTTGCCCTTGATATTGCCCAACACTTTAAGCCCCAATTCCAAAGCCTCGCGATGCAGCTCGATTTTATCCTGCTGTTCTCCAAAACGGGTCAATTGTTCTATTTGTTGTTCCACATAAGAGCGGTATTCTTCTTCCGGCGCTTGGATCAAAAAATCTTCCGGAATTTTTTTCTGGTTTTTACTTTTCCGCGGCATATGCACTTACACCCTGCAAAATGGACGGTATAAAACGTAAAGACGCAGAGGCTGGAGAGATATTGTTCTACACGCCTCGGCGTCTCTGCATACAACATTTGCTGTCGCCAGTCGCTAGAAAAGCCAAATTAAGGACACTGCGACAGCTTTTAGTGAATGGCTAAGAAGTGGTTTGGATAGTAGTTACGCACGTTATAATTTATAATAACACAAAATTTCTGTTTGTCAAATATTTTTTGTTTGACACTGAAGTCATTTCATTCGTGATGAAAATGCTTCCAGCGTTGCCAATATTTCCTTGCTTCCTGAGAATATACGAGCTAAACTGGAAATACAAACTTCTCCGTGCTTTCGGGGGCTATAAAACTTTTGTGCCTACAGCGAGTAAAGGGATACCTATGAAATCTTTGCTGCTATTTTTTCTCGTTTCGCTTTTGGCCAGTGGCATGGTATGCGCCACACCACTGATCCAGGCAGTGGAAAACAACGATCTCATCACCGCCGCCCAACTCCTGCGACAGGGTGTTGATGTCAATGAAAAAGACACGCAGGGATACACGCCGCTCATGATTGCAGCAGGCTACGGCAATCCGCAGATGGTGGAACTCTTGCTCACTGCCGGCGCCGATGTGCACATACTCGACACCCGCATGGGCGCTTCGGCCTTGCATAAAGCTGCGCAAGGCGGCGTCGTGGATGCGGCCCGACTGCTCTTGCAGCACGGCGCTTTCCTCGATTTACAGGCACCGAGCCTCGGCCATACTCCGCTCATGGATAGTGTCTGGCACAAAAAAACGGCGATGGCAGGTTATCTGTTGGCACAAGGGGCGCGTATGGAACTGAAAACCCACTATGGTTTTACCGCCCTCGATTTTGCCAAACGCGACAACTTACGTGACATCGTCACGCTCATTGAAGAGCGACAGAAATATGTAGAAACCAAGGTAGCCGCGCAGAAACTCTGTGCCGCCGTTCACAAAAGCGACCTGGAAGCAGTGAAAAAACTGATTCGTGATGGAGCCGACGTCAATGAAAAATCGCTTCTCGATGGTTATACGCCGCTTCTCACCGCCGCCCGCTTAGGCTATGCCGACATCGTGCGTGAACTCTTGCAAGCGGGTGCCAATGTGCGCATTGTGGATGATATGATCAAGGCTACAGCAGGCCACAAGGCTGGCTACATGGGGCATCCGGACGTGGCGCGCCTCGTGGTACGTCGCCATGTGGAACTGGATGCACAAGGCCCGTACAATGGCTATACTGCGCTGCACGACGCCATCTGGCACGGCCACAGCGAAACCGCCAAGGTTTTCGTCGAAGCCGGTGCGCGTCTCGACCTGCGCGGGCACGACGGCAAAACCCCACTCGAGCTGGCACAGGAATATGGCTATAGCGACATAGTAGCGATGCTCGAAGCGCGGCTCAAGGGCGGCCAGAACATCGCTGAAAACGATGTGAAAAGCTTTGTCTACCAGTGGTTCTCCTGGTTTGACCATCAGGCAGACGAAAGCAATTTCCTCACGCATCTGGCCAATGACGAACTGCTCATACAGTTCCCTGAAACGGCCTTACACAACCATCAGGAGTTCCGACAGTGGTACGCCGGCATTCGCAAAAATATCCAGAGCAACAGCCATGGGGTAGGTGAAGTAGATGTTACGAAAAACGACCAGGGCGGTTTCGACGTGGAACTCCAGGTCCACTGGCAGGCCAGGACATACGATGGCAAAGAGTTGGACATGCAGATAGAACAAAGTTGGCAGCTCTCGGTAGAAAACGGCAGACTGGTGATCCACCGCTACATCGTCAGAGTGGAATGAAATAGCCCCCAACGGCTAAATTTACTTGATTTCTTCCTGCCAAAAAATTATAATTAAACGACAAATATACATTTTTGCAATTTTAATGGGGGAGGTTGTATGAAAAAAACGATTGCGTTAGCGATAATTTGGCTTCTACTGTTGTTCAACCTGGCGGCCGTGCCACAGCCGGTAGTCGGCGACGATAGTTCGTCTTATCTCAAACTCGCGTCATGGAACATCCGTATATTCAGCAATTCACGCAGCGACGATGAACTCCGCATGATCTGCCGTGTCGCCAAAAACTTTGATTTTATCACCATTATGGAGCTGCGTGACGAACAGGTCTTGCAGCGGATGGTTTCGCTGTTGCGTAATGAATTCGGTCGCAGCTATGCTTATCAGCTAAGCCCTTATCTGGGTGAAATGGACCCAGCAAAAGATAGCAGATATTTGGATGCCTTGGGCGAAGAGCGTGTCTACCACGAAATGTGCGCATTTCTGTATGACAGCAGTTTCATCCAATGCGTGGCAGCAGGCAAAATATATGACGACAGCACCTTCTTCCGCAAACCTTACTATGCCAATTTTCGTGCCCGTAATTTCGACTTCACCATTATCGGTATCCATGTGATATGGGGTGACACCGTGGAAGAGCGACGCAAAGAGATCAAGCGGCTGGCCGATGTCTACCGCGTCATCCAGGATGGCGATACCAAAGAAAACGATGTCATTCTGGTCGGCGATTTCAACCGCAATCCGGATGACGATCTGGCATGGGGTCCGCTCAGGAGTATCTCCAGTATGATCAATCTGTTCAATCTGCCGGAAAAAAGCATGATTTGGGACACCAACCTCTACGACAATATTTGGTTCCAAAGTGCCTATGCCAGCGAATACACCCTGGATCACGCCATCGTCCGTTTCGACGAAACCGATTTCAACAACGACGATGACGCGGCCAACCTGGCTGTTTCCGATCACCGCCCGGTATGGGCACTGTTTCGCACAGACACGGATGACGACTAATTGGAAAAGAAAAAACAGAGTGACTCGCTATGGAAATCATTTTTCTGGGCACAGGTGACGCTTTTTCTAAACAATATGGCCAAACCAATACGCTGCTCCGCTTTAACGACACCAATCTGCTTATTGACTGTGGCACTACCTGTTGCAGCAGCCTCTACCAGTTGGGTATTCCACTCGCCGATATCCAGAATGTGTTTGTGTCGCACTTGCATGCCGATCATATCGGTGGGCTTGAGGAACTGGCATTGCAAAATAAATATATCTTCCGCAAGAAAATAGACTTGTATGTTGCAGAATCTCTGTTGCATGATCTTTGGGAATACAGCTTGCGCGGCGGCCTGGAATATACGAATGATGACAGTGTCACGCTCGATTATTACTTTAACCTGCACCCTGTTTCATCCACGCAAGGTAGTTTTGTAATCGCCGGTGTCAGCTTCGACATCATCCCCACCCTGCATGTGCGGGATATGAAAAGTTTTGGCCTTTATTTCCACCGCGTATTCTATAGTGACGACGTTGTTTTCAACGAATCTTTGTTATACCAGATGGCGAAGAAAAGCGATATCATAATCCACGATTGCACCTTCAAGGAAAATCCGGTACATACCTACTACGAGTCGCTCTTGACGTTGCCACTCGAACTGCGCCAGAAAATGTATCTCATCCATTACAACGACAAATCGGAAGCGATGCGCGCACGCATGCCCGGCTATGGCATGCATTGTGCGGAAAAACACATGTGCCTGCGCGTCCACGAAAGCGGGGATGGCACATTGAAAGTACTAGCGGGTTCTCTTGCCCACAAATGAGACATCATGCAGCCTAAAGAACCTCGCCAAGCAAGGCGTGTGGTGGTATGCGGTGCCAGGCGTCGGCGCCAGGGCATCGGCGACTTTATTCTCCACTGGCTTACCTGCCACGGTGCCCAGGTAACAGGAATCGTCGGCAGCAGTGAACAGACCGTGCGAGATGCCTGTACACATTTTCTTGAGCAAGGCATTGCCTGCCGCGGCTACACCAGGCTAGAGGAGGCCATTGCAAGTGAAAAACCCGGACTTGTAGTCATAGCCACGCCCTATTCTCTCCACAAAGAACACCTCACCATAGCCAGCGACTATGCAAGGCATTGTCTGTGCGAAAAACCACTATGGTGGGATAACAGCGGGCGGTATGTCAGCGAGACATCCGCTCTGGTCAAACGCTTCAGCGAACAGCATCTCTGGCTGTCGCCGGTGACACAATGGCCTTACACTTTGCCCACTTTTTACAGGCTCTATCCTCACCTGCGACAGGCGGCGGTAGAAAAATTTTCCATGTCGCTCACGCCCACCTCGCAAGGGCCTGAGATGGTACTCGATGCCGCACCGCATGTCATCAGCATGCTGCACCAACTGGTCGGCTGCGGCGAAGTGCACACCCCGCTATGCCTCTACCGCAAAAGCGACCTGAGCGACATGGAACTTTCCTTTACTTTTCGCCACAGGCAAGGACTAACGGCGGTGGTCTGTCGCTTCTGCAATTGTGACGTACGGCCGCGCCCTGCTGCATACAGCATCAATGGTTCTCTCGCTGAACGAATAATCGCCCTGCCCGGCTATGAGATGCAACTCAAGTCCGCATCACTGGCGATACCACTCGAAGATCCTCTGAGCCTGCTCGTGAGCGACGTGTTGAGTCGCCTTTCGCTCTGGGAAGAAAGCGGAGAAGGCGGCTTCCCTGGCGATGTTCTGGTAAATGGCATGGCCGCCCTGGGACCACTCTTTGAGGCAGCACAACTGGCTGTCAATGGCCACCCGTCAGCCCCAATCTTGTTTGCAGATAGGTGATCGTGTGACGCAACCCTTCCGCCAGCTCCACCTGCGGCTGCCATTTCAAGATACGCATTGCCTTACTGATGTCCGGTTGACGGTGGCGCGGGTCGTCCTGTGGCAGTGGGGCATAGACAATCTTTGCCTCACTCTTGGTAATGGCAATGATGATGCGGGCCAACTCTTCCATAGTGTACTCCGCCGGATTGCCCAGATTGAAAACTTCACCGGTAATGTTATCAAGGGTAGCCAGCCGGAATATCCCTTCGATCAGGTCACTCACAAAACAGAAACTGCGTGTCTGCTTGCCGTCGCCGAACATAGTGATCGGCTCGCCTCTCATCGCCTGCGTCAGAAACGTCGGGATGACGCGGCCGTCGTGAGGCCGCATACGCGGGCCGTAGGTATTGAAAATGCGGGCGATGCGGACATCTATTTGGTGGGTACGGCGGTAAGCCATAACCATTGCCTCGGAAAATCGCTTGGCCTCGTCATAAACGGAGCGTGGGCCGATTGGGTTGACGTTGCCCCAATAACTCTCCGGCTGCGGATGCACCGCCGCGTCACCGTAAATTTCCGAGGTGGAGGCGAACACATAGCGTGCTTTTTTGACGCGTGCCAGGCCGAGTGTATGCAAAGTGCCAAGAGAGTCAACCTTCATCGTGTGGATAGGATGGTTGAGATAGTCAACGGGACTGGCAGGACAGGCGAAATGCAAGATAAGATACACTGCCCCTTCGACGTAGATAAATTGGGTGACATCGTATTTGAAAAACTGGAAGTTGGGATGCGGCAGCAGATGGACAATATTGTCCGGGCTGCCGGTGAGAAAATTATCCATACCCAGCACCAAATAATTTGCTTGTAAAAAACGTTCGCATAAATGCGAACCAAGAAACCCTGCGGCTCCTGTAATCAGAACTCTCTGCATAGAATTTGGCACTGGCGAATCCTTTCATTAGTCGCTGTAAAAAAATAACCTTTACAACTTACTTGATCTTTTGACCAATGGCGTCGTCGCTCCCTCAGTTACAGAGCTACGGCTATGCGCCTTTCC
>JAGVGO010000008.1 GCA_020057085.1 Planctomycetota bacterium | reverse complement strand
CCCAGTAAAGTCTCGCTCCCTGTCGGTAACTAAATTTAAAAAAATTTTGAATTTTTTGCTTGACTCTCATGAGAGAATCTCCCGTCAGGGGAGAGGTGACGTAACCCATTTTCGTTCTTATAACTAAGTCATTAACTTAGTGCCATTCGTGCGTTGCACGGGGCTATAAAACTTTTGCGCCTACGGCGCAGTTGTCGAGCGTTACTGGTTTTTCCAGGCCTCCTCGAAGAATGCAGTACCGGTAGTACCACCCAATATCCAGAGGCGTGAGCCGAATACCACGGCGCCATGGTCGGCGCGGGCAGGCCATAGCGGACCGGGCGAACCGGCAGTGGCATCTACCCAGCCAAGGGTAGGTGAATACCACCAGGCGTCATTCAAAACGGTGGCACCGTCAAAACCGCCAATGACCCAGATACGGTTGTCGTAGCGCACGGCGCCATGACCAGCACGCGCCGACCAAGGAGGGGCTGCCAGCGGAGTCCACACCTTGCCGTCAATGGAGGAGAGTATGTCATTGAGGTACGTGGGGCCACCTCCATCGAAGCCGCCGATGACCCACATCTTGTTGTCGTAGACGACCGAAGCATGGAAGGCACGTACCGTAAACGGTGTCGTCACTGCTACTGAGGTCCAGGTCTTGCCGCCGTCGGACGATGACCAGACATCGTTGAGATAACTGGCGCCGCCGCCAAAGCCGCCGAACACCCACAAGCGATCGCCGAAGAAGAGAGCGGTATGATGGGAACGCGCCGTAAAAGGGGTCGTGGCAATCATGGCCCAGGTGGTGCCGTCATCGGTGGAGTCCCACACTTCGTTGTTGGGGGTGCCCGATCCCGGCGACGGATCGCCGCTCTGGCCGCCAATCAGCACCAGGTGTTCATCGTTGCTCGCGTCCTTGTAGGAGAGCGCCACGTGGCTGTTGCGTTGAGACCATGCCGCCGCGACGTTGTTGAGTGTCCAGGTGCTGCCGTCACCAGAAGACCACACATCGTTGTTGTCGCCGCTGGCATCGCGGCCGCCGAGTACCCACATCTGATTCTGGTAGTGCGTCGTGCCCGCGTACGCGCGCCCGCTCCAGCCGTTCTCCGCCTTGGTCCAGTTGGCGCCGTTGGGCGAAGACCACACATCGTTTACGTTGACTCTGGTATTGTCAGCGCCGCCTATGACGAACAGCTTGTTATTGTAGGAGAGCGCAGTGTGTCCACTACGTGGTGTCCACAGCGGATTGGTAGTGGTTTCTTGGTTCCAGACTGTACCAATGCCGGATTTCCACACATCGTTGAGATAGTTGGTGCCGTCGGTGCCGCCCAACAACCACATGAAACCGTTGAATTCGACCACCGTCATGGCATAACGGACAGCCCATGGCGCGTTGGCGAGTTCCAGTTTCCATGTGGTGCCGTTGAAAGACCAGATGTCGTTTTGGGCATCGCCGGTGGCGTCCTGACCGCCCATCAGCCAGATATTGGAACCAAACACCAGACACGAGTGGTAAGCACGAGCCGACCAAGGCACAACACCCGTGAATGGCAACCATTTCTGGCCATCGAAGGAGTACCACACATCATTACTGACACCTGTGGTCGTGTCGCCACCGAACAACCATAAGCGATTGTCGTAAACGACGACGCTATGTCCTCGGCGTGAAGCCCAGTCCGCACTTGAGGTAATGGTGTCCCACTGGCTGCCGTTACTGGAGGCATACACATCATTGGTAAGACTGCCATTATCCCCACCTATTACAAAAATCTGGTTGAAGAAAGGTACGGCAGCATGGCCATAACGCGCCGACCAATCGGCCTGGATGGTGGCGTAGCTCCAGTTGATGCCGTCGCTGGAATACAACACGTCATTTTTGTTTGTAGGTCCTGGTTCTTGCCCTCCCAATACCCACATCAGGTTATTGTAAATGACTGAGGCATGAGCACTGCGCGGCGTGAATTTGCCGCGGCCCACCTGCCATGTTCTGCCGAACGGCCGGTACCAATAGGCGTCGATCTTGGTTCCTGTCTGTGTGTCTTTGTTGGTGACAGTGACATCCGAGCTGGCATCGTCACTGGCATCCCCACTGATGGTAAACGATGGAGGTGTAAGGCACGCTATACGAGTAGAGCTGTAGACTATCACATTTGTAATATCTGCGGTGGCGTCAGAAGTGGCATCGAGGCCGGCTCTGAAGACCACATTGGCGCCTGGATGAAAATTTTGGCCGACAAGCTCGACGAGGCTTTGCCCTTCCAGCATACCTTCGTTGAGGCCAGGCAAGTTGTCAGGGTTGATGTCCAGGTTGCGCACTTCGGTGACCACCGGTGCGCCCCAGAATTCAAAGCCATTGACCAGAGTCGCTGTGCCGCCAGGAGTCGTGACCGAAACATTGACAAAGCCGGCACCTGCAGTAGGGGTATTGCAGGTAATAGTCGTCGAATTCACCACCACGACGCTAGATGCGGCGCCGCCGATATCCACCGTCACGGCACGGCCGGAAGTAGGCGTGAAACCGGTGCCTTTGATGGTAACGGGATTGGCGATGTTCGCCCGACCATAGGACGGGATAATGCCGGTAATGGTGGGCACATTCCAGTAAGTAAAACCGCCGCTCAAGGTATTCGATCCACCGCCGGTGGCCACTCGTACATCGCGCGGGCCGACTGTGCCTGCCGGCGTGTTGCCGGTGATCTGCGTGCCGTCACTGCTGACCACAATATTGAGGAGGCTGTTGCCGCCGATGGTTGCCACCGTTGTGCCGGTGCTTTTAAAATTGGTGCCGACGATAGTCACTGCCGTGTTACCTGCTACTGGGCCTTCATTGGGCGTGATCGAGGTAATTTGTGGTTGTCCCTGGTAGGTAAACGCATCATCCGCTGTGGCGTCGCCACCCGGCGTGGAAATTACCACATCCTGCGGCCCGATGGCATTCGGCGGCGTAATGCCGGTAATTTGTGTATCGGACACGATCGCCGGGTTGATGAGCGACAGACTGTTGATCTTGACACTTACATTGGTGCCGGGAGTGGGGATTGGCTTAAATCCGCCGCCCGTAATGGTGACGGAAGTATTGCCGGCAGTAGGTCCTTCGTTAGGCACAATCGAGGCGATGCTGGGCACTGCCCAATAGACAAAGGCATCGCTGCTGCTGTCACTGCCACCGCCGGTGACAACCTCTACTGCCCTGAAACCTGGAACGCCAACGGGGGTATTGCAGGTGATCTTGGTGACAGAAACCACCAGGGCACTGCTGGCGGTATTGCCGCCGATTTTTACCGTCACCGGCTGGCCGACCACAAAGCCGGTACCAATGATTTCCACGGCTTCATTGCCCGCAACCTTGATATTGATCGGGTTGACACTGGTAATATCGAAGATGCTCGGACGATAGGTAAAGCTTAGATCGTCGGTAGCATCACCGCCTGGTGTAGTGAGCCACACATCAATCGCAGTATTGAGCGGATTGGCACCGCGCGCGGGGCTTAAGCATTGTATCGTAGTATTATTGATAGAGGTAAAAGGAGGCAAGATAGTACTGCTGCCAAACCATATTTGCGTGGTGCCAAGCAGATTGTTGCCGGTCAAGGTAATCGAGGTACCGCCGCTTTCCGGACCTTCGTTGGGTGTGACTCCCGTCAGGGTAGGTCCCCCCAGATAGGTAAATCCATTGGGCAACGTCACGGCCAGACTACCGGTATTGACCGCCACTGTTTTAGCTCCCACCGTGCCGGCCGGGGTAGTGCAGTTGATGTCCTGGCCGGCGACGCCGGTGACTGTTGCCGGGTTGCCATCTATCGTCACTGTAGGGGAAACGCCAGGCGCAAAATTGATACAGGTTATGGTAATAGCGGTACCACCGGCCAACGGACCTTGGTTGGGATTTACCGTAATTCTGGCGGTAGTATCCTCGGAAGGTGACGTTTTCGAGCCGCTCTTGGGGCAGCCTGTTTGTAGGATGAGCACCAAGAAGCATAATAACAAGCCGAAACCACGACTTATTTTTGTCATTTTATCTGCCTTTCAGGGTGTAATAATTCTATAAACTTGACAACTCCTGATCCACAATTTCATAGGATAATTGCCATTCTATTTTACGCAAGGTTGCAGTGATTTTCCACACAATTTTTTTTTATGTTATTGCTGCTGTGAGGAAGGGAAAATCAAGCTAAAAGAGGTGCCTTGTGTCAGTTGGCTTTCCACGCGAATGCAAATTCCATGGATTTCGGCAATTTTCTTGACAATGGCAAGGCCGATACCGGTTGACATTTTGTTGTGTTTAATCGCCTCTTTGGTGCGATGGTATTCCTGAAACAGTTTGGGCAAATCTTGCGCCGAGATACCTATGCCATGATCTCTGAAGATCACGACTGGCAGCTTTTCCTGCCAGTGGCAGCTAATATTGACTGTTGCGTTTTCGTAGGAATAGCGGAGAGCATTGGTCAGCAGATTGTGGAACATCATCAGCAGTTGTTCTACTACCCCGCTCACTTCGATATTTTCCATGTCTGTTTGTATGGTGATGTTAAGTGTTTGTGCCAGCGGGCCGAGTTCGACGATGGTATGTTGCAGGAGTACATCGAGAGAAACTGTTTCCCATTTGGCGTTCTCTTTCTGAAACAACCGGAGTTTGCTCAGTTTGAGTACGTCCATTACCAGATCGCTCAACGACTGGGCACGCAGGTCTATGTTTTGCAACATTTCCATCACCTCAGGCGATACTTCGCCGGCATACCCTTCCTTGACAAGTGAAATATGACTGCGGATAACGTCGAGCGGCGACTTGAGTTGATGCGTCATTTGCATGGCATACATTTCTTTCTCTCTTTGCGCCGCGCGGGTCTCCTCTTCTGCCTGGAGCAGTCTTTGCTCACGCAGGCGGACGGTGAGCGACATGCGTGACACCACATACCAAATGATAGCCATGAGCGCAACGACGCTGGAGCTTTTCCAGAAAATAACGGCGTCGGATTGATGTTCAGGTATTACAAAAATGTTACAGAGTGGCCACACCCCCGCATATTCCAAAAAGACGCACAGCAGGTATAGCAAAGTTGCCAGCAGCATAACGCATAAACTGGCACGCACTGGAAAGAAGATGCAAGCCAGAGCAATGTGGACGAGGTAGAAAAATGGCACAGGGCTAGTGGTACAGCCACTAAAATGCACTACCAGCGTCAGACATATCAGATCGCTCGTAATTTGCAGCCAGAGATGGGTGTTAGGTGATACCAGCAAAGGCTCCGAAGGATGGCGATTCAGACAGAAAAAACACAGATTGGTCAATGCCAGCCCAATGGCTGCCCCCAGGGGCCATAGCCCAGGTGGATGGATGTCGAGCTGCTCCAGATACTCGGGACAATGAAGTGCCACCTGCTGTAGGACAAGGAAAACAACAACCACAATCCAACGTAGTTGAATAAACCATTTGATATTTTTGTACAAAATTACATCGCTGAGCAACTGGTCGCTGCCAGCCGGTTCAACTTTTTTTTCACGCGCCGACCATGATAATTCAAACGTAGCCACCGGTATTTCTCTTATGTTAAGACTGGGAGAGTGAGGCGCTGCTTCACTGCGGACACAATTTTGCCGGGAGTAATAGGTTTTTCGACGATCCAAGGCATGACGTTGTCTTGAAAGTAAGGCATAATCTGGTCGCCCAATGATGTAAGGAAAATGATGGGAAGCTGCGGGTATTCCTGGCAGATCGTCTCGTATACCTGCAAACCGGAATCTACCTCATCCATCATGACATCCAGTAGTACGAGGTCGGGTTGGATTTCCGCTATCTTTTCTACCGCCAGATTCGTGTCCGACTCGTTGACCACCTTGTGGCCTTCTTTCTGTAATATTTTCTGTACGACAAGTCGAATATCGGCATCATCCTCGAAATGTAAAATTTTTGCCATGCAAAATTTCCTTTTCAGCAACTTTTATAGAAACATTGCAGAAAACTTCGCCCGTTGTGGGTCATTGACTCTTGTGCTAAAGACCTTTTTAAGGTAATATAACAAATAGAAATTGTCAAGGATTTTCAGAGTTGTTGTGTTTTTTTTAGGAAAATTTTATGACGTACTTATCTCACGACGCAAAAGTGCAGCAACTGATACAACAGATTGTCCAGGCACGTCAGGACAAGAGTGGCATCAAACTGCACAAGGGCGCTGTTTCTCATTTTGTGCCAAACCCTTACGAAGGCAAGTCGAATAAACGCCACATCCGAACACAGGGACTCAATGAGCTGCTGTCTGTGGACACTGGCCAGCGGCTTGCCGTGGTCGAACCGGGCATTACGTTTGCGAACCTGGTGCAGGCAACGCTCAAGCATAGTCTCATTCCCTATACCGTGCCCGAATTGAAAGGGATTACTGTCGGCGGTGCGGTATCCGGCTGCTCTCTCGAATCCATGTCATATCGTTATGGCGGTTTTCATGACCGTTGCCTGGAATATGAGGTGGTGAGCGGCAGAGGTGAAGTGATACTCTGTTCACGGCAGAACAACCGTGATCTTTTTGAAATGATACATGGCTCCTATGGTACACTCGGCTTCATCAGCAAGATTACTATGGAACTGTTGCCGGCCAAACCGTATGTCCACATGCATTACCACACGTTCCGCACTTTGGCCGACTTTTGGGCATTTCTCAAAGAACGGTGTGAGAAAAGCGATTACGATTTTGTGGATGCCATTGTCCATGCACCGGATTGTTTGGTTGTCTGTCTGGGGCAGATGGTAGAGACAGCGCCCTACACCACTGCCTACGACTGGCTGCGGGTGTTTTACAAAAGTACAAGTACAAGACAGGAAGAGTATCTCACCACCTACGACTATTTTTTCCGCTACGACACCGAATGCCACTGGCTGTCGCGGACCGTGCCAATGTTGGAAAGCTGGCCGATGCGTCTTCTTGTAGGCAAATTCGTACTCGGTTCCAGCAACATGATCAGATGGTCAAAACGGCTCAGCCCCTTGTTGCGCATGAAAAAGCGGCCAGATGTGGTGGTGGATGTCTTTATTCCTGCCCGCCGCTTGGAAGAATTTTTTGGCTGGTATACAGAGACATTTCGCTACTGGCCGCTATGGATCGTGCCCTATCGCGCTCCGCAACACTACGCATGGATTAGCGACGAACAGCAACAGCGCATGGGGGAACTGTTTCTCATAGACTGCGCCATCTATGGCAAACCAAACGGCGAAGAAGGGAACGATTACTCGGAACTGCTGGAACGCAAAGTCATGGAACTTGGCGGCATTAAAACATTGATTTCACGCAATCATTACGATGCAGAGACATTCTGGCAAATTTACAGTAAACCACGCTACCTGGCGGCCAAAGAACGGCTCGATCCGGACCACCTTTTCCCTGATCTCTACGAAAAATTCCAACCGAGCCATTATCAGCCGACTGGGAATGCCCATGTGGGCATCAAGATTTCCTGACTTTTTTGTTGTCCAATCGTTTATTGGCGCTATCCTCGTCGTTGTCTTTTTCGTCCTTCGCCTCTGGCCAGGTGTGTAGCCAATCTTCAAGGATACGAAAGCCGTCACCGGAGATCATGATCTTTTCGAGCGCCTTTTGTTGCGCTTCGTAGTAGTCGAATTTGGACAGCACGTCGGCCTCGTAGCGTTTCTTGAGATAAGTGAGGGCGACGACAGCCCAGATGGTGCTCGAAGCGGCTAGGAAAAAACCGATACCGGTTACCTGGAACACGAATTTGCTGCCTGCCGAGACATTTAAGAGGTAGGGTACGGCAAAGCCAAGTAGGGTTCCGAGAATCCCCAGAAATGGCAGAATTTCCACATTGACACGGGCTTCCTCGGAATGTTGGTAGAGCAACTGTTTTTTGTCGAGCATTTTGCGGTGCAGCACAATGCCTTTATTTTCCTTGCTTGGCTGTACTCGCAGGTTGTTGTAAAGTTCCCACACTTGCACACGTGTGCTGCGTGTGAGCTGGCCTGGACGGCATACATTTTGCCCGGCCGATTCCATGCCGAGCAACAGTTCTGTGTAGAAGTCTATTTCCAGCGTAATATTCTCGCGCGCTTTGAGATAACTTATAGCGCCTTGGCGAGCGAAAAAGAATACGGTGATAAAAGAAAAAAACAAAATAACAAGATTGATCGTCAGATCCATGCAAAATCCTCTGTTTTTACAGCAACAAAGCAACTAAGGCGTTTTGGGCGGCTTGCTGCCTCGTTCGTGCGCGCGCAAGCGTTCGTACAGCTTGACCCGTTCCGCGTAAGATTTGTTCAATTCTTGCTCTAGCCGGTTACTCTCTGTTTTGCAAGCTGCATTTTCTTGTTGTAAGCGATCTACCTCTTTTTTGAGCGGCTCGACTTCACGCTGTATATCGCTGGTAAAATTTTTTTGCATCTGGTTGAGTACCTTGAGCAATTTTTGGTTTTCTTGTTTGAGCGCGGCGATTGTATTGTCTTTGTCTTGCCACAGATAATAGCCGGCAGCCACTAGCCCGAGTAGCAAAATCGACCCTATCATCACAGCGGCAGGCTTGGCTAAAGAAACACGAGCAGGCGGCGTATATCGTCTGGAGGCAGCGTTAAGACGCCGCGACACGCGTCTTGGGCGTTTTTCGATCGCTTCATCGCGTCCGTATTTCTCACCTAACTTCTGCAGATTTTCTATCTGGGCGCCGTTGGCACGCACTGTTACATTCCAGTGGCCGGTTTCTTTGTCGCTTTTTTCCGGCAAAGCGAGAGCCGCGCACAGGCTCTGGTGAACATGTTCCAACTCATCGGCGATGGCTCCGGCCGAACTTCTGTTGTCGGCGTCTTTGGTAAGCGCCTTGGCAACGATGGGCGACAGTTCCTGGTAAGCCAATTTTTCTTCGGGTAACAATGCCCAACCCATATCGCGGCAACGCCGTTTGACCTGCTCTGAGAGAAGAGGCAGCTCTTTGGTCATAATTTCCATGAGGATGGTAACGGTGTTGGCATTCTTGAACGGCGAATGCGGTTCCCACAACAACAACTGGTACAAGGTGACACCGAGCGAAAACACATCGCTCACCGCAGAAATTTCGCCGTTAGCTTGCTCCGGGCTAAGATATTCGAGCGTACCCAGCACGGCTCCGCGCTGGGTGAGAGCCCAATCTTCTTCTTTGCTTACCGCTTTGCCAAGACCGAGATCCAGCAGTTTGATGCAACCGGTAGCACGGTTGAGCATAATGTTGCCAGGCTTGATATCCCTGTGCAGGATGCCGGCCGTGTTCAGAACCTCTACGGCACGCGCAATCTGGTTGCCGATGGCAATCTGCGCGATCAGTGAGAGAGAATGCGGTTGCTCCTGCAACAACTGCTTGAGAGAAACCCCTTCAGCAAACTCTTGCACTAAAAACTGGGTGTTGTCCTCGGTGAACAGCTCGTATACCTTGATCAGATTGACATGATCAATGGAATTGAGAAAACAGTATTCTCGCCGAAAACGTTCGGCGATTTCGGTATTGTCACCATCGAGTTTGGTGAGCAACTGCTTTATCGCTACCCGGCGTGAGGCTTGCACATCGAACGCCTGATATACCCGCCCCATGCCGCCCTCGGCCAAAGGTCGTTCGATCTTGTACCGCTGTTTCAATAGCGTACCCTGCTTCAAAATGACATTGGGTGCCGACAACTGTTTGTCCGGTATGCTACATGAGTGGTCTTTGGCGTTAGACATAGCGGTTCCTGTTTAAAACCAACAAATATTGTCACATCATTCTCTCAATGTTATTGCCCACAATAACATGAACACTCAGCAGTGTCAAATGAAAATCACGCCTGCTCCCGTTTTAGTGCCGTCAACTGCTTCTGCCGTTCGCTGTCTACCAGTTTTTTGACTACGTTGCGCACTTCGGCGACAATCGTTTCGCTCAGTTGCAGGGTGGTGCGCCGTGGGTTGCGGTAGAAACGATTCAGCTCCTCGGCGATCTGGTAACCAGAAAAACTATGTGTCTGCATCGCTGCGAAGTTGACACTGCCGTGTAATTGGAACAGAGCGATGAGTGCCTTGTAGAGTTGTACCTGCTCACGTCGCGCCACCGCTTCAACAATTTTGTCAAGCATACGTAGACAGTTGGCGACGCTCTTCTCCTTGGCTGATGCCTCCGCTTTTTTTGCCTTGCCGAGAAACTGCAAGAACAGATCGGGTACTTTGTTGTTGCCGAACACGTGTCGCAGCGATTCTTCCATGCCTGTCTCGCGGTAGTCGCTGGCGGCAATCTTTTGTTCCAATGACGGCAGTTCGTAACCGAAGAGCGGAATGCCAGAACCAGCGTAACGTGGATCTGCCAGGTAGTGGCGAAATTTGTCGAGGCGCTGCGCGTATTTGCCCTGCTGCGTCAGCAGTGATGCCACTTCGCCGTTCAGTTTTTCCTGCAGTTCGTGACGGACCAGGGCGGTTACCTTGTGTTGCAGCTTTTCCGGCACAAAATTGAGGCCGGCCTTAAAGTCGCTAAAAGTAAACTTCCCCTCTCCTGCCATAAATGTGGTGACAAGTTCGCGCATTGAACGCGCGGCGTACTGACACCGTTTCTTGCGTTCCAGCTTGTGAAAACTGGCGAGGAGTCCATCGAGATAGCGTTCGTTTTTGACCACATCCCAGATTTCATCGTTGGTCTGACTGGTGAGTAACAGCCTGGTGAGCTGATTGCGCAAATTGACATCGCCGTAAGCTCCTATGTGGCGGTTCAGGATACGGATGAGCTGATTGGGTGTTTTGACGAAATCGGCAATGATGCGCTGTACCTGGGCCACTACCAAAAGCGGCTTGTAATGTTCGGCCACGCTGGCGCGGTACAGCGGATAGACAGCCATGAATTTTTTGAGATCGCTGAAGGTATAGCAGCTCTCCAGCCCGTGTCGGAACTCTTTTGGCAATTCCAGGAGTTCTGCTTCCGTCACGGTAAAGAAATACCCTTCCATGTGCCGATTGAGACGCGCCAGGTTGGTGACGTGGCTCAACTGGTGTATGGTGCGCCGGAATTTCTTGATACCATAATTCAGAATGTCGCGTACGGTTTCTTTCTGCGTCAACAATTTTTCGTGGATGAGTATATAGTCTTTGAGCTGGCTGATGGCGTCACGGTCGGCACGGTTCAGCTCTGATTTGAGAATGCCCTGTACCACCCGTACCGTTTCTTTGGGCGCAAACTCATAGACACGTGCAAGCAGTTTGGCCTGCTGAGAGTGCAAGTTGATTTTGCAGGGTTTGCGGGCGAACAACAGGTAATAGCCGCTATTGCCCTGGTAAGGACGCAGCCACACATAGATTTCCTGACGGTCACGCAGCCATCGTACGCGGTTGGCCACATGCCATGCGCTCCAGCAAATGGCAAACCACAGCTGCGGCCAAAAGAAATGGCGTACGGCAAGCCAGTGGTAGCCTTGTCTGGCATAGCGACCTGTCCAGCGCGTCGCTCGCCAGGTGTGGCGTGCCACCCACACACTGGTGCCACGCAGTTCGGGCCAGAAATAGCGCCGACGACGCAAGAAAGCCAAAAGTTGTTGCTGGGGCGTAAGTTCTTTTTGTTCGGCAGCCGGCCTGGCGGTGACAGGAGCTTCAGCCAGTTCGTCTTCTGCCTCTTCACTGACCGCAGCCACCTCACCCGCGAGCGTTTTTCGCTCGGCATCAGTGAGTTCGATATTGACCCACGACTGTTCCAGATAGTCAATCTCAGCAGCAACTTGCCCATTGTCTGCCGCTTCTTCCGGAGTCTCTACTTGTGCCGTGCACTGCAATGTCAGCACGGTTTCTTCCATTGCCGCCTCACCGCTCTTTTGGCAAAACTGTTGCAACAGAGTAGCCACGGCGGTTGACGGTTCCTTAACTGCCTCAGCACCGCCCCATTCCTCATCCGCTCCCATATTGGCGTTGAGCTTGCCTATTTCTTGGGCAAGCTGCTCCAGGCGGGCGCGGTATGGGTAGAGGGCGAGTGCCGCGAAACGCAGTGCCTCCGCTGCTATCGCCATGTCGCTGTCGAGACGGTACAGCAGACGGACAAATTGTTCCTGGCTTGCTGCTTCGGCCATTGCCAACCCACTGCTCTGGCATAACAGAGCAGAAAGTAAGCGACTTTGCTCATGATGTTTTGCCAGATATTGTGCCAGCTCGCCAAAATCACGGATCTGTAGCACATTTGCCATATTTTCACCCATAGGGTTTGACTAAAAATAAGTTTACATTTTTTGCGGGCACTTTTACCAATCTACTTCGTTGCGTCTCGCTCACAGAGCCAGGCTATGCCACGCTCGTCGCGCCTCGTATTTTGCTAAAATTGCTCCACAAAGAATGTAAACTTATTTTTAGTCAAACCCATATCGTTGTTTTAACTTGACTTGGTTCTTGCTCAATATACCAGATTTTTGCTCTTATGCAAACTTTTTTCGCTAACGGGCGTATTATAAAAATTAGGACTGAAACTGCTTTTATTATGTCGTTTTCCAAATAAGGAAATACAATGGGTATTGATCGTATATTAGACGTGCGAGAGGACGAGGTCAAGAGAGAGATTGAATTGGTGCGTTGCGGACGCAACCACCTTGAGCTGGTTCACTGCTATCTGGAGCGGCAGGAGGCGCAAGAAAGTTATGCACTCTGGCTGGACGATGCCGGCAAAGAACGGTTCCGCTTGGGCAAGAAATACTGTATCAATCAGCATACTGTATTGGAGCCGGACAAGAAGTATCGGCTGGCGGCAGGGCAGTTTCTGACGAGGGTGCCGGACAGTAGCGCCAGCGGAATAGATATTATGAACCTGCCACGGCTGTTTCTGAGTGCCGGGGATAATCGCTATCTGGTGATTCGCAATCTAGCTGACACGCCGGCCAAGAAGGTGTTTTTGTGCGTGGACACGTTCGCCAAAAACAGTTTCGTGGTACTCAAGGTCAAATCGAAGCAGTCCGGCCATTTCGCTCGATTCCAGCGGGCTGTGTCGTTACTGAGCCGTGTCATCTCCAATTATCTACCGCAGCTTCGTGATCTTGGCAAAATCAGATTGGATAAGGAAGAGTACCAGTACCAGTGTTTCGAATATTTCAAAGGTATCCCACTGTCGAAAAAATTGCCGCTCGCTACCAGCCAGGCGGTCAAACTTTTCCACCAACTGGCACTGGCGGTCGCAGAGTTACACCAGGCAGGGTTGGTGCACCGCAATCTGATTCCCGACCATATTCTGGTGGACGAGAACGACCAAATCAAACTGGTCGGGCTGTCAGTGATATCCAGGCAACCGGGCAAAGATAAAAGTGAAGATCTCACTTTCACCATCGGCTTTGCCCAGACACCGGCTCTGACAGAAGAGGCCATGGCAGTGACGTTCGCCCAGGAACTGGTAGGCGACTACAGTTATGTTCCGACAAACATCAGCAATTACAAGGACAAAGATATTGCAGCGGTCGTATTTCTGTTTCTTTACTCGCTCCTCGACAAGACACGGCGTGCTACCTGGCACAAACTGCTTCAGGAGCCGGCACAACTGACGCGCGAATTACCCAAATACTATCCGCACGATTTGCCCAGCCGTTTGCAAACATTGCTGACAGAAACAGTGCAGAAAATATTGACCAATCAGCCGCTCAGTCTGGGCAAAGTGATCGAACGCTTCGAACAGGCACTCGGCTACACCGCTGCCGGGATCACACGGTTCGACCAATACCCGGTGCCTGAGGCCAAAGATATCGTCATTCACGGTACCGAAGTGGCGGTCTGGTATCAACCACAGGAAGAAGTGGGCGGTGATTTTTACGATGTCGTACCGGTGGGTAACAATAAACATGGCATTCTCGTGGGTGACACTATGGGACACGGCCTGCGCGCCTGTCTCTACACCCAGTTGATCCATCCCATTGCTTACCTGTTTGCCGACCAGCGCCTCAACCCCACCGAGATTCTGGAAAAGATGGATGCGCTTCTCTACAAAAGCAAACGCACTCTGCAAGGTGCCTTTGCCACCGCTTGCTACGGTATTCTGTCTCTAGCAGCGTCAAGCCGGTATTTCATGTATTCGAGCGCCGGCCATCCTTCACCTTTGTTATGCCGCAACGGTCAAGTCAAATCGTTGGGCTTGGAAGATTCGATATTCGTTGGCACCAAGCTCGGTATCGGCCCCAAGCGATTTACCACCATCGAAAACTTTGTTCGTCTGGAATCAGGTGATTGCCTGGTGTTCTACACTGACGGCATCATCGAGGAACAAAACAGTTGTGGTGAACCGTATCAAGAGCGTCTGGTAGCGTGCCTGCAAGCCAACTCTACTTGCACTGCCCAAGAGATCGTTGATGTGGTCAAAGTGGATTTGCAAAAGTTTTGCAACAAAGAATCGTTCGATGATGATGTCACGATGCTGGTGTTACGCATTATGTAGCCCTCACGCTATCATTGGCCATGCCAGTCGCGCAGGTACCCTGTCAGTTCGTTTTGCGTGTGTATCACCTGCACCAACGGAAAGGCAGAATCCATTACCACGAATTCGGCCTTGAGCAGCGTCAGGAGTTTTTCCCATGCCTGGCCGTAAACCAGTACCGGCACTTTGTTGCTGGCACCGGCACGGGTAATATCCCAGCAATACATCACTTCGGTGATGGTGCCGATACCGCCGGCCAGGGCGAGAAACATGTCGCACTTGGCGGCAAACAGGTCGAGCCTCTCGCCAAGAGTTTTGGCTTTGACAAATTCATTGACATAAGTGTTGTGATGGTGAGTAAAAAAGGCAAGGCCGATACCTAAAGCGCACCCTCCCCCTTCGCAGCAGCCACGGCTGACCGCCTGCATGACGCCGCCGTAGCCGCCAGTGACGACATCCCAGCCAAGTTGTCCCAATAATCTGCCAATTTGCAAAGCTTCCTGATAATCGCTGTCAGTTTCTTTAAGATTGGCACTGCCAAATACTGCAATTCTTTTGTTCATAAATTTCTGGAAATTCCTTCCGTAAAATATTTTCGGCTGCAGCCAGACGATCTTCATTATAGAACAACGGCAAAGAATTTCAAGATGAAACTATTCGCTTCAGCAACGACGAATGAAAACATGGTGGAGGCCGAAGAGAAGTAGAAATTGAAATGATGGGAAAGAGGGAAGGTGTTGCGTAACTGGTCTATGTCGCTGAAAACCCTGTTCGGCGTGGCTTGGTCTCTCGTTGGCAGGATTATCTCTTTACTGGCTCTCTTGGTGTTACTTTCGCCTCCGTTATGGAGGCCATGCTTTAAGCGAATTTAGACACGATTTCTGCAAGCCTTAATTTCAAAAGGTTGGCGCAGAAAACCATTTTGAACCAATTTACTGAAGATGCGCTGGAAATGCCATAAATGCTTGGGTCTGCGGCAAAACACAACTATGCCATTTCGACTCTGTCTATGGTCGTTGTGCCGTGGCCGACCATGGCGCAGGAGATAGCTGTCTCTTTGGCTCTCGACGCGGGCAAGGTAGAGGCTATACTGCAGAACCTTTTGGCAACCGAGGT
>JAGVGO010000125.1 GCA_020057085.1 Planctomycetota bacterium | reverse complement strand
ATCGGTTAATAAAAAAACATCCCCTTGCCAGCCCGCCAGGGGAGAGGTTTTATACTCTACCCATAGTTTTTCTATCCCCCCGAAGTGTTAGATACGCCCCGTCGTTCTCGCGTCCTTGATTTGAGTTACGATTCTTCTTGAGTTCTTTATATCGGAATCTCAGTGCGGACTTTAATTCTCTTGAAAAAACCCTCGTTTCGAGTAAAATGTAATCAACGAAAGAACCCATCCGGCTCGACCGTTTTTTTTTTCAATTTGAAAGGCAGAACAAACATGTATCGAAAAGTTGAGACAACAATATACTTGTGTCTGGTTCTGGCGTTTCTCCTGTCTCTCCCGGCATGGGCTGTAACCGGTTTAGCCCTCGTCCACGGCAAAGGCAGCAGTGATCTCGCCAACCAGCAGACGGCCAATGAATATTGGGGAAGCGACATGATCAAGGCCGCTAGCAAAAATTACCAGTATCCCTATGTCGTAGCACATTACGACGGTACGCAGTACATGTGGCAGGCGGCCGGTCAGGTGGCCGGTCAGCTCTATGATTTTATCGACAAGAACAACATCAGCGACCTCGTCGTCGTCACCCATTCGTTTGGCGGTATCGTGATGCGCTGGATTTTCTCGAATCCTGATTATGATTCGCGCTACAAGAAGATCATTCAGGTAACACGCTGCGTCAACACCATTGCCGCGCCGGCCAAAGGTTCTGAGGCCGCCGACATGGCTGACGAACTGTCCGGTTCGTGGCTCACCGGCTGGATTGTGGACATTGTCGGCCAAAACACCGATGCCACGCGCAACTGCACTACCAGCAAGATGGCCGAGTACAACAGCACCAAACTGTTCGGCACACCTGGCCGTCCGGCTCTGCCGAAAACTTTCCGCTGGGTGTCGGGCTATGGCCTCTGGAACGATATGACCCACAGCGAAGATTATGGCCTTGCCATGCTGTCGGGCGCGGCAGGAATGCCGGGCGAGGATGACGGTGCAGTGTCCGAATATTCGGCGCAGGCGGTCGGGCAGAAATGGTTCCGCACCGAAGCCAACCACCATCACAACCGGCGCAACGATTTCGAAAAAATCGGCGATGCCATTGGTAACGATGTGGCGCAGCGAATCGCCGATAGGGCAGAACCCGACGTGCGTTTCAGCGGCGTGGTGCAGGCTGGAAACGACAAGGAAGCTTACCGCGCATTCTCTACGCGCTATATCGAATTTATCCCCATGTCGGCCGAAAAGACCTCGTGTGACATTCCTGTTTTACTCGAAGACAGCGAACACGCCCATGTTGTGGTATGGCCTCTCCACCAGATGCAACGCGGCGAAATATTTACGCTTGCACTCGACAACAAGGGGCAACGCGGCATGCAGATAAGCGACAGCAAAAATATCGAGATGGACGGCACCGAGATGAGTCTGCCGCAAGGCGGACAATGCCTCGTCATCGCTCAAGCGACGCGTGGCGAATATCCGCTGCGTATCACGACGGCTCGGAGCGCACAAACACGCATGTTCGCCGTGGTCGTCAACAGCGAGAGCAAGCTGACGCTACAGTTTTCCCTGTCGAGCCTGTACGGTTTTGACGGTATGCCGCTTGACATCTGCGCCACCCTGCGGGACGGCACTAACCCGATCACTGGCGCGCAGGTGACTGTAGACGTTGCCAGGGAAGGCAGCAAAGAATTTGCGAGAATCACCCTGAACGATGACGGCATGAACGGCGACGCGCGCGCCAATGACGGCGTCTATGCGACCCGCGCCACGATCGGACGTAATTTTGCCAGAGAGACAGGCGACTGGCTGCTGCGCGTTTTTGCCAGCGGAGTCAACGGTAGCGGACAACGTTTCCAGCGCAGCGCCAAAGTTTATTTCCAGCACTGCCAGCGCAGCGGCGAGATACACAAACCGGTGCATGAAGAAGCTTTGTACGACAGTGCGCACAAGCTGACGCAACTCGGCTTCAGTGTGCCGGTCGCCATTTATCAGCCTGGGCGCTATCGTCTGCTGGGCACGCTGTACGTCAATGCAAGCGACGGTTCACTCACACCGATTGCCTGGACTATGGACAGTAGACAAATTGCCAATACCAGTCAAAAAACGTATGAACTCATGTTCCCCGGTGAAGATATTGGCAACACGTCCGGGCCGTTCCATCTCAAGCTCGAGCTGTTTTCGCTCGATCGTATCGAGATGGCAGCCGAGCCTCTGGAAGGTTACTGGACCAAGAGCAACTAACGGTTTTTTCAGGACAAAATTGCGGAGTGAAAAATGAAAGAAAAGGGAGTCCTACGGCTGTTGCTGAAGCCTTTGTACAAATTTGCCTACATCATTACTTTGCTTTTTGTCCTCTTCATCGAATATCTGCCGGTGCGTGTTGCCTATTTCCTGGCTAAGATGGCTGGGTTGCTACTCTACGTATGTTCCTGGCGGCGGCGGCGGCAGATTCGTGCCAATCTGAAAATAGTCTATCCTGACGGCCCGCCGTTTGCGGTCGGACCGTTTATGCGTGCGGTATTTGCCCACGCTTGCTACACGATTGTCGAACTGTTTCTGGCGCGCCGCTTGCTGCGGGCAGACACCTGGCAAAACTACATCACAGGGCCGGGCGTTGACGTAATGCGAGAGGACAAAGGCAAGGCCCACGGTGGTGTGCTTGTTTGCTCGCATCTCGGCAATTTTGCACTCTCAGGCTATGTTCCCGGCTATCTGGGCTACCCGATGTATATCGTCATCCATCATCTGATCGATAGCGATTTCACCAATCTGTTTGCCACTACCGTGTCAGGGGCTGGGGCTAATCAAAAAGTCCAGGTAAAAGTCAAGAAAGAGGCTTACGAGGCGTGTGTAGAGGCGCTTGCCGAAGGCAGGTATGTGACATTGGTAGCAGACCAGTACGGCGGCAGCAAGTCGCTCCTCGTCAATTTTTTTGGCCACCCATCCTACACGGTAGCAGGTCCGGCATCGCTGGCGCGGCGGTTTCAGATACCGTATTTCCACGTGGGAGCATTCGTGCGCACCGGTTTTTTCCGCTTTGTGCTGTATACGGAAAGAGTACCGGTCGTGATCACGGACAACAAACAGGCGGACCTGGAAAACATGGCAACAGCCATCAACCGCGTGCTTGAAAAATATATTTTGCTCTCACCCGAACAGTGGCTCACATGGCTACACCGCCGATGGCGGGATTGATTTCCCGCCAGTCGGAAGGTTCTAATTGAGAATGGCGATCTGGGTGTAGAACTTTTTCACCAGACGTCCGTTCGCACCTTTGCCGCGACGCACACGGATGACCACGTCATAAAGCCCACGCGGGTTGGTGGCGACAGCGCTCAACTGAATGTTGAACGAATACTGATTGAGCTGCTGCCATTCCTCGGTCACAGTGCTGCCAGCATCTACAGGATAATTGGTCGAATTGAGCGGCGTGAGGTTGAAATTGCGGCTGCCGGTACTCACACCTTCGCCCAACTGGCAGTAGCTCGGATCGGTCGTCGCATCATAATCACCAGTAGCTACGGCCGACACAGGGTACGTACTGTCGGCGTCATGGCACGGTATGCCAATGGATTGCCCGTCGGGAATCGCCGCGGCAGTGATCGCATAAGATACAAATGTCGAAGGCATGCCATCGTGAAAAAATGTCAGATCGGTGTTCGTCATCTGCTTCACCGAAGAGCGCAAGCTGGCATAGGCAGATTCGGCGACAAAGGCGGCGTTGGAATCTTCGATGGCCTTGCGCGTGGCGTCGAGCCCTACCGGGAATAGGGCCAGAATGCCGACAAGCCCTACCAGGAGGACGGTCATGGCAATCAAAATTTCAATTAAAGTAAAAGCGGAGCTGTTTTTTCTCATACTTCTGTCTCCTTGTCCATTTTGCAGGCATGTTAGTTGCCGCCGGTGGCAATCCAGATAACGCGACTGAAACTGCGGACTACTTTCGTGCGGCGGTCGCGCAAATCCATGGAAATGCGGATGGCGGACGGAACTGTGGCTGATGTTTGGAAAAAGCGCAGCGTTGTCGGTGGTTCTATAAAACGATTCACGGGAGGGAACGCCGGGTCTTTGTTGTAGTATTCGATGCGGAAACGTAAAGCACCGCCAGTATTGTTGACATATTGCCCCAACAAATTGGTCGTCGTTACCAGTGTTCCGACTGAGTTCGTATATGTCAACGCTCTTTCGATATTGACGAGTCCCAACCCTGCAGAGCCTGTTGACCTGAGACGATACTCGATTTCTGCGGTGCCACTACCGGCTCCACTAGGTTGCCTCCAGGATCCGATGGTAAAAAAACCGACAAAATATTCGCCTGAGGTATTGCTGTAGACAGTACTGTATACCGTTGGTTGTCTTATTCCCATACCGCGGAAAGTACTCACCTGGATGCCGGCCATGTCGCGCGCCATTATTTCAAACACGGCGCGGGCGTTCTGATAAACTTCCATCTTGGCTTCCGAAGCGGTCATCACCTCAGAAGTATTGACAAACACCACCACCACCACACCTACCAATATCACCATGAGTACCACGGAGATCAGTAACTCGATCAAGGTAAAACCGGCAGGTCTTCGATAAGTATATCTGTTCATAACTCGCCTCCCTAATGCACACGATACCGTGACCGACCCGTGTTGGCAATAATATCAATATAACATTTCAAATCTATCTTCTGTTGTGAAATCACGATATCCGTGTTGGCGCTGCCATCGTCATCCACCTCGACGTTTAAGTCCGTAATACCGCCGTTAAAAGATATGGTGCCGTCAGGATAAAAATTCAGGTAGAAGTTGTCTGTTATAGGCGGATTGTCGAATTGGGTAAATTCCGGCATCCGTTCCATGCTGATCAACTGATGTTTTGCCGGATCATCCGTGGCATCGGAATCGAAAGAATAGATGGTGTTCGCACCGGATAACGGTCCTCGGATAGAGTTGGGACCAGTGGCGGGGCTGGGATTGTACGATGTATTGTTGACAAGAAACACCAGGTACTGTCTTTCCCGCTGCGCAATCGCCCGCGCACGTGTCTCGGTACACATTCCCATAATCATGCCGCCGGCGCCTTTGAGTTTGCGCTGACGCATGAAGCTACTCATGGAAGGTAGCGCCATGCCGGCCATGATGGCAATGATGACGACCACCACCAGCATTTCGATCAAAGTAAAACCCTTTTGCTGTTTTGCCCACTTGCACAACATTTGTTTGTCTCCTCTTTGCTTTAGTCGCTAGTTGCTCTTGATGTGCCAACTGGTAATATCGTCCACATCGCTGTTGGTCGTATCCATATCGGTGGCTGTACCCGCAGCATTGCCGTTGCAGTTGTCTTCATGATTGCTGCCAAACGACCAGATGTCCGGCGGGAAACGATTGCGCACGCTGCTGTAGTAATTGGGCCCGACCGGGATATCATCCGTGTGGTCACGTCCCCACCATACGCGCAACTCCTCGCCCCAGGCATCCACATAGGTGTCATCCTTGAGATTCCCGACATCCTTTACATCTTTGGGTAGCGGTTGCTGGAGAAAGGGGCCTTGCGATACCCCCTCACGCAACGTTTCCGAGGTGGCGGGATTCCACCGCCCGTCCACGATGTAACTTCTTTCTTCCAGCATGTAACGCAGGCGGCGGTTGAATTCTTTGCAGTTGTTATCCGTATAACCACCGGTGACAGGGCTGGTGAAAGTCATATTGTTGACATTACGATTTGTATCGTCGGGTGCACGGTCGAGGTGTGGATAGAGATAATAGACAGCCTTGTATTGTTCACAAGCCGAGAGAATGGCAAGTACCGTGCCGCGCGTGTTGGCGATCCTCGCCTTTTCGCTCATGCTGCTGCCCACCGACAGCACAAACGCCGCGAGGATGGCGATCAGGGTGATGACCACCATCAGCTCGATCAGGGTAAAACCCCATTGTTTTTTGCTCATAATTTTTCCCTTAAGGCTCGGTTACTCGGTATAACTGGTGATCCAGCGGAACTTCTCTGCATTCGGGGTTTCATCTCCGTAGGCGTTATCAGGATAGTTAGCCTTGCTGTACATCTGATAATTCGCAAAAAGGAGAGCATTGGTCCAGGGATGCAGCGGATTGCCAGAAATTTGTTTGGAGCTAAAATTATGAAAAGGAGGCTGGAAATTGTAATACCATACCGGCTGCAAAAAACGATCCAGGATACTCTTTTCATTTGCTTCAGCCGCATTTGTATCCCCTTCCCCCGTTCCGGTGTTCCATTGCGCCAGTTGGTTCTCCTTGAATTCGAAGTATTGCCGGCGATTATTGCCATAGCCGCCGGTTGTCGTGACGGTATTACCGTCCAGGCAAGGGGCAAGAATATCACAACTGTATGCGTATGTAGTTCCTTCTTGCGTGCCGACATTGGGTGGATAGCCGTTTTCCACCTCTTCGTAAGTTTTTAGCGCCTGGCTCAACTGGTTGATGGTCGCCTTGCATTCTGCACGCATGGCACTAACTTGCACTTTATTGAGCACCGGCAGCAGGATGCCTGCCAATAGGCCGATGATGGCGATGACGACGAGTAGCTCGATCAACGTAAACCCTTTGTTTTTCATGCCTCTCTCCTTTGTCGCCGTAAAAAAATAACTATCAATATTTGCTTGATCTTTTTGCCAAGGGCTTCGTCGCGCCCTCAGTTACAGAGCTACGGCTATGCGCCTTCGGTCGCTTCTCGCCCTTGGCAAAAATCTCTGCGCAAATTTATTGACACTTATTTTTTTACGGCTCCTTTGCGAATAAATTCTGGCTTATATTTTCAGGACTATGATTGCTTTTCCAATTATAAGCGCTTTCTTTCTGGAAAACAACAAAAAATTCAGGGCCATTTCATTCTCCAGAGCGAGTAACAAAATCCACAATGAGAGCGGCAAATGCCTTCGTAACGAGGATCGGCTGTCCAGCTTACGCGCACTCTGGTTGCAACCGTTCGTTGTTCCGATCATCGTGGAGAAGGCATTGCCGCGCGAAGATGGCAAAACACGGAGAAGGAAATAGCCCTGCAAAAAACTGGCAGCCGACTACACAATCATCATGGCATCGCCGTAGCTGTAGAAACGATACTTCTCACGCATCGCCTCGCGATAAGCGGCCAGGATCAATTCCTTGCCGGCAAAGGCCGACACCAGCAGCATGAGGGTACTCTCCGGCAGATGGAAGTTGGTGACGAGCGCATCCACCATACGAAACTGGAAACCTGGGTAGATGAATAGACTACTCGCTCCTTTGCCGGCCAGGAGTTCACCCGTTTTGCCTGCGCTTTCGAGAGTGCGGCAGGAAGTCGTCCCCACCGCCACGATGCGCCGTTTCTCGCAGCGTGCCCGATTTACACGGGCGGCGGTTTCCTCGCTGACCACGTAGCGTTCGCTCCCCATGACATGCTTTTCCACATCCGCACTGCGCACCGGGCAGAAAGTAGCTGCCCCCACGTGCAGCGTGACATAGACAATCTCAACTCCTTGTCGGCCCAGGCGTTCGAGCAGTTCAGGCGTAAAGTGCAAACCTGCCGTCGGGGCGGCGATGGCGCCCGGTGTGCGCGCATACACTGTCTGGTAACGCTCGCGGTCACGGGGCGACAGCTCGTCGAGCTGTTTGCCTTTGCGCTTGATATAAGGTGGTAGCGGCGGCAAACCGATTTCTTCCATGACAGAAGATACGTCGCTGTTGAATGCCAACTGCCAGCCATCCTGGTCGCGCTCTTTGACCGTAGCGGTGTAACTGCCAAAGTGGTACATTTCACCTGCTTTCGGACGGCGTGTGGTTTGGATCAGGGCATGCGCGTTTGTGTCAATGCTATTCACCACCAGGAGTTCCACCTTGCCGCCACTCTCTCTTTGCCCTACCAGGCGTGCCGGTACGACCTTGGTGTCGTTGAGTACGAGCAGGTCACCGCTTTTTAGTAACGCGACGATGTCACTGAAGGCGGGGCGGTGCTCCCATGCGGCCTCGCGGCGGCGGAGTACCATGAGCCGCGACTGGTCGCGTGTTGCGCTTGGTTGCTGGGCAATCAGTTCAGGCGGCAAATCATAGTGAAAATCAGAAAGTTGCATATTCCCGCACCTCCACACAATCCATGACGCCGTATCCACAGGCGGCATAGCGTTGGAACTCCGGGGTAGCGCGTACCACATAGTACGGATCGCCAAGAATCGGCAGAGCATGGCATATCATCACCACCAGCCCGATAAAACCTACAAGGCTCCAGACAAACCATTTTTGGAAATCCACCTGCCAGAGAACCACATAGTATGCCGCTAAGAGGCCGCCAGCGATGAACAGTCCGACGCACCCCAGGATGGCCAAGAGGTGGAGACAGTGGTGACACCTGGCCTTGCGGCGACACGGATGGCATATGCCAAGATAGAGCGTCATGGTTTCGCCCAGTTTGGCTGCATTTATTACATCGGGTGGCTCACCGCAAAAGGCGCAAGTGTCACGCTGGTCGCCGACCCAATCGTTGTTTACCTCGACAAAAGAGGCGGTGATCGGAAAAAAGTCGCTGCCTTCCTGTGCGCGTAGCGTAAGGCCTCTGGTTCCTGCTTTGGCCTTGGCTACTTCCGCTTCATGCAGCTTCACCTTACCCAGCTTCTTGAGCAGTGCGATGCTTTCAACAACGGGTATCACGAACAGGGCGATAAAAAACTCGAGAGGTGGCAATCCCCTCTCACGAACGGCGCTAAAAAACGCCCAGATGAGCATGGCATAGGCCGTCAAACGAATAGTAAGGAACTCTCTCTTCACCTTGTGCCAAAGGCGTCGCCAGACAAGCTTGCGGTAGCAGTGCGGGCAGGCAGCAAGCGCCAGGGTAGAGCCAAGCCCATGGTAAATCCGGTGGCCTGGCTCTTGTTCCTGCATCGCATACCAGGTAAACATCGTGGCCGTAAATTTCTGGCAAAAATCACAAGGCACAGCTTTGGCAGGAGCTTTGTGCTGTGATGCATGTGGCAGAATGTCGTGCCGTGCCTTCGCTAGCGAAGCATTACGCCAGCGTGGCAACGACGAAACAACGACCTTGGATTCGACAAAAAGAAGCGCCACCGTCGGCAGCCCCCAGGCCACACATCCCAGAAACCACAGCCAGCCGCGTCTGCCCATCTTGTGTGCAGTAATGGCAGCGACGAGGCCGGAAAGTACCAGAAGTGACAGATAGGCTCCGAGCGCCCACGACGGCAACGCCTTCTTCGGATAGATTGCCAGAATTACGGCAAAGAAAGATAGCGGAGAGATGCCGGCCACGAGTGCCGTCAGTCGCCAGCCAGAAAAATCGGCTTTGCGCATGAGAACTCCTTCTACTCATCACTGCGTGACTGCTCGTCCATCTGGCGTGCGCCCTCAAACAGGAGCGATTCCACGGTATCACTCATGCTCACTTCACCAGGCGCCAGGCCGGGGTCGAAACTGAAGCGGCCGGTTTGTTTGGCGAGAATTCGGTAAAACACCTCGCGGCCTTTGTCCTGCTCGCACTGACAATGGACAACACGTCCACCGACAAAAAATACCACCACATCCTGGCCGTTTTTGATGGTCAGGCAGCCGGTTTTTTCTTCGCTTGCCAGCATTTGCAATATCTGCCAAAGGCTGATATGGGCAAGATCGCCGCCGAAGGTGGATTTGTCAAGGTCTTCCTTGCGAATCTGTGGCATGGCCATGGTCTTACGTTTAAACAATTCCTTGTCGCTGTCTTCCGGTATACGCCCCTCCCGCACTTCCTGATAAAAGATCGTAGTGTGGCCGATGACTATTTTGTCACCATTACGCAGGACATATTTACTCATTTTCTCGTCGTTTACTTTGCTGCCATTGGAACTACCGAGGTCCTTGAGCACATAATGATCTTTTTCGAGAATGATGTTGGCATGGAAGCGCGACACATCGTCTGATGGCAGGATCAAATCGTTATGCTTGTCGCGCCCGATACGAAATTCTTTGCTCCCAAGATGGAACGGTTGATATGGCGGGCATACCAGGTAACTATGCAACACCGTGTCAGACTGCGAAGATGCCATGTCCTCAAAGTCGCTCTCCTGGATTTCCGGCTCTTCGCTTATTTGAAATTCGCTCAAGATTTCGTCAAAGCCATGCTTGATCTCTTCCTGCAAGAATTCTTCCTCTTCCAATACACTGCCGTCTATTTCTTCAAATTCGCTTTCAGCCACCTCCGGTTGATTGTCCGGCGGCTCTGGCGGCTTCCGGTCTGCCTGGGCAGCAATCTTCTCTGCAAGAGCCTCGGCAGCTTTGGTGGATGCAAGGGGTTCCCTCTTGGTAGCTGCAGGCGACTGTGTGGTAACGATATCTTCATCTTCGGCAAACAAATCTTCATCGAGCGTAGAGGTAAGCGATTTGGGCGAGGCTGTTAGCACAGGCTCCGGCCCAATTTGTGCCTTAGTTTCTTTGGCAGCAAGTTCCACATCCTGTATCGTGGCTGCCTCATCTTTGGCCGGCTTGTCCTCTGGGATAGGCATTCGCTTAGCCTCTTTTTCTTTGGCCTTGGCCTCTTTCTCTTTCTCCTTGGCTTCCTTCTCCTTGGCCTCTTTTTCTTTGGCCTTGGCCTCTTTTTCTTTGGCCTTGGCCTCTTTTTCTTTGGCCTTGGCCTCTTTTTCTTTGGCCTTGGCCTCTTTTT
>JAGVGO010000187.1 GCA_020057085.1 Planctomycetota bacterium | reverse complement strand
TGGGTACAAAACAGCCCGCCAGGGGAGAGGTGATAGGCTTGTACTCTTGTATTTATTTCAAAAAAGTTACTATGCCCCCTAATTATTGGATACGCCCGTCTGCTATCATTTTAGTGAAATCATTGTTTTTTGTTCTCAGATTCCTGAGCCGTGACCAATCCTTAGGAGAGAAACATGGGAATTTTGCTCGGAACATTTAAAATTGTGAAAGTGATTGATGGCGACACCGTTGAAATCGAACGCCCGCCGATTGCCGAGGCGAATCGGCGCACACTGCGTTTTCTCAACATCGATACCGAAGAAACGCACAAGCCAAAAGATTTAGGGCCGGTGACCGAGTATGGGGAGGAAGTGACGAAACTTGCCACTGCCTGGTATGCCCAGCGAGGCAACAAAGTGGAACTCAAAACCGATGGGGTACAGTCTCATGCTGATTTCTACGGTCGTGCCCTGGTGCAGGTGTTTGCCGGTGGTGACCATTATCAAAAACAAGCCATTGCCAATGGCTGGACACCTTATTATGAGAAATACGGCTACTCTGAAGAGTACCATGAAATTTTTGTCGAAACCGAAAAGAAGGCACAGAAGGACAAACTGGGCGTCTGGTCGGACAAGCTGCAGAAAAGACCGGCGAATGCCAGTCGTCCTTATGACTTGTTGAAAAAATGGTGGCGCATGCGGGCCGAAGTAATCAAGCTGGCCATGGATTACCAGAAACAGAGCAAGTCTTTGTATATTCTGGTCAATGGCAAAGACTACATGCAGCTTGTCGGCAAAGCGGGTTCACGTGAAGATGTGCAAGTGTTTGGTGAAATTACGCGCCCGGCGGGCGGTGAAACGGCAGGGCGGGGACTTTTTATTTTCAGCGTCAAACAAGATGTTCCGTTCTACATTTACGTATCGGCAGAAGCTAAGCAGCGCAACGAGATCATTGACTATATCGAGCGCACCTTCCTTTCCAACAGCCGCAAACTGCCGGAAAGTTTGCTCAAACCCAATTACGGTTTTGTGCGCGGCGCTTTGGCCATGTTTCCTCACTATGGCCATCAGATTCCTGAAATCGTTATCACCGACAAAGAGCAAGTGAGCGTAAAGCCGTTTTAATTGGAGAAGTCATGGAAATATTGTTAGGCAATGACGATGGCATTCATGCCAGAGGGTTGCGCATACTTTACGAACTGGTGGCTGCGAGCGGCCACAAACCTTACATCGTAGCACCCGAACACCAGGCAAGCGGCACCAGCCATGCCATCACCTTGCACACACCCCTCATTCCCAGGCCGATCTATAGCGAGGGGAAACTGTATGGGCTCGCGGTCAACGGCTTGCCTGCCGATGCAATAAAATTGGGTATTTCTGCTATCTATCCCGATGTGGATGTAGTCATGACCGGTATCAACGCCGGTCACAACGCCGGGCCAGCAGCCTGCTATTCAGGAACCCTGGCCGCGGCTTTTGAAGGCTTCATGGCCGGCAAACCGGCGCTCGCCTTTTCCTTTGACGCGTTTAACGAAGACAAGATGGACGGCCTCAAAGAAACTCTGCTGCCTCTGATGCCGCAATTTCTGGCTCTTTGCCATACCCCCCACGTCTACAACATCAATATTCCTTGCGTGGCCAAGGTTAAAGGCATCAAGCTGACCCGCCATTACCTCGGTTTTTATCTCGATCATTATGAAAAACATTGCGACCCGCGCGGTCGTGACTACTATTGGCTCAAAGGCCTTGGCTATGCGCCGGAGCGACCGGATGCCCCTGGCCGTTATCCGAACGATCTGGAAACCCTCAACAAGGGTTATATCACCATCACGCCACTGCAATACGACTGGACAGAATATGAACTGCTGGATAAGGTAGCGCAGGATATGGAAAAACATGCTGGCGAGAAAAAACCGAAACACCAGCCACGCTAGCACAACACTGACAAGCAAAAAGAAACGGGAATTTTCTGCTGCCCTTAACATACTCTTATCGCCAGGCACTCGGTTTCGTCGCGTGCGAAACGGAGAAGTTCTGTCAGTTCGGCGGAGTCCATTTCCGGCATGAGAGAAACGGTGGCCGGCATGAGGCGGTGCAGCATGCCTTCGCGACGGATTTTCTCGCGCAGCGACAGCGTCGTGCCAAGCCGAAAATGCGGTCCTTTGGTGTAAACCGTACCGGCAAAGACATCCTGGTGCTTGCCGTTTTGTTGCTCCAAACGACAGAAACGTTCCTGGGCTTCGCTGTTTTGCATGTAATCGGTAAGCAAGATGTGGATGTTGTGCGTGTGCATGGCATTGATCGCTAATTCATTCAAGCGGGTGAGCGTCTGTACCGCTAGTTCCCAGCCTTCCCCTTCGCTCATTTCCTGTCCGGTCAGATACAGTACGGCTTCAGGTAAACCTACAATTTCCAGAAAACAACCGATGCCGGCCATCGGATACAATGGCTGCCAGGGCGGTTGGCAAAAAGTTTGCAGCGGACCCTGGGCCAGGCTGATAAAGAATCGTTTTTTGTCGAGGTGAACCAGGATGACGAGCCGGAAAAAAGCGGCCAATTCGTCCCAGAATTTGCCGACTTGTTGTTTCCCCGCGCGGTAGGCGGCCTCCACTAGATTGATGGCCAAAGAATCTAAGGCCCACGATGTCTCGCCGGCACCCGGCCACTCCGCGAGATAAGGTGGACGCAAAGCGAATGTCACTTTGTGCATACGACAGGCAAATGGGCAAAGCGAAGATAGCGCAGGCAGCAGCTCCGACCACTCGCCATTTAGCGGCAACACGAACGCGGGCAGACAATGGCGCAGGTTGCGGCTGTCTATCTCCTGGTACACCTGACACAGTGTATCGGTAAATATGCCGGGAGCGCGCGTAAGCGATAGTGTACATGGCGCCGGCCGCGAAAAATTGCGAGAGAGCGAGAGCAGGAATAGACGCAGCCAAGGGGCGTGCGGTGGCTGTGCCACTGCATCGGCACCGCAGAGCAGTATGGAATGATAAATGAAAGGTAGCAATAGCTCTACGTCGCTGCTCAGGGTAAAAACCTGTTCTTCCGCTGTCAGGTCTTTCAGATTGAGTGCGTGCGACGGGAGCAAGAGGGCGAATATCTTCATCGGCCAGGATACCGCTTCGATGTGTATTTTACCGGAAAGATGGGCATCCAGCACTTCCTGCCCGAATACTTCTTCAAGCGCGTATTGGCGCAGTATCACGGCAGCGATTTCGTGGAGTAGCCCGTCCATATCCTTGGTGGCCCCTTGCTGGTATTCAGGGTAGAGCAAACATTTCAGATTGAATTTGGGGATACCTAAAAGTGACTGCTTTTGCAATTGCGCACGATACCCCATGGCGAAAAGTTCGCTGTTGACCAGCTCGCGAATCTGGGCAGTGGCGATATAGCGGATTTTGGCATGGAGAATTTTCGATTCCACTACGTGCGCCACTTGATTGGCCACATCCATGGGAATTTGTCCCTCGCGTTCCAGTGCCTGGGCTATCTTGTTTTTTTCCCAGGGCAGATATTCGTTGCCGGAAGTGACCACGGGCGAATCGCCGGTAGTTTCGACGGCCGGCTTGTCGGCTTCGTCACAAGCGGCTGCCGTATGCCTTACGACATGCGCCGCCGATGCAGCCATTTGTTCCCTTTCCTGGCAATACCGCAAATAAGGTGGAATCAAGGCAGCATAGCGCAACTCTTCCAGCACAGTGACAACCACATTCCGTGCCTTGTCATCATGAAATGTTTCCAGCCCATGTTCGATCAGTTTTTGCAAAATGATCGTGGTTAGTTGCGGCATCGACGCTGTCGCTTCCACTTGTACCTGTCTGGCGGCAGTTTCCAGGATATGAGTCAACTCTTCTGCCTGTTCCAACAGTTTCGCCCTTCTGCTTTTGTTCATCTTACAACCTTGCCTGAAAATATCTTGAATACACACTGTTTAACCGAAAGTATCATAACCAGAATGGTTTTGCAAATAAATTCACAAGAAATGCCGATGGCGACGCGATTTTACGTGAATTGCTGTTGACAAAACATGGCAATCTGAGTTTAATAGACAACGGTGCTGCCCAACAGGGTCTGTTGCAAGAAAGGACAAAAAACGTGGCATGGTTTATTCCCTACCTATCTAAATATACGGAAGCCGTTGAGTCGCTCGATTTGCATAAGAAACTGCTCGACGCCTCGAAGATCGGTATGTGTGTCTACGATGCCGACAGCGGGCAGTGCATCCAGGCCAACAGGGCGGCGGCACGTATCACCGGTGGCACTGTGGAGCAGTTGCTGCAGCAAAATTTCCATACCATTTCTTTCTGGCAAGAGACAGGTTTACTGAAACTGGCCAATACTGTCCTGAACGACGGTCAACCCCGTTGGCAAAAAGAAGCGCATGTCACCGGCACTTGTGGGCGAGAAATGTGGATTTCCTGCTGCTTCAGCACGTTCAGACGACATGGCACTCCCTATTTGTTGGCGATGCTGGAAGACATCAGCAAATGCAAACGTGCCGAAGATGCGTTGCGGCAAACAAGACAAGAAGCTAAAGAGGCGAACCAGAAGTTGTCTGTGGCACTCGAACAGTCCAGTCAACTGGCGGTAGATGCACAGGTGTCGAACCGCGCCAAGGGCGAATTCCTCGCCAATGTCAGCCACGAAATCCGCACGCCGCTCAACGGCATCATCGGCATGGCCGGCATTTTGCTCGACACACAGTTGTCAGCAGAGCAACTGGAATACGCCGAGGCCATCCGCAAAAGCGGGGAAATCCTGCTCAATCTTATCAACGATGTTCTCGATTATTCCAAAATCGAGGCGGGCAAAATGGAACTGGAAGCCGCCATCTTTAGCCTGGACGATCTTTTCAACGATATTCAGGATCTATTGGGGCTGCGTGCACGCCAAAAGGCATTGGCTCTGTCGTTTGAAATTGCTCAGGATGTGCCGCTCTTGTTACAAGGTGATCCAGGAAGGCTACGCCAGGTGTTGGTGAATCTGGTGAGCAATGCCATCAAATTTACCCCACATGGCGAGGTGGAGGTCATGGTAAAAAGTGCAGAGATGAAAGACCGGCAGCTTTTCTTGTGCTTCGACGTCACAGATACCGGCATCGGCATTCCCCGTGACAGACAGGATATCTTGTTCCATCCGTTCTGCCAGCTCAACCCGTCTCTCACCAATACCTGGGGCGGCACCGGTCTTGGCCTTTCTATCTGTAAAAAGCTGGTGGAGATGATGGGCGGCCGTATCGGCGTCGAGAGCGTGGAAGGGCAAGGGGCGCGCTTCTGGTTTACCTGTCCTGTTGACATAGCCGACGAAAAGAAAGATTTGACACCAACGCCTGTACGCGACTTGTCGTCTGTCCCTGCACCACCGGGGCTGCGCATCCTGGTAGCCGAGGACAACATCGTCAATCAGAAGGTTGCGCTTGCCATTTTAGAAAAAATGGGCCACAAAGCGGATGCTGTGGCCAACGGCGAGGAAGCTGTGCAGTCGCTACGGGCATTGCCTTACAACCTGGTACTCATGGATGTGCGTATGCCGATCATGGATGGGCTTACAGCCACACATGCCATCCGCAGTGACGCCAGCCTGTCCCAGCATGATATTCCGATCATTGCCATGACCGCCCATGCCATGAAGGGTGATCGCGACAAATGCCTGGCCGCCGGCATGAACGATTATGTCTCTAAACCGGTACAACCTGTGGCTCTGCAGCACGCCATCGCAAGATGTATGCGTAGCAAAAACACAGTCCAGATAACTCCCGCCCAAGGGTTGTCTCAACAAGCAAACAGTGAACAGGTGAGAAAAAAAGATCGCAAAATCTCCACACGCAGAAACTATTTCAAACCACCGAACAAACAGACTCTAGACAAGGCGGCCCCTGTTTTCGACGAGACTGACCTGATACGCAGGGTAGGCGGCACACTGGTCAAAGAGGTATTGCGTTTGTTCGTGCAGGATTTTCCGCAACAACTGGAGCAATTACACACGGCTTTGGCTCAGAATGACATGGAACTGCTACGCCGGCAAAGCCACACCTTAAAAGGTGCCTGTGCCAATGTCAGCGCCATAGCCTTGCAACAACTGGCCACACAGTTAGAGACGGCTGCGAAAACCGACAATTTTGAAGAGATGCGCCGGATATATTCTCTTCTGCAAGAGGCTTTCGTGCAGTTTACGGCATGCGTCGCTCCAAAATTCAGCGACGAGGAGAAGAAAGAGGGCGTATCCAATAATTAGGGGGCATAGTAACTTTTTTGAAATAAGTACAAGAGTACAAGCCTATTACCTCTCCCCTGGCGGGCTGTTTTGTACCC
>JAGVGO010000072.1 GCA_020057085.1 Planctomycetota bacterium | reverse complement strand
GGGTACAAAACAGCCCGCCAGGGGAGAGGTGATAGGCTTGTACTCTTGTACTTATTTCAAAAAAGTTACTATGCCCCCTAATTATTGGATACGCCCGTTTGATGATTCACAAAATAAGGTTGCATTGTCGTTTTTTTTGCATTATACTGGATTTCACTTTGACCTCCTGGGCATGGAGGTTTTGTTGCCTATCATTGTGAAAGGAAAGTTCATGGCAAGAATCGTACGCAGTGCGTTGATCCAGGCTACACTGTGCGAAAACGCTGCCTCGCCGCTCGCAACGATCAAAAAGGCGATGGTGGACAAACATGTGGCCATGCTTGAAGAGGCGGGAAAAAAGGGCGCGCAGGTAGCGTGTCTCCAGGAACTCTTCTACGGCCCTTATTTCGCCGCCGAACAAAAGGAAAAATGGTTCGACATGACGGAACAAATTCCTGAAGGACCTACTACCAGGGTGATGCAGGGCGTGGCAAAAAAGTTGAAAATGGTGCTGGTGGTACCGATGTACGAGGAGGATGGCATTGCCACTTACTACAACACTGCCGCGGTCATTGATAGCGATGGCACTTACCTCGGCAAGTATCGCAAGACGCACATTCCACATTGCAATCCGGGGTTTTGGGAAAAATTCTACTTCCGGCCGGGCAATCTGGGTTATCCGGTGTTCAAGACCAAAGTCGGCAAGGTGGGCGTCTACATCTGCTACGACCGTCATTTCCCCGAAGGCTGGCGCGCTCTTGGGCTCAACGGCGCCGAATTGGTGTTCAACCCTTCGGCCACGGTGGCAGGCCTCAGCGAATATTTGTGGAAACTGGAACAGCCGGCCGCCGCCTGTGCCAACATCTACTTCATCGGTGCGATCAACCGGCCAGGCTGGGAAGAGCCGTGGAAGCTCGGCGAATTTTACGGCCAATCCTATTTTGCCAATCCGCGCGGACAACTCATTGCCAGCTCGCAGATACGCGACAAAGATGACACCGTGATCTGCGACCTCGATCTCGACCTGATCCACGAAGTGCGCAATGTCTGGCAATTCTACCGTGACCGCCGCCCTGAGATGTACGGCGATCTTACCCGTTTGTAACCACTCGAAAAAATTCAGGAGATATCTGGCATGGATAAAAAAACGGGGGAAAGTGCGGCCGTTTCTGCGGTGCCGCTCGTGCCCAATGTCGTAGGTGGCAGTGCGCAACCTGGCAAAGCCAAACGCACTTTACCGCTCATCCAACCCGCTACCGGCGAGACAATCGGCATGGTGCCGATGTCAACGAGCGATGAACTCAGCGAAATGGTGCAGGTGGCCGAAGCAGCCCAGAAAAATTGGGGGCTGACGCCGCTGAAAGACCGCGTGCAGGTGCTGTTCCGTCTGAAAACTTTGCTCGAAGACAACACGCCGGCCCTGGCGGAAGTGATCAACAAAGAGAACGGCAAGACTCTCGATGAAGCCAGGGCCAGCATCAGCCGTGCCATCGAGTGCGTGGAATATGCCACCAGCCTGCCGCAGCTCGCTGCCGGTCCGGTCTTGGAAGTGAGTCGTGGTGTCGAATGCAAGATGCTGCGCTTCCCGCTCGGCGTGGTTGCCGGCATCACCCCTTTCAATTTTCCACTCATGGTGCCGCTGTGGATGATACCTTTGGCTATCGGTTGCGGCAACGCCTTTATCCTGAAGCCATCGGAATTCACCCCGCTCTCCGCTCTTGAACTGGCCAAACTGCTCAAGAAGGCCGGTCTTCCCGACGGCCTTTTTTCAGTTATCCAGGGCGACAAAGAAGTCGTCGAGGCGATCTGCGACCATCCAAAAATCAAAGCCGTCGCTTTTGTCGGCTCGACCAGGGTGGCGAAAGCCGTGTACACACGCGCCACGGCTGCCGGCAAGCGCGTGCGTGCGCTCGGCGGCGCTAAGAACCACTTGATCGTAGTGCCCGATGCCGACCCGGAGATGACAGCTACGAACATTGTCGCCTCCGTTACCGGCTGTGCCGGGCAGCGCTGCATGGCGGCAAGCGTGCTACTGGCAGTAGGCGAAGTAGGTCACATCCTCGACAGGGTCAAAAACATCATGCAAAACTTCGTTCCCGGCAAAGACATCGGCCCGGTTATCAGCAAAGCCGCATATGACCGTATCACCGGCTATCTGGAACGCGCCGGCAAAAGCGGGGCGAAACTCGTGCTTGACGGACGCACTGCCAAAAGCCAGGTGGCGGCCAAAGGGTTGTTCTTGGGGCCAAGCATCGTTGACAACGTGACGCCGCAGCACGAGTGTGCGCGCGAGGAAATTTTTGGCCCGGTGCTTACCGTGCTGCACTGCAAGACGCTCGACGAGGCGCTCACCATCGAAAATTCGAGTCCTTATGGCAATGCCGCCTGCATCTACACCGGTTCCGGCAAAGTGGCGCAATACTTCATCGAACATTCTCATGCCGGCATGGTAGGCGTCAACATCGGCGTGCCTGTGCCGCGCGAACCTTTTGCTTTCGGCGGTTGGCACGACAGCCGCTTCGGCGACGGCGACATCACCGGCGCCAGCGCCATAGATTTCTGGAGTGGCGTGAAGAAAGTGACCAGCAAGTGGTCGGCCGAGTACAAGGCCAACTGGATGAGCTAAGCCGCTAATTTAAGGAAGACTGCAATGGGACTACTGATCAAAAACGGACAAATCGTTACCAGCGACAGCACCTATGTGGCGGATATCTGGTGTGAAAACGAGACGATCACCCGCATCGAGAAAAATATCAAACCGCCCAAGGGGGCGGAGGTGGTGGATGCCACGGGCAAGCTGGTGTTCCCCGGCTTTATTGACCCGCACACCCACATTTTTTTGCCCTTCATGGGCACTTTCGCTAAAGATACTTTTGAAAGTGCGACGATCGCTGCCCTGTGCGGCGGCACCACTACTTTGTTCGATTTTGCCATCCCTGGCCGCAAAGAGGACCCGGTAAAGGCTCTCGAAACCTGGCAGGGCAAGGCGAATGGCACGGTATGCAGCGACTATGCCCTGCACCTGTGCATCACCCGCTTCGACGCCGAGGTGGAAAAACAGTTGCGCGAAGTGATTGCCCGCGGCGTCACCAGTTTCAAGATATTCCTTGCCTACAAAGGGTCCCTCGGCATTGACGACTGCGAACTTTATAATACCCTGCGTTTTGCCAAAGAGACCGGTACACTCATTTCGGCTCACTGCGAGAATGCCGACATGGTGGGCGAGATGCAAAAGGCTTTGCTGGCGGCCAAGAAACTGGGGCCGGAATACCACCACGACAGCCGCCCGCCCCTCGTCGAGGCGGATGGCACGAGACACTTCTGCAACATGGCGGAGCTGCTCGATGTGCCCATCTACATCGTCCATCTTTCCTGCGCCGAGGCGCTGCGAGAGGCCTGTGATGCCAAGTTGCGCGGCGTCAAGGTGCGCATCGAAACACTCATCACGTATCTCTTGCTCGACAAGACTTACGCCGAGCGGCCCAATTTCGAGGGTGCCAAGTATGTCATGAGTCCGCCTTTGCGTGACAAGAAGAACCAGCCGATTTTGTGGAACGCGCTGGAAAGCGGCCTCATCTCGACCGTCGGCACCGACCATGCGCCGTTCGACACCACGCAAAAAAGCATGGGCAAGGACAATTTCTGCCTGATACCCAACGGTATCCCGGCGCTCGAAGATCGAGTACGTATGCTTTACACCTACGGCGTGTGCCAGGGCCGGCTCGGCATCAATCGCTTCGTTGAAGTCGCCAGCACTGAGGTGGCGAAGATTTTCGGCCTGTTCCCGCGCAAAGGCACCATCCAGATCGGCAGCGACGCCGACCTTGTGGTCTACGATCCGGCCTACAGCAGCACTATTTCGGCCAAGACGCACCACATCAACGTTGACTACAACCCCTTTGAAGGCTTTGCCGTCAAAGGCCGCTGTGCGGCGGTGACGGTGCGCGGGCACATCCAGGTGCGCGATGGCGAGTTCGTCGGGCAAAAAGGCATCGGCCAGTTCCTCAAACGTGAGGCTGGCGTGAAATGACGTAATCTACGGCGGAATTTTCCGGACAAAGCAGAGATTGAGATTGTACTTTGAGCCTGGTAAGGATATAATTGACTATAGTCACAAAAACATAGTCAAACGCTCAGAAAGGGTTGCTATGGAATCCATATCCGTTTCCCAATTTAAAGCCCAATGTCTGGGAATCCTGGAGAATCTACATAAGCAGAAAAAACGCATCGTCATCACCAAACGGGGTATCCCGATCGCAGAGGTCAGAGCTTTAGAGTCGGAAGAAGCCGCAACAGTCCCATTGAAAGACACCTTGGTTTTTATGAAAGATATTATCTCACCCATAGCCGAGAATGATTGGGAGGCCACGCAGTGAAAGATGTCCTGTTGGACACCCACGTGTGGATATGGCTCAGTCTGGAACAGCGAGATCGTCTCTCTCAGAAGTCCCAGGTCGCCCTGAAAAAAGCCAAGAGAAAATGGATAGCTGCTATCTCGCTGTGGGAACTCGCCAAGTTGGTCGAGAAGAAAAAAATCCAGTTTTCTATCCCGTTGTTGAGTTGGCTCAACCGTTCTTTGTCGGAACAAGATATAGCCGTTGCCCATTTGCAACCGGAAATAGCTGTAGAAAGCTGTACTCTGGAGGGTTTTCACAAAGACCCCGCTGACCAGATGATTGTGGCCACGGCCCGTGTACTGGCATTTCCCTTGATTTCCGCAGATGAAAGGATCCGGCAATTCCAGGGAGTGAAGACAATATGGTAGGAGAAATCTATGGATCATACTGAACTCGACAAAATGACCGTTTCTGAAATTACTGCACGTTACACCTACGGCACTTGGCGCCTGCAGAAAAACTGGAAACCTTTGCATATCGTTGATGCCGAAGGGTGTTATTTCGTGGATGCCAGTGGCAAGAAATATTTGGATTTTTCCGCCCAGCTCATGTGTGTGACGCTGGGACACAAGAACCAGGCGGTGATCAAGGCCATCTGCGACCAGGCAAGCAAGATGCCTTACATTAGCCCCGGCTTTGCCACCGACGTCCGCGCCGAGCTGTCTAAGCTCTTGCTCGAAGTGTTGCCCAAGGGTCTCGATAAATACTTCTTCGCCACCTCGGGCACCGAAGCCAACGAGTGCGCCTTCAAGATCGCGCGCATGGTGACGGGCAAGACCAAGATCATTTCCCGTTACTGTTCCTATCACGGTTCCACCATGGGCGCCGTAGCCGCCACCGGCGATATGCGGCGTTGGGCCATGGAGCCGGCTGGCAAGATTCCCGGCGTCATCTTCGCGCCCGAGGTTGACTGCTATCGCTGTGCCATCGGCCACCACTATCCGGAATGCCGCGTCGCCTGTGTCGAATATCTTGAGCATATGATCGAACAAGAGAGCGACGTGGCTGCCGTCATCATCGAGCCGGTGGTGGGCACCAACGGCATCCTGATTCCGCCCAAGGAATATTTGCCGCGTCTGCGTCAGATCTGCGACGCCAACAATGTCATACTGATCGCCGACGAGGTGATGAGCGGCTGGGGACGCACCGGCAAGTGGTTTGCACTCGAACATTGGGGTGTTTTACCCGACATCCTCACCACCGCCAAAGGCATCACTTCTGCTTACGTGCCGCTCGGACTCTGTGCTACCACCAAGAAGATAAGCGATTATTTCGAGGACCACTACTTCTCGCACGGTCACACCTACGAGGCGCACCCGATGACTTTGGCTCCCGCCATCGCTGCCATCGCCGAATACAAACGACTCAATTTGATCGAGCGAACGAACGAAATGGGCGCGTATCTGGGCAAAAAGCTCCATGCGCTCAAGGACAAGCACAAGTGTGTCGGCGACGTGCGAGGTTTGGGACTGTTCTGGGCCGTCGTGCTGGTCAAGAACCGCGACAGCAAAGAGCCTTTCAACACTTACAAAGACAAGTTGAGCGGCTCGCCGCTCGTGGTAGACAAGGTCGCTGCCGAGATGATGAAGAGTGGCGTATTCGTGCAGTCGTGGGTCAGCCATTTTATCATTGCCCCGCCGCTCATCATCAGCAAGGATGAGATTGATGCCGGTGTCAAGGCACTTGACTCTGCTCTTACCATTGCCGATAATCAGACAGTATAAGGAGTTTTCATTATGCGACATTGCTTCGCTATGGCACTAGGAGTGCTGTCTACTTTACTGCTTGGGTGTTCGACTTCCAGCAACATTACGGCGACGATGGAGAAGCAAACTTTAACCCCTGTCGTGGCTGAGAAGCAACCTGCTGTAATAGTTTCGCTGGACAGCCGGCCAAACGACTTCCATGTTCGGTATGATTGGTGTACTGGCGTCATGCTCAACAATTACGAGTATACCATCACTGTGGAAATGGATGGGCATGGCCAAATCGTGATGCGCTCTGGCTACGCATCCGGGCAGGGGCCGAATTGGACAGAAACGTTCTTGCTCAAAGCTAGCGAGCTGGACAGCATCTATCGCTTGCTGCTGGACAAGGGCTTATTCACGCAAAAGTGGCAAAAGACAGGGGATATACCCGAAGGCGGCAGCAGCAATTCCATGATTATCACGGCACATGGCAAACGTATCGAGATACCTGCCTATGTCATTTCTGTTCAGCAAGAGCCGGCCGCTGACATGGCTTCAGCCGTCGAGGCATTGGTGTCAAAGAACATCTGGGACAAAGTCAACGCACAACGGGAACAGTACTTTAAGAAGAAAGCTGAAGAAAACACGGATTATGTAAAGGTTGTGGTGAAAAATTTTCAGGATAAAGATCTAGTAGCCCAGATTGAAGACAGACTACAGGAAACGAGTCACAACAACAATTACAGATTAACCATCGAGGAAGCAGCGTCTGGAAAAATCTATAAGATTGTGTTTCTATTGCCATGGCCCAAGGAAGAAGAGGCGAGAAGGCCGATAAAAACTTGCCTACAAGACTACCCTGTCAAGGTGATAGAACAGAATAAGCATTTGCTCGAAATTGTTCCGGCAGATTGATGCTGCCATACACGTTGCTCTCAACGTGAGGTGTGTCTGGGTAACCAGAAAATCAAATTTTGACTACTTTTGTCCATATTTTGAAAGGCAGTGATGCGCTATGGATTTATCTGTCGAATATCTGGGGTTACGTTTTGAAAATCCGTTCTTATTGGCTTCTGCCCCGCCCACGGCCAATAAAGAGATGATAGCCAGAGCATTTAAGGCGGGCTGGGCTGGGGCAGTGACCAAGACGTTGATCCGCGAGCCGGTGAAAAATGTCACCAACCGTTTCGGCAGCACCAAAGCTGGGGGCAAGGTCATCGCTTTCGAGAACATCGAGCTGGCGAGTGAGCGCACGCCCGATGAATGGTTTAGCGACATCCGTTTTCTCAAAGAAAAATTCCCGCAAAAGAGGCTCATCGGCAGCATCATGGGAGACGCCAAAAGCGCCAAAGAGTGGCTGGAACTGTCTCTCGGCTGTCAGGAGGCGGGCGTAGACCTTCTCGAACTCAACTTCTCTTGTCCTCACGGTTACTCGGAAAAGGGTAAGGGCGCAGCGATCGGTCAGCATGCTGAATATTCGGCGCAGATCGTCGCCTGGCTCAAGGCGGACAAACGCATCACCGTGCCGCTCATCCCTAAACTCACGGCGGCGGTGGCGGATATTTCCTACATCGGCGAGGCAGTGGCCAACGCCGGAGCGCAAGGAATCTGTGCCATCAACAGTTTCCCTGCCCTGCTCGGCTTCGATTTGCTCACGCTGAAGCCCAAAGCCTCGGTTCGTGGCTATAGTGCGGTAGCCGGTTACTCCGGCGTCGGTCTCAAGCCGATTGCCCTGCGTGCGGTGAGCAATCTGGTGAAAAATCCGGGGCTGCCGGTGATGGCCTGCGGCGGCATCTCTAGCGGCTTCGATGCGGCCGAATTTCTTCTCATGGGTGCGCCGCTCGTGCAGGTGTGTACGGCGGTCATGCTCGAAGGCTATGGCCTCATCCGCAAGATGACCCGCGATCTCAGCGAATTTATGGCGTGGCACGAATTCACCAGGATTCAGGACTTCCTCGGACGCGGTAATCAGATGATCCGACAGTATGCCGAACTCGATACCAGTTACGCGGTGAAGGCACAGGTGGACGCAAAAAAATGCACGGGCTGTCGCAAGTGCGTCGTTGCTTGCCGCGACTCTGCCTACCAGGCCATTGCCATGCAGGATAAGGTAGCGGTGGTGGATCAGTCGCAATGCACCGGCTGCTCGCTCTGTTTTCAGGTTTGCCCGCACGAGGCTGTGCAAATGGTAGAAGTGTAGCTGTACTGGTCAAGAAGGGAGCGTGATCCCAGTCCTGGAGCGCAGCGATGAGCGTCGGGCAACGACTGGACGCACCGACACGTGTGAACTTGTCAATGTAAGCAATCCTAAGCAGATCGCTGGCCTGCGCCATATCGCGTAAGGACTGGGATCTGCGCGACCGTACTGTTCAGTATGTTGTTGACCGGAACAAAATTACAGCGGTTCTTTTTTTCTGGCCGCCACGTAATTTTCATAGTCGCTCCTGTTGTTGAGATTGGCCAGTATCTCGCCGGCGGGCCAGGGCAAAAAATGCAGGCGGCAGCTGGCGAGCGCGGCGATTAGTTTGCGCTCTCCGTTATCAATGGCGCGCCACAGCGCAGGCAAAACCGTCTTGCCGTACACTGCGCACAAAGGTTCATACAGATGCTCACCGCTCACAGGGATGACCGCGTCGTAACCGGCCAACTCCTGCAACATTTGCCCGGCAAAGGCAATGGGTATTTCCGGAATATCGCAGGCGATGACGAAATTCTGTTCGTGAAGAGAAGCCGATAGCGCCGAAGCGATTCCCATGAGCGGCCCTTGTCCCGGCATTTTATCGGGGATGACAGGCAAGCCAAGAAAAGCGAATTTTTGCCTGTCGTTGGCGCTGATGAGAATTTCCTGGAAGTGAGGCGCAAGCTGCCTGGAGATGTGGGCGATGAGAGGTGAACCGCCGATCGGCATGAAGCATTTGTCGCGCCCCATGCGCGTGCTGTTACCCCCGGCCAGGATGATCGCCGTTGCCGCATAGCGTGGCATAGAGCTAGCGGCGTCGTTAGTCAACATGGCAGTCGCTTGCTGGCGTGGCAGCAGATTCTTGGCCGACGGAGGGGTCCTGTTTCATAATTTCCCGCAGTACGACGGTCGCGTAACAACCGGAAGGTGCAACGAATGATAGTTCGAGAAATGAACCGTGGCAGTCCTCACCGGCCGTGATGTGCGGTTTGGCCAGGCGAAAGCGCAGCGGGCGGCGTGTGCCCTGAGCGATCGTTTTGCCGACGCGGCTAAAATCTTCGGGGGTAAGCTGAAATGCTTGCCATACTGCTTGTTCCACCTCGCCCGGTTGTCCTTGTGGCAACGGGCAATGCATACCGACCATCGGCCCGCTGGCACTGATTTCAAATGCAGCGGCGCGTGCCAGCTCTGCCGCTACGTCTTCCACCACAAAAAATTTGCACGACCCTTCACGTTGGGCCAGATCGCCGGCCATCACCTGATCGAAACTGGCCAGGCGTCGTTGCAGCACTTCATTGAAAATTTCACTTTGCAATGCCGACACATAAAGGCGGCGGCTTTTCGGAGTCAGTGCGGCTACCGCCGCCTGCGGCCGCTTTTGCTTGAGATATGCAGCAAGTGCAGCGCGCCGTTCGCGCTCATGGTACGGCCACAGACGCAATGCCGTTTCGCCGTCGCCGCGCGCGAAAGCCTGCCGGGCCTCTTGTTGTGCCTGCGGGTCTTCGGGCTGCGGACGTCCGAGCAAAATATTCACAAATTCCTCTATCTTCCCGCGCACCATGGCCGCACCTAAAAGCGCCGTATCGCCGCGTCTGCCAAACCTCTGCTCGCCAAAAAAATTGGGCACGCCGCGCTTTGCCAATATCTGAACGATTGTATCTGTCTGAGCAGTTGCTTCTTGTCCGACACCGCGCAGCCTGATGATAAAACGGTTGCCTTTGAGATGCCCGGTGCGCAGCTTGTTGCTGTGAATGCCGAGCACACTCACGCTGATCTGTTCGTCACGAAAGGCCGCCAGACGTTCGCTAGCGGCATGTTCCAGACTCATCATTTGTGTGGTTACAGCCTGAGCGTCCTTGAGTCCGGCGACGCCGATATCACCTGGTTTTACCCCCATGTGGCGAGCGATACGCTCTACGGCAGCAGGCGTTGCAATTCCTTGCTTGGTCACACGAAAATAAAGGTGCGTCCCCGTGCTTTGCGGCAGGTAGAGCGGTATTTCTTCGACACGAAAATCTTCCGGCCGTTCTTTGAGACGGCCGCCAATACCTGGCAAGTCGGCGGTTAAATAGGGAAGTAGTTGTGGCATAAATGTTTCTATGAAACATGAATTTTCGTCCGACAAGTCCGACTTGTCGGATAATATTTCATCGCTTGTACTCGTGTCCCGCGTAGTCGGGACACAGAGTATGAAAAACTGTCGCCCCGCTTACTCGTCAATGGGTGCTGTCAGATATTCCTTGGCGTTTGGACGGAAGTATTGTTCCATCATGTCTTTGTATTGATGATAGAATTTATCGTGCTCTTCCTCCGGGAAATCGCTGAAACGGATGGCGTGGCGAATGACGTCGTCGAAACGGGTATCGTAGAACTTGATCATCTTGTCGTTGAGGTCGCTAAAGTTGGTGCGGCAAAATTCCTTGAAACGGTCTATCTCTAAATATTCTAGACTCTTCAACATGCAGAACTCGTGCTTTTCCTGTTGGCTGATCTTCGGATCGTTGAGAACCGACAGGTACTCTTTCTGGTCGAGGTCGAGCTTCATATCCTTGGCGGTGACGGCGCAATACGAGAACCAGCGCAGCTGCGCACAGATGAGCCACGGGAAATGTACGTGCAGCGACGTGAAGTGGCTGTCCGGACAGGCATTGGCAAAGTCGATCGGGAAAATCTGCCCCTCTTTGATAAGAGCCTCGAACGAATTGTAGGTCCAACGGTAATAGGCGTTGATGAACATCACGTAGCTGATGAGGCGACCTTCGATCTCTTTGTCCAGGTGTATTTTTTCCGGGCTGTAATGCTCATGCAGTGGACGTTCTGGCAAGAACTTCATGGGCAAGACTTGCGGGCCAAGCCCCATGCACCTGACAAAGATGTCGTAGTTCTCGATCGCTTCCTGCAAGTCGAAAGCGCGGCCGCCGGTTTCGTCATATTTCTGGTACAGTTCTTCGAGCGAGTGTATCTTGAACACGTCGCTGCCGCCACCGCCAGCCACTTTTTTGAGGTAGAGCGGAAACTTGCCATGGAAGTATTTGTCAACTGCATCTTTCAGGTAATTGCCGCTGGCATAGAACAGTTCGCGCACCAGCTTGCCCTGGTGCTGTGTACGGTGGGCTCGCTGCACCTTCTCCCGCACTTTCTGCCAGTCGGTCTGGCGGCGTCTTTCATCAAACCCGTACTTGCTATGCTCAATGATCAACTTCTGTTCGTATTCCCACATGTCTTGCCGTTCCTGATCCTCGTTCCAGGGATAGAACTGCGGCATCAGTACGGTAGTCGGCAGCCGGTCTTTCGGATGCACGGCACGTGCCATCAGGTCGTAAGTGGCGTGCTTGTCGTAGGCATAGAAAGTGGTGCTGTTGTTGGCGATGTTCATCTGTGAATTGAGTGCCTGCTGCGCCCAACATTTGTAGTAGTCGTTCCAGTGGGTAGTACGATCAATGACGAAATCGGCAGTTTCGTTCAGGTTCTTGCCGGCAAGGAGCGGTTCGGCAATGACACGGCCAAACTCGAGTTTGTACTCCTTGCCGTTGTGCCTGATGACAGGCTCGAACATTTTGACGAATTCGAGCATGGTGTAACGCATGCTCCAGTCATACGAAGTCATAATCTTGATTTTTTTGACTTCCATATCGTTTACATTCCTTTCAGTTCAGTCACAATAAAAAGGCCAGGATGGTAAAGAATCCTGGCCACGCGCATAATCTAATGGCGATCTTTCGCAGCCAAAAGCTGCAAGAGATAGATGAAAAGATTGAGAAAATCCAGATACAGAGAGATGGCAAAACCGACGTAATCGTTGCTTTCCCAATTGTGCAGCAAAACCGAAGTGTCATAAAGAATATAGCCGCAGAAAATGAGAGCGCCAATGCCAGAGTACACCATGTAGGAGGTGCTGCTGGGCGGGAAGAAAATGAACATGACGCCCATGCCTAGCAGCCCGAACAGCCCCATGAACAAAAAGCCACCAAGGAAAGAAAAATCTTTCTTGGTGACAAACACGTAGACGGTCAGCCCCAGAAAAACGACACAGGTGAGGCTGAGTGCTTCCTTGATGATGGCGGCTTTCCCAAGCGCCAGATAAACGGCCAGCATAGGAGATAATGTGATGCCGGAGGCAAAGGTGAAAGCAAACAACGCCAGAAGATTGATGCCCGGCTGTTTCCTCAGCCCGATGGCGGCAAAGAGCGCCACCAGTTCAACGATGAAGAAAAGCAGGTAATTGCCGGCTACCGCCCTGAGAACTTTAGGTTGCAGCCCTACGTAAGCGCCGATCGAAGCGGCGATGAGCGAAAATAAGAATGTCAGATACACTTTTTGTAAAAAGGCCATACGCCGTACGGCCGATTCATCATAAACCTGAAATTCATGAGCCTGTTCACGGTATTGCATACTTTTACTCCTTCTTCTATGAAACATGAATTTTTCGCGCGATTTTCATACGACCATTCGCTCGTGCAAAGTCTCTTCCGCGACGATGCGAACAGCGAACGATTGAACCAGAAGACACCGGTGTGTCCTGGCAGGCCAGGACACGATGCACGCAGTGCGAAAGCGGTACATGCGCTCGTCGCTACAGAGACTTTGCACTTCGCTCATTGGCCACACTATGATGCCACAGCAGGGGAGCGTGATAGCAAGCCCTGGAGCACAGCGATGAGCGTCGAGAAACGACTGGACGCACTGACGCGTGAGTACTTGTCAATGTAAGCAATCTTCAGCAGATCGCCGGCCTGCGCCGCATTGCGGAAGGGCTGCTATCACGCGACCCGTCAAAACTCCAGTTTCATCTTGAAAAAAACTCTGGGCCAGATGGGAGCCTTGTAAGAAACGATTTTACCTTTGAAAAATCGGCAAATAGCGATAGGGAACCTGCAAGATGATGCTGGCGACGGCCGTGGCAAAATTTTTTCCGACATCGCCCTCCCAACTTCCGTCCGGATTCTGTGAGGCAACCAGTTCATCACGTATTTTGGGATACCATTTTTCCCAATAGGAGCCACCGGCGATATACATAGCCTGCACCGCATAATAGTGTCCGTAGTAATAGAAATAGTGGTTGGGCGGTGGATTTTCGTGCGCTGGCAGGTTGAGCAAAAATTCAAGTCCCTGCTGGATAGCCTTGTCGTCATAAACCCCGGCGCCGTGCAGTGCAGTGACACCGGCGGCGGTCAAGGCAAAACTGACACGTGACTCGCTCATTGGCAGCAACTGGTATTTGAAACCGCCATTCCAGGTGGCACTTTGCCGGATATACTCGATGGCTCGTTCTATACATTTCTTGGGTACACGGATGCCGATATTGCGGGCCGCACGCAGCGCCTGTACCTGGCATACGGTTACCGACATATCGGCATCGGAAGCGATCGGCTCATAGCGCCAGCCGCCTTCGCTGTTTTGGCAGGAGGTAATGAGATTGACCGCCTTTTGCAGTTTTTCACGCAGTTCACGGTCCGGCTGCGCGCCGTACACTTCGGCCAGAAACAGCGTGGCAAACGCATGGCTGTACATGCGTGAGCCATATTTGCTGATGTAACCGTTAGCAGGATGTACGCACGTCAGCACAAATTTGAGTCCCTGCTGCACATTGCGCCCATAAGTGCCGCGGTTGGGCAGACTGCCGTTGGCCATCATGGCGATAGAGGCAAGCGAGGTCACGCCGACGTGTGGGCCATTACTCTTGGTTACCTGATAGCTTGTATTCAGCTTGTAGCCGATATCGCAGCGCCATACCCCATCCGCTTCCTGCGTGCTCTCCAGAAAATGCAGCCCTTTCTGAATAGCACGCGTCGCTTCGGGTGTTACTTCCTCGCGCGAAATATTTTCGGCGTATACCATCACGCCGCACATCATGGAAAACATCACTAGCAAAATATATCTGTACATGCCCTTCCTTGTCATTTCGCTTTGGCGACTTCCAAAGCCCAGCCCATATTGTCTTTGATGAGCCATAACTTACCGGCACGCACACACATTTCGGTAGCCGTGCGGCCGCGATCTTTTCCCTTGACCTGGTACTGGCGCAGCACTTTGCCCTGGAATTTGTCGAACACAGAAATTGTAGACTGCCACCCTTGCGCCCACCGGTTGACGAGTACCAACAGATATTGCTGGGTGAGCAGCATGCTGACATTGCCGTTTTTGGCCTCGCTGAGCGGACATATGCATTGCACGGAACCGTCCTGAATATCGAGAAACCAGAGTTGTATACTATCGGGCACGTCCGACCTGGTTTCCACAAAATATACATGCTCGCAATCCAGAAGAAGACGTGTGAGAGTGCTTTTGCTTTCGAGTTGGCAGCTCCATTTGGTCTTGCCGTTGGCCGCATCGAGCAGAAACAACTGATTGTTTTTGGCGACAAAGCTGATGTATTCCGCATTGGCAGTTATCGTCGGCAAGGAAACGATGCCTGCGTCGTAGCGCCACACCATCTCCAGCGAAGGCAAACGGTAACATTCGAGCCAGCGGCTGTCACGCGCCAGGCACAAGTTATTGTCGGAGATCAACACAGGATAACAGCCCCAGAGTGGTTGGTCTTTTTCTTCTTCGCCGGATTTGAACTCCTGACACAGTTTGCCATTGCCCAACTCGTATACATATACCGATGCAGGATTTTTGGCAAAAACCAATAACCGACCCGAGGCCAGCAAAATATCTCCCGGTTCTTTGCCGGAAAACTCGGCACGCCAGCGGCGCTCACCGGTAACCGGCTCATACACCTGGATACTGACAATGTCACGCGCCGAATCGTGAAATACCGCCGCCACGGAATTTTCAGCCAAAGTGAGCGATACAAAACGGGTGGGCACTTGGCAACGCCACAATATGTTACCTTGCTCAACATTGAGGCACGCAATTTCATCGCGTGTCCATGTGAACAACCGCCCTCCAAGGAAACCGACGCCACGCACCCAACCGATCTCTGTTTTCCAGCGCACTGCGCCGTTTGTGCCGTCACGGCAGGACAATGTTTGTCCTAAGGCAAAAAACATCAGCGAGGTAGAGTGTGGCGGCGTGCCGACGACCTCAATGAGACGCAGCAGATTGTTGGACGATGGTTCGGCCCACAAGTAGCAAGGCTGTGTAGTTTCCCACAAATTGAGCCACGGCAGCGTGGAAGATTCGGCCGTGCGATAGACTCCTTGCGCCAGCCTGAGTTCGATGTACGAGCGTACGCTGATGCTACGCCCATCCTGCTGGATAATTTCATCACTATAGTCGCGTTCCATAATCGAGAGAGCCTGTTTCGCAGCGTCGTACATTTGCATGGTTTCATAGCTCGGTATCAAGATTAGATACGCGGATAATGCCTGCGGTGTTTGCGCATACTCACGGACAAAGCGGCGCAGATATTCGATTGCATCTCGATGCCGACCTTCCTGGCTCAATACCTTACTCATTTCGATCGTCAATTGCGGAATATACTGGCTGACCGGATAGCGTTCGATGATGGCGAGAATATCGCGGCTGGAGGCCTTTTTTTGCAATATGCTCTGGTAGCTTTGCAATGCTTCTTTGTCGTAGGCGGCATAGATGCTTTGTCCATGTTCACGAATCAGCCTCTGCAGATTATTTTTCGCCCACTTGCCGGCCGGCTGTCCTTCATAATGATCTCGTGCGTATTGAGCGACGATAAGCTGATACTGTTTCACAGCCTCACTCGGTTGCTTGCCATTTTCCGTCTGTTGTGCCAACAAGACTGTGGCATAGAGCGCTACGGGTACGTTGACGGAAAGTTCCGCTACATAATATGGACGTTGGCCGAATTCGCGGCGCAAACGGTTGAGGCAGGCGTACACTTCATCTGTCTGCTGCTTGTTCTTATAATATTCGTATTGCGCAAATAGAATGGAGATGATGTCATCCGCCTTTCTGGCATAGACGAGTGCTTTGTTGTAAAATTGTTGTGTCTCTTCCCATTTGCGCATCAGTCTGTATTGAGAGGCCTGTCGCAGGTAAATCTGTAAAAGGCCTCTTTCGGCCTGGGCCAGAAAATAAGTTTGCAGTTCCCCTGCACGCATGGTTTGTGCCAGTTCATGCACTTTTTGGTACATGTTCTCTGCCCGTTCCAGACCTGACAAGCCTTTTTCCTGATACAGTCGTGCCAGTTTGAGATATGGCAGTGGTGAGTCGGCGACTTCTTTGCACGCCTGTTGCCACTTGGTTTCCAATTGGTTGGAGTCGGCAAATGCCTGTAGCGATTGGGAGGAGGCGGTGACGAGGACACCGTCAGCGATCGCCGCATGCCCGCCGCAGTTGGGACGTGGCCAACGCTCTAAATCGTTCAATTCCTGTTTGGCGGAGTCCACAGCGTAGAGGTAGCCGGCGCTAGGCACATACAGGAAACGCCCGGCGATGCCAAGCCCCGCCACTGGGGTATCGAGCGCAAAAGTCTTGAGCGGCGCACCGCTATCGGCATTGAGGAGTTCGATGTATTGTCCGGCCAGAACAACCTTGCCGTTGGTAACAGCCAGCAGGTGGTTATGGTTCTTGCGCTGGTATCGCCATTTTACTTTGCCGGTAAAACCATCCAGACAATAGAGTTCATTGGCGTCTATGGGGGCGACGTAGAGCGAGTCTCCGTGCAGGATGAGTGGGCTATAAGAGAAGCCTGTGTCCCGATAAATCGTGGTAAACAATGCATGGTCGGGAGACATAAGTGGAATACGGTCATAAACGTATACCCACAATAGGCGTCCGGCGACCGGATCGACAGAGGCACAGGCGCCAAGATTGTTGAGATAATAGAGGCGGCCGTTGCCGGTAGCCACCACACTCCCTACCGATTCACGTACCGGCCTGCCGAACATGTTGAGTTCTTGTTGAGCGGAACCGACCAACGTCTTCCACACAATCTGCCCTTGTTCCGGCTCTACCGCCACGACATAACTGTTGAAAAGACCTGTCAATTCCGTGGCTCCCGCATAAAGAAGATTGCCGCAAGGCGCGGGTGGACTCATAAAACTGGCTTTATTGGCAAACGCCTCCTCATCTCCCTTGGCATCTTTGAGCTGCCACAACAGTTTACCTGTGGCTGCATCCAATTTGATCAACTTGCGTTCGGGAAGAATCTTGCGTATCTGGAAAGAGCTCCACGTTTCCCGCCGTTGTGAGGGTGTTTCCCCTTCTACATTGGCATAGATTGCGCCTTGCCAGTAAGTCACGCTGTTGACTACCTGCTCGTGCGCGTCGCTTTTCAGGCGCGTGATAAGCCCGGGGAAATGCCATTTGAGCTTGCCCGACCACAACTGATAGGCAAACACGTCCTTGCCGTTGTTTACGAAGACACAGTTGTCGGCCAACACCGGATAGACCGGAATCGGGCCTTTTGTTTGGCGATATGTTTCGTTGTAGTAGTAGCGCGGAGTTGCGTCACGCGGCGGCAACACCAACGGTATCATCCACAATGGAGGTAAAGAAAAGATATCTTCGCCATGGAAGAGGCGGGCCGCACTCTTGCCGAGCAACGGCCAGGTACTGTCCGCATCAGAAATCTTGGCTGCTTCTTTGTGACGCAGGAGCAGGGATGCCACATAGTCGTTGAGTGACTGCTCACGATCGCTTATCACCAACGCTTCTTTGCCCCACCGTTTATATCGGCGTGGCAGTTCAGCAAGCGATTCCGCTTCGCCCATGGCAAAATAACTGAAGGCAAGCCTGGCCAAGGCAGCAGCCGCATCGGGACTCTTCGGCAAAGATACGCGAGATGTTTCATGATACAGATATTCTGCCAGATAAGGGAGTGCCTGGGCATACTGCTCGTTTGCCAGATAGCGGTCAATACGGGTGACGATGCCGTTTGTACCAGCAGGTAACGGTGCAAGGAAAAACGGGTAAACGCTGTGCGGGCTACGATCCGCCTGCTGGAGCATCGTTTCTACCTGGTGTTGCAGCATATCACGATACAACTGTAAGGCTTGTGGCGGCAGCCGCCAGATACGTTGCAACGCCACATCGTAGGCGCTTTGGTAGAGAGATGTGTCTACCGCCACGACACGACAGGCATATTCCTGTATAATTTTCTGGTAGCTTGCTATGGCTTTCTGCCATTCGCCCTGTCTTTCGTATTCGTCGCCTTGTTTCAGCAGTTCAGTGGCTTCGGAAGATTCTGCCGGAACCAGGAAGGTGTCCGTAGGGTATAAGGGCGACAAGGCAAAAATCAGCCACAACCAGAAAAGTAATATACGGCCCATTTTTTCCTCTTTTATAACAAAGTAGCGCGGTTATCTAAGAGAGAGTCTTAGAGAAACCGCGCTACTAGATGACCGAACGCTTATTCTTTGTGAGGTTCGCGATTGTCGTGCGAGTCTCTGCTACCTTCTCTCCTGGGGTCTCTATGGAAACCGGGCCGAGGTTTACGCTCTCTAGCCTCATTCACGCAAATGGTTTTGCCTTTGAACATCGAGTTGTCGAGTTCCTTGATCGCTTTCTCGCCCTCAGCCGCCTCAGCCATATCAACAAAGCCGAATCCTCTAGGTTGCCCAGTTACACGGTCACGGATGATTCTTACCGCATCCACAGTGCCAAAACGCTGAAACAATTCTTTCAGTTCATCATTCTGAACTTGTTCGGGAAGATTGCCAACATAAATATTCATAGAAAACAAAGCGCGCATACCTCTGACTCAAGTCGGGCAAGGAAGCGCCTTCCTCCTTTTGAAAGATTGGGAAAACGAGAGGCGGGGGTGTCCGCCCATAATGAAAACCGTCGGCCAGCGAAGGCCTTTTCGAAATATTGTACCTGTTTTTTGAAGCATTGCAAGGCAAAAATTTGCTTAAAGGCAGTTGTCGAAATTATATTGCCTCGACATTGATAAATTCATATAATAGACATTATTGGAAATAGGAGGCGTTGCGCTGAGGCCATTCTTCTTGTTTATAGTTTTTTATAGGTTTAAGTCAACGGTACAACAGTATGCCAGAGGAACACATTGCCACCATTACTTTTCCCGTGCGTGAGGGTGTGAAGGTAGATCAATTCTTGATTCTCGAAAAACTTGCTGCCGGCGGCATGGGAGTGGTATACAAAGCACAGGATTTGCAGCTCAAACGCCTGGTTGCCGTCAAATTTATGCACAACCAGGGCGAAGGAACACAACGGCTTGGTCGCTTCCTGCGCGAGCAGACGGTTACTGCACGACTTTTGCATCCGCATATCGTCAAAATATTCCATGTCGGAGTATATAAAGAATTTCCCTATTTTGCAATGGAATATATAGACGGCAAACCGATTCACAACTATGTGACCGAAAACAGGCCGCCCCTGGCAAACATAGTGGAGATGGTGGAAAAAATTGCTCTGGCCCTCGATTACGCCCACGGTTGTGGCGTTGTACACCGCGATATCAAACCATCCAACATCATGGTACGGGGCAATGGTGAACCGGTGTTGATGGATTTCGGTGTGGCCAAAAGTAGCAAGGTTGACAATCGTGCATTGACACGTAGCGGCGAAGTAATAGGCACGCCTGAATACATGTCGCCGGAGCAGGCTCGCGGCCTCAGGCGAGAGAGCGACAGTAGCAGCGATTTGTATGGTCTGGGGGCGCTATTCTACCATCTGCTGACCGGTGTACCACCGGTGCAGGGAGAAAACATCATTGAAAAACTATACAAGGTAATCGAGATATCGCCAGTACCTCCCAGGAAACTTTGCCCTGAGATACCGGTAGCACTCGAACAGATGTGCCTCAAGGCTATGGAAAAAAAGAAAAAGAACAGATACGCTTCCGGCCAGGCGTTTGCCGCGGATTTGCACAAATATCGTCATGGCCAGAAAACTACTGCCGCCTGTTTCTACGTTCGCAAACGGCTGTGGTATTGGGGGCGGGCGGCTGTCGCCATACTGTTATTGGTATTGCTATCCGGCTGGATATGGCAAACATGGCCTCTTAAGCCTGGCGGCAGAAAAACAAGCGCGGAACCACCGGATTACAGTGCCCAGATCAAAGTCCACTACAATGTGGCCAGAAGCAAGCTGCAACAAAGCGCACAGGAGGCTCATCTCTATTTGCAAAAAGTGGCACAAATGATCGGGCAATTAGATAACGAGCAGCAGAAAAACAACCGGGCTCTGCAAGAAATCATGCATAACCTGCCTTACGATCTGTTGCAGGCAGCTTATGCCGCCGGCGACTATGCGCAAGCATGCCGATACGGGCAACGGCTACTGACACAACTGGGTGACACAGCTCCGCTCTCCGTCTTGTGGCAAACTGCCAGCGCAGCGTACCACAGCGGCCTGCGGGAAGAGACTCAGCGATATCTGCAAATCATCGAAGAAAAGCTGGCTGCCGACCATCAATTGTCAGGACAAGAAAAAGTCTACTACACCAGCGGCGTACACTATTGCCGCGGTTTGCTCTGTTTCACCGACAACCAGTTTGCACCGGCATGCGAAAGATTTGCCGAAGCTCGGCGTCTGTGGCAGGGAGAGTTGCCCGATTTTGCCCCATCACTCCATTTACACTACTGCGCCAGCATGCTCGTTGACCTGGATGCAGCGTTGTCTCAACAAGAGTTACAGGCACTCAGACAGTGTTGGCAATCCCTCGAAGGCAACACCCCGGCAGTGCTTGAGAAGTTGCCAAAACTATTTTACCTGGAAACCGAGGCACGCTACTTGCTACGCATGGCGGCTATGGAAAATGGGGATGCCAGGCGGTACAAACTGGAGGAGGTATTTGGCCTGCTGGCTGCTCTTTGGGATGAAGGGCCGCCGTTAGCCGTTTGCTACTACATGCGAGGCAAAGCACACCTTCTCAGTGAAAAATATACCGAAGCGGAACAAGATTTCAAGATAGCTTATGAGCTGGATCACAGACAGATCAGAGCCTTGCTTGCCAAACTGGATTTGATATGGCGCGCCGGTGACCTGGCTGCACTGTATCGTTATGCCGTGGAAGAACCCATCTACACGCACAGCAACAAGGTGTCTGTACTAGCAATGTTCAGCGACGAATGGCATACCCAGCCCCGCGACCATCCGACATCGCGCACTGGCATTCCATTTTCCGACGCGACATTTGCCGAATACTACAACAATCTGAGCGATCCTTCACCCGACGTGCAGCAGATCGCCGAGACAGCGATCATGGCGATGCTGCCATGTCGCAATACCCTGGTGGCACTACAGCAAGCCAGGACCGGCGAATCGAGGCCGGCTGTGTATCGCAAAAATAACGAACTCGTGGCTGCCATCGAAAAGAAGGAAATGGCACAACGTCGTTATGAATTTCTCAAGGCGCTTGGCCGTGTAGCGATGCAAGGCAAAATCTTCGGCCTGGAAAAATTCCAGCGCGAATATCTTACTTTTTTGCAACAGACACTGGCCGCCGATAGCGATTTGTGTCGGCGTTTTCTGGCGGCGCGCGTGTTGGCGCATATCCCGTCACGCGAGGTGAGGCTCTATCTGGAGAACCATTACCTGCAAGGCGGAGAAGGCAAGGCGCGTAACAGCATCGCCACGGTCCTGGCGGCACACGCGTTACAAGAGACCGGCTACGAGCACAGCCTGGTCGCCGAAGAATGGGTAGAGCGGATAGCATTGCGCTTGCCCGAGCGCGGCGCCCTTGTTTTTAGCGAAGACAAGGCACAAGAAGAGTTCGTGCAAACACTCCTGGCCGAACTGCTGCTGCGGCAGCAGCCGGCGGCATGGAAAATTTTGGCGTGGCAACTCACCTTTGGTTCCGCACGTGTCCGGCTGGCGGCGGCTTCACGTTTTTATCGGCCACAGGAAATGACGCGTCGGCAGCCGGACACGTTGGCCCGCCTGATGCAAAACCTGCATGAGGGAATCGCTGGCAGGGACGCGGCAAACCGTTGCTTTACCTTGCGCCTGCTCAGTCGCTATGTGCAAAGTACCGACCTGGAATGCCAGTTGCAATGGCAACAATTGGTGCAGCAACAGTTCCTCTCCCCGGCGACTCTGGAAAACTTGTGCCGCCACTTCACCAACGGTACCCTGGACGAGCAAAACGCCTTTCTGCATTTCTGGCACGAAGTCGCACTTTTGCCGGCCATGCGCGCGCAAAAAGAGAGTGCGCAAAAAATCTGTCAGCTCATTCGCCCCTGCTGGGAAAATGTTGATCCGATAGTGCGTTGCCAATCCATCAGTACCTCTACCATTCTCGGCGATCAGGAAGTCTACGAGTACATTCTTTTCTCGCCGCAACAAGGGCTTGGCGAAAAATTGGGGGTGATCCTGAGCCTCCTCAAAGTCGGCAGCTACAACAGCGCGGCGCACAAGCAACTGTTAGCCGTACTGCCTAAAGTGCTGGCCAAAACCAATCAGGACGCTACGGGGCTACGCATCCGCGCCTTGTTGCTGTATCTGTTTGGCATGTTCGGCGACGACTCGCTGCTCTGGTTGGTGCCGACGTTTACGCAGGCACTCGACGATGCCAGTCCGCTCGTGCGTTGTGCCGGAATATCTGCGCTCGCTCATATGCCTCATCTGTCGGCCAAGACATGGCAAAAAATCAAACGCATGAGCAGCGACGACCCAGCCCAGTACGCCCGCTATCTGGCCATGGGTTTGGTATTGCACCAGGCCTTGCGCAACAACATGCCGGAGCTGGAAGCACTGCATCAATCGCTGAAACAGGCTGTCTTACCGAATCTGCCCGAACCTCCCCAGGTCATCGCGGCATGGGGCTATACATTGCCCTGGGATAGAGTGGTAGCGCCACAAGCGATGATTATGCGACGTGTCGAATGGAAAGCGGAAGAATTGCTGGAGTACGGCCGCCAGGTATTCCTCGATTATGCGAAAGACCCGGTGCGCCGCCGTACCAATCAAGTGATTGTAAGACTGGAAAAGATCCACGATTTACTGGGTGATCACATTCTGGAGGATTCCCATCAGGAAACTGCTTACGGATTGGCATCTCTCTATGCAATGGACGGCCGACGGCAGGATGCTCTTACCTTGCTGCGTGACATGATGCGTCGTCTGGGAACCCAGGACCGTCATTTTACCCACCTGTGGACCAGGCTCATGCAGCAAGACGGGCATGGCGAAGAGGCCAAAGTATATCTGCAACAAAAGCAGAGCGAGCTGCAAGTGCTGCCGCCGCAGGCCGACATGATCTCGTTGCGGACGCGAACTCGCTACCGTGCCTTGCTGCTCAGGAGCCAGGCGTTCCTCGAGATGCAGTCGCAAACGCTATCGCCACAACTTGGTGATCTTTTGCAAGAACAGTATCTGCTTTATCCGGAGCTTCCTTCTTCTCTTGCCATGTGGGGCGAATATCATTACCGGCAGCAAAATTATGAACGGTCGTCTCATGTCTTTCAGGAACTGCAAGCGCGTCTGCCGCAAGACAGTGTATTCAGCATATGGCTGGCACGTATCAATGCCCAAAGAAGGAACACTGAGGAAGTCGTTGCCTGTCTGCTCCTGGCCTGTTGCCAGAACCGCTACCTGAGGCCGAATGATTTGGAGGAGTACCCTGAACTGCGTCCGTTCTTGGCCAGGCCCGAAGTGCAGGCAATATGGCAAAAAAAATGAAGGACTTCCCGTATGTCGGACTTCGATGTAACGATCGGTCTGGAAGTGCATTTGCAGCTACGCACCGACAGCAAGATGTTTTGCGCCTGCAAAAATCGTGTGGGCGCGCAGCCCAACAGCTTGACATGCCCGGTGTGCTTAGGGATGCCTGGGGTGTTGCCTGTACTCAACAGGAAAGCGATGGAATTGGGGATCAGGGCGGCTCTGGCGCTCAATTGCCGAATTGCGCCCTACAGTAAATTCGACCGCAAGAATTACTTTTACCCGGATCTCCCCAAAGGCTACCAGATTTCCCAGTACTATCTGCCACTGTCGAGGGACGGCTATCTGGAGATCGGCACGACGCAGGGACAAAAAAAGGTGAGCATCACCCGTCTGCATCTCGAAGAAGACGCCGGCAAAATGGTACACGGTAGCCAGGACGACGATCGCAGCTATATTGATCTCAACCGTGTCGGCGTGCCGCTCATCGAGATCGTCTCCGGCCCGGACATGTCGTCAGCCGAAGAGGCTTACAATTATCTCAAAGAGCTAAAAACGCTCATGGAATATCTGGAAGTGTCCGACTGCAACATGCAGGAAGGTAATCTGCGCTGTGATGCCAATGTTTCCGTGTCACCCAAGGGGTCAGGTGAGCGCGGCGTCAAGACCGAGGTCAAGAATGTCAACTCGCTCAACTATGTCAGACGTGCCATTGTTTATGAGGCAGAGCGCCAGTGGCAAGTCATCAGACAAGGCGGCCGCGTAACACAGGACACTGTCACCTGGGACGAACAAGAAGCGCGCACCGTTCTCATGCGCAGCAAAGAGTATGCGCACGACTATCGCTATTTTCCTGAGCCTGATCTTGGCTCTTTTCACATCACCGAACAATGGCTTGCAGAAATCCGTACACAACTGCCGGAACTGCCGCAGGCGCGCCTGGAACGCCTGGTGGCACAGTACAAAATCAATGTCATGGACGCCCAGACACTGGTGCAAAGCCGCCGCGAGAGCGACTATTTTGAAGAGTGCGTTCGCCTCTGCCACGACCCGCAGGAAATCATGAACTGGATCAAGGGCAAAGTTTACACCTACCTCAACGACAACAAGCAGGATATCACCCGCTTTCCCATTTTGCCGCAAAACCTGGTGGAACTCATCGTCCTGGTCAAGGACGGCAAAGTCGGACGTAGTGCAGCCAAGGATATTTTCGACCAGATGGCCGTGAGCGGCAAGCCGGCGTCGCTTTTTGCTGCAGAGAAAGAGAAGGTATGCGACAGTACGGTCTTACACGAGATGTGCGAGCAGGTACTCGCGAAATGCAGCAAGTTGGTGGCGGATTACCGCAAAAACGCCAATGCGTTCAATGCCATCGTCGGCCAGGTGATGCGGGAGAGCAAAGGCCGCGCCGACACGCAAGAGGTGAGGAAAATTTTACAGGAAATGTTGGAGAAAATATAGTCGTTTTCTCTGATTTTTGAGTACGGGCGCTTGCCAAATGCTTGCACGAAAATTTTGTTGACAACTCCGCTTGCCGGTATTACGAACGTTCGATGGAATTACGGAAAGTTATTGACATTTATGGAAGATTATAATATACTACAAATATGAAACTAAATCAATATGCAAAACAAATTGGAATTAGCTATCGCACTGCATGGCGATGGTTTAAAACTGGAGAAATCCAGGGATACCAAAAGCCTTCCGGCACAATTATTATTACCGAAGTAAAGAACGACCAAAAAGAAATAAAGATTGCTAAGATTGTTATTTATACCAGAGTTTCTTCCGCTGAAAACAAGGCCAATCTTGATTCACAAGCCGAACGTTTAGAACTGTATTGCGTAGCAAAAGGTTATCAAATTTATAAAACAATAAAAGAGGTTGGCTC
>JAGVGO010000145.1 GCA_020057085.1 Planctomycetota bacterium | reverse complement strand
GGGTACAAAACAGCCCGCCAGGGGAGAGGTAATAGGCTTGTACTCTTGTACTTATTTCAAAAAAGTTACTATGCCCCCTAATTATTGGATACGCCCCTTTCAACCTTCGAACGGCGACGATCTCCCCGCTTGCGCCAAAGTTGTCGTGACAATTGCCACAAGAGTACCGGCAGGTTCTGCAAAGCCGAGCCAAGCAGAGCCAGGGTACATCGCAGCAGCAGAAGTGCGCTGCCGGTCTTGGTCACATAATCCTCGTTCGTATATATCTCCCCTTTGCCGGCGGCAGATGTCCTTTGTTCGACTCTTGCCATCACTTCCGCAATTGCCACGAAGAGCTTTTTCTCGTCCAGCATGGCCTTGTTGAGCGAATGCCCGTCCTCCACTTCCCACAACTGTATCCTCTGGTTTTTGTCATCGGCAAACGCTCCAGCATAGATTCGCCGGCTGGCCTCGATGGGGCAGGTGGTATCGTTGGTGCCATGCACCAGGATACAGGCAGGGATATGCCGGGGAAGCCACAGCCTGTCGCGCGGAAAGATGATGCCCATTGCCTGGGCTAGCAGAATGGCAGGCCCACGCCAGACACCCATCTGCATCAGGAAGAGGGCGAGAAAAGCGCCATACGACGAACCGATGAGCAGAGCCGGCTGATAGCTACGCAATGCAGTAATAGCAACGTAGAGCGAAGGAAACAGTAAGTGGGGATGGCGCAGATGTGGGATCGCGGTTAAGGGGAAATGTTCCTTGAGGAAGCGTGCCTTGCGCCCTTTTTTACCGGACTCCAGCCCGTGCAAAAACAGAATACGCAGTTGCGGGTTATACATGTGGTCTAATTTTTACCTCGTTCCTGGGATGAATCCCCAGGCTTTACAACTGTACCGCATCCGCGGCAGAGATTTTTTACGCACACATCAAACTTATTTTTTTACAGATCCTTTGCTCTCTTCCTCTTCCGCGACAATGGATAAAAACAGCTCTTCGAGCCTTGCCTGCTGCTGGCGGGTCGAGCGTAGTTCATCAAGCGAGCCGAGGGCGATCATCTCGCCCACGGAAATAATGCCGATGCGGTGCGCCACCTCTTCGGCCACGTCGAGGGTATGTGTTGACATGAAGACGCTCACCCCTTGCTTAGAGATGTCGCGCAGCAGATTTTTCACCAGCCGCGTACTCTTGGGATCGAGGCCGACCATGGGTTCATCTAAGATGAGCACCTTGGGTGAATGGAGCAAGGCCGAGGCAAAAACTACTCGTTGTTTCATGCCGTGCGAATAGTTCTCCGTGAGGTCGTCGAGATACTCTTTCAACTCGAAAATTTCGCTGTAGCGCGCGATCTGGAGTTCGGTTTCCGCCGGCGGCAAACCGTACATGCGGCCGACGAATTCGAGAAATTCATGGCCTGACAACTTGTCGTAGAGATACGGCTGGTCCGGGACATAGGCCAGGGCATGCTTGGCGGCGATATAGTCGCTTCTCATATCGAAGCCACAGATCGAAACAGTGCCGGTAGTCGGCTGGAGCAAGCCGACCATCATCTTGATGGTGGTGGTTTTGCCTGCCCCGTTCGGACCAAGGAAGGCAAAAATTTCTCCTGGAGTCACCTTGAGATTGACTTGTTTGACGGCCGTTTTATCGCCGAAGTTTTTCGAGAGATTGCTGAGTTCGATCATCACTGACCTTTCTGTGTCGCCGGTTGATCCTGTGGCTTCGCTTGTGAGCGCACAGGCTCTCGCACCAGGGTAAAAGACAATATCTGGTACTGCATCACTTCGCCGTCCTCTGTCACCCAGGCGGTTGATTTGAACGGGCCGAAAGTAGTGTGTACGACAAAAACGGGAATCGTCCGATTGTCCCAGCGGAAATTTTCCTGGCTTACTACCTGCGAAGTGGCCAGGCGGTAAGTGCGCGAGATCGGGTCGAAGCAACGCATGTGTATCTGTTTGCCGACAGCCAGCTTCGGGAACTGGCCGAGGCTGCCCAGATTGTCGCTCACCATGGTGCCGGGCGGCAGAGCCATCTCATGCTTCTCGTGTTTGCCATGATGTTCCATGTCGAGCATGAGGCGGTTGCCTTTGACCTGACCTTCGTATGCCAGATTCAGAAAATTGGACTGCACTTGAAAGGAAATTTCCTTGATCTGATAATCGGGGCCGATGCGTGCCTTGGTTTGCAGCCCTGCCGCGAAATTTTCTCCCTGCATGTCGCCGTGGCCGCCGAACATCTGGTGCAACTGTTCCACTAACATTGGGTCGTGCAGGTCAAACGACAGATGGGTACGGTTGGAAATTTCAAAAGTGCCGTCCTCCTGTGGCTGGATAATGGTCTGCAGTTCTCCGATTTTGGTACGCTGCGGACCATAGTAGAGGGAAAGGCGGCTGTGCTTTTCCTCTTTAAGTCCCTTCAGGGTGCTCTGGTAGTCGGCCTTGATTTCTTTGCCACTGCCGGCGAAATATTCGCGCTGGAGCAAGGCCGCCATCACCGCCAGCCACAGGACAGTTACGCTCACGACCCAGACGATTTTTTTCTTCTTCAGCATGATTTGGTTCCCAATAATTGTTGATATGCTTTGGCTACTTCCGCCGCCAGCCTGGCATTGGCATTTACCAGTGCGATATTGGTGGCGACCGTCTTGCCACGCGACGATTTCTCCAGATAAGCCAATAAAAAGGGCGTCAGGTCTTTGCCCTTGATCTGTTCTTCGTGTGCGGCCGCTATTGCCTGAGCGATCAGTTCCTCGACATAGCCGGCAGGCAGCTCGTTGTCGGGCGGCGGCGGATTACAGACGAGAACACTGCTCTTGTACTGCCACTCCTGCCAGGTGGCATAGAGCAGACTGGCGATTTCCTCGATGTTGAGCGACGGAATGAAGAGCCCCGAGTGGCGGGTATAAAACGCGGGGAATTCCTTGGTCTGGTAGCCGACGACCATGACGCCGAGCGTTTCCAGCATTTCCAGAGTACGCGGCAAGTCGAGGATGGCTTTGGCCCCCGCCGACACCACGGCTAACGGTGTCCTTGCCAGTTCCGCGAGATCTTCAGAAACATCGCCGCTGGTTTCCACGCCACGATGTACGCCGCCGATGCCGCCGGTCACAAACACACGGATACCGACCATATGGGCAATGCTCATGGTGGCCGACACGGTAGTGCCTCCGGAGATACGACGCGCGGCAGCCCATGGCAGGCTGCGCCTCTGAATCTTCTCGCCGCGTTGCCGGGTCAGGCTTTCCAGATCGTTTTTATTGAGTCCGACCCTGGCCTCCCCCGCCAGCATGCCGATGGTTGCAGGCACTGCCCCAGCGGCTCTTATCGTGTCTTCAAGCAGGCGTGCTGTTTCCAGGTTTTGCGGATAGGGCAGGCCGTGTGTGATGATGGTCGTTTCGAGCGCGACTACCGGCAAGTGCCGCTCGATGGCATTGGCTACTTCGGCGTTGACAATGATGGGAGAGTTCATATTACATCAACCTCCACTGCCTGCGGATATGCGGGCTGCGCTCCCACATGGGAAACGACAAAAGAGCCGATTTCATTGGCTCTTGCCATCGCCGCTTCGACATGGTGGTGGTACAGGTATTCGACCAGGAAAGTTGCGTCGAAGGCATCGCCGGCGCCAGTGGTATCTACGGCGTGCGTATGCAATGCAGGTGAATCTATGGCAAAATTTGGCGCATAGAACGAAGCGCCGCGTTCGCCACGTTTGAGGATCACTGCTGCAGCATGGCGGAGTAAAGATTCTGGTGGTTCTCCTGGCAACAAAATTTCTGCCTCTTTTTCATTGAGCAGCAGAAAATCGAAAAAACCGAGTTCTTCCAACAAACGGGTGGGGCCGTAACCTTCGATGAGATGAAAAGATGCAGGATCAAAAGCAAGCGGGATATGGCGGCGGCGCACTTCGGCCAATACCTCACGTATAAAGGGAAGCGAACCAGGCGTGAAGATGGTATAGCCAGTGAAAAAGAATAGACTGCAATCATCGAACCACTGCATGTTAAAATCACCGGGCTGAAAGGCGAGGCTCTTATCTTTGTCCATGATAAACGAGCGTTCACCGCAGGCTGTGACAAGCACGCCAATACGTGCAGTACGTACATGCGCTACTTTGTGCAGAAGAGTTTCCACCCCTTGTTGCTGGAGATAATCTTGCATGAGCTGACCGAACCAGTCCTCACCGATTTTACCGACAAGAGACACCCGTGCCCCAAGTCGGCTTGCCCACACGGCAAAATTGGCAGCCGAACCACCTGGCTGCATATCTGCCGCGCCTGGTACATCCGAACCCCACACCATACTGCGGGCAGGCTTGAGGAAAATGTCCCAGGCCACGTCCCCGAGAGACAAAATTTTTGGCCGCATGCTAGGCTCCTTGTATTCGTTTTGTATTCATTTTACGCGAAAATCGGCAAGTTGCAAGGCAAAACGTGGCAAAAAACTTGCAATTTTCTCTGGCCTGTGCTACGATGATCTCGGTTTCCCGCAGAGAATTTCCCTGGCGGCTGAGAAAAAAGAAAATACCAATTTTGCGCAGAGATTTTGGTCAAGAGCGAGGCGCGACCGATGGCGCATAGCCGTAGCTCTGTAACTGAGGGCGCAACGAAGCTATTGAGCAAAAGATCAAGCAAAAAGGTAGTTTCTTTTTTGGAAGTCGCTCAAGACACGAAAAGCATGAGGCAATTTATGGAAGCATTAGAAGCCATTTTTACGCGCAGAAGTATTCGCCAGTATGAGAATAAAAAGATACCAGATGAACTGGTGCAGAAGATTTTAGCTGCCGGCATGAGTGCTCCGTCGGCAGGCAATGAACAACCGTGGCAATTTATCCTGCTCAGTGAAAAAAGTATACTACAGGAGATGCACAAGCTCAATCCTTATGCCGTCATGGCCAAGGATGCTTCGTTGGCAATCATTGTGTGCGGTGATTTGTCACTGGAAAAACACGAAGGTTTTTGGGTAGAAGATTGTGCTGCCGCCGCGCAAAACATCTTGCTGGCCGTGCATGCACTGGGCCTTGGCGCAGTATGGACCGGCATTTACCCACGCCAGGATCGTGTCGAGGCCTTCCGTAACTTTTTTAAGATGCCTGAACATGTGATACCCCTTGCCCTTATTCCGATCGGTTATCCCGCACAAAAACCAGTCACCCAGGAGCGTTTTCGCCAGGATCGCATCCATACTAACAAGTGGTAACGATGGTTGCCTTTTTTTCATAATACACGCACATCACATCTGAAAGGCCTTTATGTTTTCCTTCATCTGTAACATCATCAAAACATTCAATCCAGCGCAAAAAAATTGGCAGCTCAGTCTGGCAGTATGCTTCGGTATGGTTGCTGGCCTTACCCCTCTCGCCAATATTTTCAATCTGGTGGTATTGCTGGTGGCTCTCACTTTGAATATCAACACGGCTGCACTGGCTCTCAGTTTCACCGCATTCTTCGCTCTTGGTGCTCTGCTGTCTCCCTGCTTCGATTGGCTAGGCTCAGTCCTGTTGCAATCGTCCAGCATGCAGGCGCTGTGGACCTGGTATTACAACCTGCCTTACATGCAGCTTACCAATTTCAACCACACGCTGACCATGGGCAGCCTGGTGGCATCTTTTGTCGCCGCTGTGCCATTGTTCCTGCTGGTTCAGGTAACTTTCCCCAAGTACCAGAGCATCATGCGAAAACTGCCGTTGCAACTGTTGCCAAAGGAAGGGGAGAAAGTCCGTTTTTTACAATTCGGCCGCATCGTTTGCGTCTTGGTGTTTGTGGGCGTCGTTGGCGGCGGTGCCTACCTCTATCTCGACCCGTTGGTGGAGCAAGCTGTCGAACAACGTGGCTCAGAGGTGCTACAGGTGCAACTCAGCATGGGCAGTCTCACCACCTCAATCGCAGCTTGCCGTGTGGCTCTCACCAAGCTGGAGCTGGCCAATGCCACCAATGTGATGGAAAATATCATCGAAATTGACAATATCCGGTTGCGTGTTGACCCGACGCGCCTGGCGCAGAAAAAAATCGTGGTCGAAGAGATCACTCTCGACGGCATACGTTTCCAGCAACCGCGCCGCACGCCAGCCAAGAGTTACCGCGCCGTGCAGACCGAACAGCCTGCTACGCAGGCTGCCACACCTGCGCAATCGCTGGAAAAATACTTCAATTTTTCTTTCACTTCGCCGGAAGACATCCTCAAGAACGAAAACCTGAAATCGGTACAGGCACTAAAAGATGCACAGAAGGAGACGGAGGCGATCAAGGCTAAATGGCAACAGCGTGCCAAGAGCGACCTTGGCAAGGATAAGATCGCCGGTTACAAGAAACAAATTACCGAGTTGGAAACCCGCACCAAGACACGGAACCCGCTCGCTATTCCGAAAATCGTAGAAGATGCCAAGGCATTGATGCAGGCGATCAACAGCGATCTCAAGAATGTAAGCACCTACAAGCGAGAGTTGGAAGCGGATAAGGCCAAGATCGAAAGTCTGTGCAGCGAGATCGAAAAAGCCAGGGAACAGGATGTCGAAATGCTCAAAAGCAAATATGTGCCGTCTGTTGACAATCTCAATCTTGTCGAATCCCTGTTGACACCGGAAGGCAAGACCAAACTGCGTCAGGGACTGCACTACTACAAATTGGTGCAGCCTTATCTGGCAAGGCACGGCGACCAGCCGGCGCAAAACGAGCCTAAACCCGTGGTGCAACCCGTCCCTGGTGTCGCTCCTAAACCTGCGCCACAAGCCGCTCCCCAAACTGCCCGCAGAGGGAATTACATACTGTTCCAGGAAAACGATCCGATGCCGGATTTCGTGGTCAAAAAGGGCGACCTGTCGCTGTCATGGCAGGAGCAAAAACTGAGCGGCAAGCTGCTGGACTGGAGCAACGACCCGGCGCTGTACGCCAGACCGGCCAGACTTTCTCTGACTGGAGCCAATACGCCGCTGTTCGCTTCGCTGGCCATTGATTTCTTGGTTGACCGTACCACAGAATGCAAAGACACCCTGGAGATAAAGGTCAGCGATTACAAACTGCCCGATATGCGCCTGGGCGATGTGATAGAACTCAAGCAGGGTCTCGTCAATGTAGCAGGTGACATCTACGTCAAGAACGGCAGCGATCTCAGCGGCCAGGTTCGCCTGGAGTTTCCGCAGGCGTCTCTCAATTTTGTCGGCCAGCAACAGAACGAACTGACCAAGACCATCGCCCAGGCACTCGCTGCGGTCAAAAGTTTTTACATCCAGATCACGGTGTCGGGGCAACTGGACAATTTTGGCCTCTCGGTGCAGAGCGATCTCGACAAAGTAATCGCCGAGCAGGTGCAAAACCTGGTGCAGAATAAAGCCAAAGAACTGGCTTCCGGTTTGACGATGTCGGTCAATTCGGCTACTGCCGAAGTGGGTAATGTCAAGAATTTCGGCGGCAACCTGAACAAGCTCAATACCAATATCTCCGGCCAGGAGACAGAACTGAAAAGCATGCTGGAAAAAATCGGCAAAGAGTTCAACTCCGACAAGTTGCGCCAAGGAGTACCAAAAGTGCCGGGCCTGCCTTGGTAAAGAAGTCGCTAAGTAAACGGCGAGACTTCTTTTTCCACGCTATGGATTTGTTGCACCATTTCCACGAGCGCCTGCTGCGAGATGCCGAGAAAGTCAAACAACGGAAATATCTTATCTTCCTCGACAACATTTTGGGCGACCATCAGACACAGCTTTTGGCTCAACATGATGGTCGCAGCCAAACGCCTGTTTTGCTCCGCTATGGATGTATCATCGAGCAAGTTTTGCTCCAGGCTCTGCAAGGCGATGATGGCACCGATTCTTTCAGGAATTTTCCAGAGGTGCAACAATTTTTTGCCGATTTCTATCTGGTTGGTGGCATACGCTTTGTCCAGCATCTCTTGACTCATGGCTGTTTCCGCTTGCTGGAACATCTCATACAAAAGCGACAAGATCATCAATTTCCCGATGTTGTGAAACAGCCCCATAATGAACAGTTCGTCGCCATCTTGACGCACCCTTTTCGCCAGTAGTTTACTGAAAAAGGCGCACATCAGACTTTGCTTCCAGATAGCCTGCATGGCAGGCAAAAAAGTCCGGCTCTTGATCAGAGTGGCTTTGATGGAATTCATCAGCACGATCGTGCGCAGAGGCTTGCGGCCAATTCTCAGGATAGCCTGTTTGAGTGAATTTACTTCCATCACCGTACCATACAAGCAGGAATTGGCAATTTTGAGTACCTGTCCGGCCAGCATCGGATCGAAGGTTATGGTTTTTTCCATCTCGGCGACGCTACAGTCAGGGTTAGACAGCAAATTCATCAAGCGCAATGAAGCGGCCGGGATAGTTGGCAAGGTGTAGTTTTCCCGCTCCAGGCGCAACTGGAATTGCGCAATCAAATCCGGTTCTATATTCATCCCTGTGCTTCCTATGACCTATTCGCAACGGCGTCTATCGCCTCCCTTAATTGCCACAGTGATATCGGTTTATTGATGATGCGATCTATGCCTGCCGGTTTTTCGCCTTCTTCCAGCATAATGTCGCCAAAACCGGTGGCAAGAATGACCGGCAGGTGGGGAGACAGCCGCTTGATCGCCAAAGCCAGTTGTTCCCCGCTCATTTCTGGCATGGCACGGTCGGTGATGACAAGATCGAATTTGCCCGGCGAAAATTTTCGCAGTGCATCTTTGCCATTGCAAGCGATTTCTACACAGTGCCCATCCATTTGCAGGTATTCGTTCAGTACGTTGGACACGGCTGCCTCATCGTCTACCACCAGCGTGCGGAGAACGCGCACCGGCTTCTTTACCATCCTGATCTGCTCGGTTTTGTTCAATTTGCGGGGCTGACAGGGAAAGTGTATGGTGAAAGTAGTGCCTTTGCCGAGTTCGCTTTGCACTTCGATGCGTCCATCGTGTCGCCTGATGATACCATATACCATAGCCAGCCCCAGCCCGGTGCCGCCTTTGCCTTTGGTGGTGAAAAAAGGTTCGAAACATCGCCTTTTTACCTCATCGGGCATACCGGTGCCGGTGTCGCTTATTTGCAGCACGATATTCTTGCCTTCACGGCAGGTGGTAAAGGTGATGGAACCACCTTGTGGCATGGCGTCTACAGCATTGAAGATGAGGTTGGTCAGACATTCACGCAATTCCGCCTCATTGCACGGTAACAACGGCAGTTGCCCAAACTGCGTCACCATGCGGATGGTGACACCTTTGGCCTGAGGCTGGCCTTTCCATTTCGGCTCGGTAAGGGAAATCGCTTGCTCGATGATCTGATTGAGCTGGAGTAAAGCAAAAATTTCGCCGTCTTCGCGTTGGCGGTAAAATTCGCGTAGCCGACGCACGATACATGCGCTGTCCTGCGCCGCTGCATGGATGGCCTGGAGATGGTGCGTCAGCTTCGCCTTGTCGTCAAGATTTTGCGGAAATTCAAGTAGCAATTCGGACAATCCGATGATAGGCGCCAGCGCATTGTTGAAATCATGTACGATACCGCTTGCCATCTGACCCAGGGCGCGCAGGCGTTCCTGTTGTACGATATGTTGCTGCATGGCCTGCACTTCGGCCAGAGCCTTTGCCAGATCGGCAGTAAGTTGCTGACGTGCCATCTCGGCGAGCTTCTGCTCGATGGCCGCTGCCAGCATGTTGGCAATCGTCTGTAGAAAACGCACGTCATTGTCGTTGAACTTGCGCTCTTTGAGGCTGTGGGCGCTTAAAATTCCCCAGCTATTTTTGCTGCCCGGAATGACCACACTGATGCCGCTGACAGCATGGCACTCGCTAAACAAAGACGGCAAGGTAAACCTGGCATCGGCGTGCAAGGCGATGACATTGATCGGCATTTGCTGGCGCAAGGTATAACCGAGGTAACTATCTGCCCCTGCGCTGATTTTACTACTGCCCAAATGTTGCGATGCCCAACCGAAACCCGTGCGCAAGAAGAGTTCATGGGTGGTACTCAACAGTTCCCATATTTCGCATAGCTCGATATTCAGAGTTTGTGCCGCCAGGGTTACGGCATCGTTCATCAAATCAGCGAGTTTGGCGCCGGACAGCGCATCGTGCCCCAGCTCTACGACGATAGCCTGCTGGATGACGCGGCTTTTCATCTCCTCTTCGGCCAGCTTGCGTTCACTGATATCGCGGGCAATACCCTCGATGGCGGCCGGGTGTCCCTGCTCGTCGTAGATGACACGGTTCTTTTCTTCAATCCAGCACAGTCTGCCGTCCTTGCGCAGCCAGCGCAGTATGAGCGGACCGCGCAACATCTCGGGTGAATCCTGGATAATGGTGGAGAGCAAGCGTTCGTCATCGGCATGCAGCAGTTTGTAACGCAGCTCGGGGTCGCTGTAAAATTCTTCCGGTGTGTAGCCGGTGATGGCAGTCGCCGATGGGCTGATATAGTCGAAACGGCGTGTGGGCAGAAACTCATAGCGGTAGATCAGGTCATGGGCGTTTTCGGCAAGTAGGCGAAGTTTTTTGGTATTTTCCTCTGCCTGTTTTGTCTCTGCGATGTCATACAACGACAATAAATAAGAGGCGGCTCCGTTCCATACAATATCCTCTGCCTGCATCTTCACGGCCAGCGATTTTTGACCTTGGCGCGGAATGTCAATCTCTGTGATTTTACCGCTTGCTACAGGGAAGCCGAACGGCTGACCTATCAGCTCTCCGGCAGGACGGCCGAACAAATTCGCGGCCGCCGCATTGACGAACTGTAGTATACCTTGCTTGTTTACCACTAGCAAACCAACGTGGCACTCGTTCATATGCAGATCCAATCCCGTATCTGTTGTCCATCAAGATGTTTTTGTGTGTGAATTGACAATAAAATATACGCAATAATTTTGCCAATGATTGCCGGCGGTAAAAAATATGCGGAGTGCTTATTTTTTTACAGAGCCTAGCGAGAAATCATCGTTTGCACCGCTTCCGTACACACTTTGCCGATAAAGGCTTTGGCAGAAAGAGAGGCAAGATGGTTTTCGAGCGGCTGCGCGGAGAGCACATAGAGCCTGTCGTCTTGCCAGATACCGTCTACCGCCCACAACACAGTGCCATCATAGGTTGACACGATGTCGAACTTAAGACCGAGGGTGCTGGGCCATGAGCGGTAATGCGTGATGTGTCCGAGTACCACCGCCTGCACGCCCCATTCCTGGGCCAGCCTCAACAAAAAAACAGCCGCTATGCCAGGCAGCGCATTCAGTTCAGGATAGCGTTCCCTGGCTGTTGGCACGGGGCAGACGGTAACGGCAAATAGTTGGCTTCGTTGTAGTGCTTCGGCAAGTAGTAGCGTAATTTCCGTGAAGGGCGCTTCGCTAGGGAAGGATGGAGGTTGTAATGGTAAGAGCAGCACGCGTTGGATATGGTAGGCACCGGAACGTACACTCTGCCAATGAGTGGCGTCGGACTTTGCCTTGTCGCCGGCACACCCTGTGACGCACGCCCACAGTCCAAGAGCGATCAAACATGGCAGATAGCTGGTTGGAGAAATGCCTGGGACGGTGCACATAACTCATTCTCTTTGCTCATTGTTGTTGGCCTCGGTAGACGCGGGTTGTTGCAACAGATGGATTTTGGTTCGGTACAGTTCCTGTTCTACCTTGATTTTTTCGATATTGAGCCGGATGATGGATTCCTGCTGCGTGGTGCAGATTTTTTTGCCAACCTGGAGTTCCTGATTTACGGCCTCGTGTTTCTGCTGCCATGCCTGGTTTTGTTCCTGCAACTGGCGCACTTGTGCCTGTGCCGTGTCGCTAGTCTCTTTGAGACGAGAGAGTTCGCCTTGCAGCCGTTCTTTATCCTGACGCAGTTGAGCAATTTCGGTATCCTGGCGGGCAATGATGGCAAGTGGGCTTTCCTGCGCGTAGCGCGCCTCGCGCAAAGAGAGATCGCTGCCGCTTGTCAGATAGCCGGGCGAAGAGTTTCCCCAGCAGCCACCGGTCAGCACTGAGCCAAGCAACAGGATGCGGATAGATTTGCTCATGGCTTTTTGCTTTACGCGGCTAAATGTAAGAAAAATCGAGAGAAACCTTATCGCCGCTGGCATGACAAATCTGCACGCCCAGGATGGTGCCGTTCTGACGTTGGACACAGATGGAAAAGTGATCCACCTGCATCATATCTTCGTGCTCTTGTTTTTTGATTTCGTTGGAACACGGCGTATCTTGATATCTTACCTGCTCTTTTTTGATCAGGCATGTTTCACGCAACAGGTTTTTCATGGCCTTCTCCTTCTTCTTATACGTATTGGCACTCTTTATTGTGCCACTATTTCCGTACTCAACATCTGATTCAACTGATACAGCGCGCGGGTGTGCAGATGGGAAACGCGCGCCGGCGTCACGCCCAGGATTTCACTGATTTCTTGCAGCAAGAGTCCCTGGTAATAGTAGAGAACGATGATCTGGCGTTCGCGCTCCGGCAATTGTGCGATGGCTTCGGCCAGCCGCTCGCTCATCTCTTCGCGTTCCAGGGCGTCTTGCGGCATGTCCTGGCCCGGCGCACTCAGCATGGCGATGATACCATCTTCTTTGCCGTCGTCATTCTCCATGCTTTGCTCCAGCGAGAGTACCACACGACTGTGCAAAGCGGTAAGGAGTTCACCCAACTCCTCGTGACTGACACCCATTACGGCGACCAGTTCATCTAACGAAGGAGAACGCTGCAAATTCTCTTCCAAATTTTTATAATTTTCCTGCAATTTTTTCATTTTTTGGTGAAATTCGCGCGAAAAACAGGAAAATTTGCGAATTTCGTCAATGATCGCGCCTTTCACTCTGGTGTACACATGAGTACTCAACACTGTCCCGTACCCTGGTTGGTAGCTGTCTACCGCGGCGATAAGCCCGACGACGCCGGCTTCTACCAGATCTTCGGTATCGAAGAAGGAGGGCAGGTTGATCGCCATTTTGCCGACCAGATGCCGAACCATAGGCAGAAAACGCAAAACATCTTTTTCTCGCTGCTGGCCGTGGGTGATGAATTCGGTTCCCATATCATTTTCCTTCTTTTATCTGGGCGGCTGCACCATGCCGATGCATTTGATCTCCGCTACCTGCAACACCTCCTGGAAAGAGAGTACCGCTATGTCCGGCAACGTATGATAGAGTAACTCGCGCATGCCGCGACGCATATCCATGTTGACGAGCAGTACCGGATCGCCTTCGCTTACATATTTTTCTTTGATCTCGACGATGCCGGTGACGATCTTTTGTAAAAAATCAGGAGACAGACTTACTTGCGGTTTGCCCGCTTCCGGCAAAATAGCCTGTCGCAATTTATATTCCGTATCAGGTGACATGGTAATGACCGGGAGAGTTCCGCCCGGTCCTTGGTGTGCGGCACAAATCGTCAGTGCCAGGCTTTGTCGTACCAGCTCGGTGAGATAGTTGACATCGCGGCTCTTGCCGGCGTGTAGCGCCAGAGTCTGCAAAATACGCGGCAGATTGCGGATGGCCACGCGTTCCCACAAGAGGTTTTGCAGTATTTGCAAGAGTTCGTTCACCGAGAAGATGTCCGGCACCACCCCTTCCACCAGTTTGGGCATTTTCTTTTTGGTGATGTCTAGCAGAAAATGAATGTCGTCACGGGACAATATCTGGTGCGCCTTACGCTTGATCGTTTCCGAAACGTGGGTGATCAGCACCGACACTTCGTTGATGACGGTGTAGCCGGCGCGTTCTGCCATTTCTTTCTGCGAACCGTCAACCCACTTAGCCGGTAAGCCGAACGCCGGCTCGCGCGTATCAATGCCGGCCATCTCCTTGAATTTGCTGTCGCTCTTGCCGTCCTGACAGCCATTGACGATCACCATAAAATAATTGGCGTAGAGCGCCGTCTCCGCCACCTTGTCCCCTTCCAGCAAGATGGCGTAATGGTTGGGTGGCAACTGGATGTTGTCAACGATGTGGATAGGCGGCACGATGAGGCCAAGTTCTTTCGCCAGTTGCTCGCGCAGCATCACCACACGATCCATCAGCGTCGGCTGGCGGCGGGTATCGGCAAGTTCGATCAGTTTGTAGCCAAGCTCGATGCGGATGCGGTCAACGGCAAGCCACGTTTCTTCGCCTGGCGGTTCCAGAGGCTTTTCTTCCTTGGGCGCAGCCTCGCGCGCAGCTTCTTGTGCCAACTGTTTCCGGCGTAGCACATAGCACACCACGCCGAGGGTCGCTGCCAGCCCCCAAAACGGCAAAATCGGAAGACCGGGCATCAGCCCGAACACCGCGACGATGATGCCAGTCATGGCGATAGCTCGCGGATAGTGGAAAACCTGAGATTGCAACTCCTGTGCCAGATGTACTTCAGAAGATGTCTTGGTGGTGAGGAGGCCGGTGGCGAGGGCGATGAGGAGCGCCGGAATCTGACTTACCAGGCCGTCGCCCACGGTAAGAATGACGTAGGTACGGATTGACTCTTCTATCGGCAGCCCGCGCCGCATCCCTAAAATGAAGCCACCAAGGATGTTGATGACGATGATGATGATACCGGCAATGGCGTCGCCGCGCACGAATTTACCGGCCCCGTCCATAGCGCCGTAAAATTCGGCCTCCTGCGTCACCTCTTTGCGCCGACGATGAGCTTCGGCTTCGGTAATGGATCCGGCGTTGAGGTCGGCGTCCACGCTCATTTGCTTGCCTGGCATGGCATCCAGCATGAAGCGTGCCGCCACTTCCGAGATGCGGTTGGCGCCTTTGGTAATGACGACGAACTGGATCACCACCAGGATGAGGAAGATCACCATCCCGACCAGGGCATCGCCGCCGACGACAAAATGCCCGAATGCCTGGATTACATCGCCACAATACCCTTGCAACAAAATGAGGCGAGTCGAGGCAACGTTGAGTGACAGGCGAAACAGCGTGGTCAGCAGCAACAGTGCGGGAAATGTTGAAAATTCGAGCGGATGGTGGATATTGAGAGTGATGAGCACGAGCATAATGCTGAGCGAAATATTGAGACTGATGAGAAAATCGAGGACCACTGGCGGGAACGGAATGATGAGAATGAGCATTATGCCCATCACTGCGCCGATCAACAAGATATCGCTCTGTTGCATGAGCAGGAGTTGTAATCTTTTCATGGTGACACCCGGACATTTCTTCCATGCTGTTGTGCCTGTCGGTAGACATAGGCCAGTATGGTGGCGACCGCCTGGAAAAATTGCGGCGGTACGTAATGCCCGATCTCCACTGTTTTGTACATGGCGCGTGCCAAAGGCTTATCCTCGATAAGCGGAATGCCGTGTTCGCGTGCGATAATCCTGATGCGCGCCGCCACTTCGTTCATGCCTTTGGCCACCACCTGCGGCGATTTCATTTGTTGCCGTCGGTATTTGATGGCGATGGCCAGCGTGGTCGGATTGGTGATCACCACCGCTGCTTCCGGTACCTTGGTCATCATCCGCCGTTGTGCCAGTTGCTGGAAGCGTTGCCGTATCTTTTGCTTGATCTGAGGCGAGCCTTCCTCTTGTTTGTATTCTTCCTTGACTTCTTCGCGTGTCATCATCAGCTCTTTCTCGTGACGCCACCATTGGACGCTGTAGTCAATGACGCCAAGTACCACCATGAGCAAAGAGGTGCGCAGAATGACCAGCGTGGCGGTACGCCACAGGTGGGAGAGAAATAGGACATCGTCTACTGGCAGGCTGCTGATCGCGCGTTGCAAAGCCGGGCGCAAGGTGAAATAAGCGACGGCGACAATCACCGTCACTTTGCCGAGGATGAGGAATGGCAGCAGCATCTGTTGCGGTGAAAACATGTGGCTCAGATTGCGTATCGGATCGAGTTTGGTGAGGGACGGGGTAAGGCGTTCCTCGAACAAGGCAAATCTGGTCTGCAGGCCGTACACCATGACGATGGCGAGAATGGCGCCAAGGCAAAGTGGCAAGAGCAGCGAGGCAAGTAGTGGAAATGTTTCACCGCACAGCCAATCTACTTGAAAGCCGGAATGGCGTGTGGTGGCTGCCAGGTAAAAGAACCGCCGTGTCATGCCAGCGGCGCCATTCCATAGCGCAGGACTGATGAGGCTGATGAGGAGTGCCATCACGAGAAAGACGAGGGAACTGCTGAGATCGCGGCTCTGTACGATTTGGCCGCGACGCGCCGCCTGTTCCCGCCGTTTTGGCGTTGCCTGCTCGTTCTTGTCTTCGGACATAATGCACTCTTTTCACCACAAAACATAGAATAGTCCCTGCAACATGGTATACAACATTTCGATGCTCTGGCCATAGAGAGGCAAAAACCATGCCAGCAGAAAAAATGCGGCTGCCAGGCGTAGCGGATATTCCATGAGGAAGATGTTCATTTGCGGCACCATCTTGCCGAGAATGCCCAGCTCGACGGTGAGTACAGTGAACAGCAGCAGAAAAGGCGATACCATGAGTATGAGGAAGCGGTAGAGTTCAGTCCAGCCCTGCCATGCCAGTTGACACAGGCCTGGAGACAAGACGAAACTACCGGGCGGAATGGCGTCGAAGCTGGCGACGAGCACCAAAAGCAGGAAGTGGTGGCCGTCGAGGCACAGGAAGATCACAAGCCCGAGCATGGCGCAAAAGAACGACAGCGCCGAAGAGGAGGTTGACATACCCGGCGCCAGGGTTTCCACCATGTCGAGCCCTATCAGATTGCTAACCCAGGTGCCAAAGCTCCACAGCGTTTCTTCGAACAGCAAGACGAGAAACCCCATGCTACAGCCGACGCCGATCTCCTGCAACACAATAAAGATGAGCCGGCTGTCCCAGTCAACGGCAAGCGTAAATTTATCGGCGAGCACAGAGGTGAGAAGCGCGGCCAGGGCAAACACAACGCCTATTTTAGCATAGCGTGCCGCTCCCTGCTTGGGAAAAACAGGGAGAAACATGACGAACACCGAAGTGCGCACGAGAACACAGATAAACAGCAGAAGTGTAGCAAAAGAGATGTCGAGAGGCCTCATCTCGTTTTGCCCTCGCTTGTCGGCAAAGCCGCCAATGGCACATCGGGCTGGGGCACAGATGATGCCGACATCTCGGCGGCTTGCAACATGGGAGCGAATTGGACAAACGAGTTCCTGCTACCTGAACCGGCAGCGAGTACTCTGTCGGGTGCAGACGACTCAGGAGGCACAGCCTCGCTGATCACCTGGATCGGCTGCGGCCCCACACCGAGTACCACCAGACGGCCGTCAATCTCCACCGCATGCAGGAATGTCTTGTTGCCGAGATATAGCGATTCTTTGAGAATAAGCCGGCGCGCCGAGGCAAAGCGGCAACCTTGCCATTTTTTTGCCAGCCACAGTACCAACACGATCGCCGTCGCAATCATGACGAATACGAACAACAGATAGCCAAGCGACAGTTCCGGCATGCCTTTGGGGGGTTGCCAGCGGCCATAGTCGTTTTTTTTCTCCTCGGCGGCCAGGAAAGTCGCCGAGAAAATTATAAGGGCAATCGTCAAATGTTCTGGCATGTTACACCTTCTGATCGAGTTGCGGGCGTGTCTGGCCGGACGGCACATGGTAACAGCCCGTGGTCTTGTGTAATAATTGGCATTCTTTGATTTCAGCGGTTAGCTGCTGCTGTGCCTGCGACAAGTATTGGGCAATCTGTTGGTGGCGGGCAACGGCGCGGGCAAACATGGCCCGCAGTTCCGCCCGTTCGCCGGGCGAAACGGGCGGCGTGACGGTTCCGGCCTGCGTGGCAAGTCGTTGCAACTCGGCTACCAGCTCGTTTTGCCGGGCGACCAGTGTTGCCACCGGTTCCCAGGGAGTAGTACCCTGGCGTTCTAACAGATCATGGAGCGCATCACTCACGGCGACCAGTTGCCGGCAGCAAGTCAACATAATTTTACTCCTCAAGCCTGTGGCGAGGCAACAGTGCCGGACTGCGCCTGCCTCTGGATAGCACGCCAGGTAGCGAGCAAATCGCCGAGCCACAGTTCGCATAACTTGACCGGCGACGGATCGTTGGCCAGATTGGCCTGCGCCAACTGGGCCAGCATGCACTCGTAAAGGGTGTGCAGGTGGAGCGGAATGTCGCCCTGACTAAAATTGAGTTCCTGATCGAGCGCCTGGATAATGTCCATCGCTTTTTGCAAAGAGACCTGTTTATCTGGGGTATTTTCTTCAATGCTGCGGGCAAGAGTGGCCAGGTGTTGCAGGCAACGCTCCTGCACGGCAATGACGTTTTCGAGCGGGGAGGCGGTGTTGACCATTGTTTTACGATAATTGGCTAGTGCTTGATTCATTTGAGGGCTCCTTTATTATTTCAGTAATTCCAGGGCATGGACGATCATGAGGTCCTCCTGCCGATTCCATTTTTTCTGTTCGATGAGCAATTGTAAAGCGCACTGTTGGATGCGAAGATGTGCCTGCATCAGCAGTTTGCTATGCTGCTCGTCTTGGTCTACCTGCAGCAAAAATTCGTAGAACTGGCGTCGGGCATCGGCGTAGTTACCTCGCTCATATGCTTGTTCGGCGATAAAGTAAACCATGGGTAAATCCTGCTGCAACAGGCTGGCGGAAATATGTGCCGGATCGCGGTCGTTCGGGCGCTGTTGTGTCGCTGCGTAGAGAGTGATCAGCTTCTGTTGCAATTCCGTCTTCCGGCGAGACTCAGGAAGCTCGGCGAGCAGTTTTTCATAGAAAAAAATGGCCTGTTCGGGTGTGCCGGCACTGATCGCATCTTCCGCCATTTTTTCCCATAGCTGCCACAGGTGTGCATAAGCCACAGACTTATTGGCTGCTGGCGTGGCACGGGCAATGCGCCAAAGTCCATACAATATAGCCGCTTGTAGTAGCAGGATCAAAATTACCGACATTACCAGGGCGCGAACACCGCTGCGAGCCGGCTTCGCTGCGACGCCGTTAGTCTTGCTATCTTCTCTGTCGTCGAGTGGCTCACTGATGTTCGGGGTAAAGTCCGGCACATTTTTTTTGGCAGCAACGCCTGGTTTGGCATCTTTGGCTAAAGCCTTCGGTTTTTCCGTGGTCAATGGTGGCATAATTATCCTTTCAGCTTTCAGCAACCTTATCTGACCTGTCGGGTAACAAATCGTGGTCGCGTGATACCCTCTGTCCCTCACTTTGTTCGGGACGAGGGCAAGACCAGCCCTCTCGTACTCGTGTCCCGCGTAAGGCGGGACACAGAGTATCCGCAATGCGGCGCAGGCCGGCGATCTGCTAAACGATTGCTTGCATTGACAAGTTCGCGCGCGTCGGTGCATCCAGTCGTTTTT
>JAGVGO010000148.1 GCA_020057085.1 Planctomycetota bacterium | reverse complement strand
TTTACCGGACGCCTGCGGTTGCTGTGGCACTTGCGTTTTGGCTATTGCCTGCGGTGGCACTGTCGGCTGTGGCTGCGTTTTACCGGACGCCTGCGGTTGTGCCTTGGGCAGCAAAGAAGCGGCACACTCTGGGCACTCTGTCATTTTGCCGCTAAGGGGTACATGCAAACTCTTTCCGCAACGCGGACAGGTTGCCGCTTGCGGTTTTTGCGCCTGCAGAACAGCGGTAACCTGTTGTTCCGTAAGATATCGCTTCTTCAGCAGGATTTGCCCTATAGGCAAGGCCTGGCCTACCTTGCCGGCATGTGTTTTCTGGATTTGCAGACATTCATCAACCTTGGCCTGCGAGACAAACCCCATCTGAACCGCTAATATTCCGAATTTAGTCACTTTTTCCATGTTTGCCCCTTAAGTCGCTGTAAAAAAATAACCTTTACAACTTAGTGGTGGTGAATGTAACATTCTCAAACTAAGTCGCTGTAAATAAATAACCTTTACAACTTACTTGATCTTTTGACCAATGGCGTCGTCGCGCCCTCAGTTACATAGCTACGGCTATGCGCCTTCGGTCGCTTCTAGCCCTTGGCCAAAATCTCGGCGCAACTTGTAAAGGTTATTTATTTACAGCTCCTAACTCAGACATTTTTCTGTCCATGAAATGTTTGTACCAAGGTATTTGATAAGTGTACTGTGCAGCGATTTTATCTGCGCCTCGTCCACCACCTCCAAAACTAGCCTGTCTCCTTGCAAAGTCAAATAACCCAGGATGCATGTCTCGTCTTTGGAAAAAAGAAATTTGCGTTTGGGGACGGACCACACGAACCGACGTCGGCCTGGCAGCGACTCTTCGCTCTCTTTAAGCATAGGGAGCTGAAATAACTCTGTTTCTACGACCTCGGCGTCGGGTGTGGTATACACGATGCTGGGCAATGGCTTTTCGGGAGGCGCAGTTGTCGGCACTTCCTCCTCTGGCGGCTGCAAATATTTTTCGATAGAGCCTACCAGTTTGAGGCAATCATGGTAATGTTCAGGTAATTCTTCCTCTTTGGCCTCCATTTTCGCGACTACCGTGGCGATCACTCCCTTAACCAATTCTATATCGGCGCGCAAAAATTCCATGCCTTCCCTATGCAGGATGTTGCGTTGCAACGCTTCTTCCGTCAAATTGATGCTGCCGAAACAATTCTCCATCTGCCCTTTGGCAGTGTTCATCCAGAACATCACACACATCAATAGCCCTGTTGCCATTTTACGTACTATCAGGGCGCAGGCAAAGCCCGCTGCTTGCCAATCCTGGTTGAGCCAACAGCCATGGAGAGGCGCCTCGCTGCTCATCAAGCGATAGATAGTGGCATTGCCGGATTTACTGCTTTGCCGTTGATCTTTTTCTTTTCTGTGTTTGCGGCGTAACGCCTTTTCTTCTTTTTTATTGATCATAAAAGAATCCCGTGTACCTATTTGATCACCGAACCACGGTAGCTGCCGCTTTGACTTAAAGCATTGAGCAGATCGTCTACTTTCATGTTGGGGTCGCCGTTTACGGTGGCTGTTGATTTCATGGCGTCTACCTTCACCGATTTGACACCGGGGCATTTTTCCAGAATGCTCGCCACGCGAGCATCACAACTGCATCCTCATCTGATGCCCATAATTCTGATTTTTATCGCTTGTTCAGGCATTGTATTTCCTTTCTTTCTTATTACGTAAATTGTCGGCACAGGCCGAAAAACCAAGATTATCATAGCACTGCCAGAGGGAAATTGCAAGCTTTTTGCTTGTCTATTCGTAACGCAAAGCCTCAATTGGGTCGAGCCGTGCTGCCCGTAGCGCCGGGTAATAGCCGAAGAAAATGCCTACGGCGGCGGAGAACCCGAGCGCCATGAGAACGCTCTGCAGTTCGACAACGGTGGCAAAATCGGCCATAGCGACGATGAGTTGCGCAATGCCTACGCCGAAACCTACGCCGATAATGCCGCCGAAGCCGCTGATACACACCGATTCGATCAAGAACTGTTGCAAAATATGCCGCTCTTTGGCGCCGATGGCTTTGCGCACGCCGATTTCCCGTGTGCGTTCGGTGACCGTGACCAGCATGATGTTCATGATGCCGATGCCGCCGACCAAGAGCGAGATGCTGGCGATGCCGCCGAGCAAGAAGGTGAACATGTTGGTGAAATCGGAGGCCATACTGATGGCGTCGGCCATGTTGCGGATGGAAAAATCTTCGGGCTGCCCCTCGTTTATGCGGTGGCGTTTGCGCAGCAGCTTGGTCGTGGCGTCCTGTACTTCGCTCAACATTTCGCTGCTGCTCGACTGAATGTCTATTTCATGGATAGAGGTAATGCCCAACAGTTTTTTCATGGCATTGGTGTAGGGGATGATGATCTGGTCGTCATTGCGCTCGTCTTTCGATTTGAGTACACCAATCACCTCGAAATTGGCGCGGTTGATCTTGATGGTCTTGCCGAGAGGGTCGCCAGTGTCGAAGAGATTTTTCACCGTTGCCGGCCCCAGCACGGCAACATTCACTTTGCGATCCACTTCCCCTTGAGTAAAGACGCGGCCAGTTTCGACGACAAGGCTTCTCATCGCAAAAAAACTAGTATCTGCGCCTATGGTCGAGCAGCGCGTGTTTTTGTTGAAATATTTGATTTGGAAGCTGCTGCGTACCACCGGCGACACCTGCGCCACATTTGGCACTTTCTCCAGGATGGCTACAGCGTCTTCCAGCTTGAGGTTCTGAAAAGAACCTGACATCACGCCATGAAACCCGCGCTGTCCGGGCTGCACGATGAGCAAATTGGTGCCGAGCGACGATACTCGCTTCATGATTTTTTGTCTCGCGCCGGTAGCCAGCGCCAACATGGAAATGACCGCTCCGACACCGATGATGATGCCGAGCATCGCCAGAAACGACCTGAGTTTATTGGCAAAGAGGCTTCTCAGCGCTACTTTGATGATTGCCCAAAATAACATGTTGCTCTCCTACGGGCTAAGCCGCTGTTTCCTTGCGTTCGATCACTCGCCCGTCGCGCAGGCAAATACGTCCGCTGCAATATTGTGCCACCTCCGGATCGTGGGTGACGACGACAATGGTACGCCCCTGGTTGTGAAAATTCGTGAACAGTTGCAATATCTCCTTGCCGCTTTTGCTGTCCAGATTACCAGTCGGTTCGTCGGCAAGAATGATGGCCGGATCGTTGATGATGGCACGCGCGATGGCAACGCGCTGGCGCTGCCCGCCGGAAAGCTGATTTGGTTCGTGGTGCATGCGATCGGCAAGCCCTACCACTTCGAGCGCCACTTTGGCGCGTTCCGTGGGTGCGGAGCCGCCGGTATTACCGGCATAGAGCAGGGGTAACGCCACGTTTTCCAAAGCGGTCACTCGCGGCAGCAAATTGAAGCTTTGAAAGACGAAGCCGATGCGCTGGCTGCGGACTTCTGCCAGTTGATCTTTCGACAGTTTTGAGACATCCTTTCCTTCCAGGAGATATTGCCCTGCATCGGGGCGGTCAAGGCAACCCAGAATATTCATCAGGGTAGACTTGCCGCTGCCGGAAGGCCCCATGATGGCGACCATTTCGCCAGGCTTGATGTGCAGGCTGATGCCATCGAGGACACGCAGACTGCTGCCACCAATAAAATAGCTTTTTACCACTGATGCAAGCTGGATCATTAGCGCGGCCCTCTTCCACCCATCATCCTTGTTGCACGCATCACGTTCATATCATTTTGCCAGCGGCTTTGTGACCGCCCTTTTTCGACGGCCACTTCGTCGCCTTCGGCAAGCCCAGTCAAAATTTCCGTGCGGGTGCCGTCGTTGATGCCGACCTCTACCTCACGTTCCTCTGTTTTTCCATCTTGCATGAGCAGGACAAAATTTTTGCGCGGTTTATATTGTCCTCTTTTGCGGCTATTCTTTTTGCTGTCCTGCGAATCTTTGTCGTCTTTGGGCGCAGTTGCGTTTGGCTGCTGTGGTTGGGCATCCGCGAGCTTTTTGCTGTCCTCCTGCTCATCCTGCCTTTTTTTCCTGCCCCGACCTTCTCTGCGACCGTCGCCGGTATTGGCAGACAAGTTGCCCGACTTTTCGGCATTCTGGAAAGATTCCACTTGCGCCACCAGATTTCGCTCCGCGCTCTTCAGATATACGGCTTCCGCAGGAACCAGCAGGGTGTTTTCTTTTTGCGCAGAGACAATCTTGATGTTAGCAGTCATTTCTGGCTTGAGCAACGATTTGTTGGGGCTCAGGACTTCGATGTGTACCTCGAAGGTCACGACATTGGCGGTGCTGACACCCTTGGTGGCGATGAGTACGACTTTGCCACGGAAATAGCGGTCGGGGAAGGCGTCGGTGTTAATGAGCGCAGTCTGCTCCTCCTGCACCTGGCCAATGTCGCTTTCATCCACCGAGGCCACAACAAAGATACGTGAAAGGTCTGAGATCGTCAACATGCTGGTGCCACCGCCGACATTGCTGATGCCCGATGAAATGATCTGGCCAATCTGCACCGTACTCACAGACACAACGCCATTGATCGGCGCATACACTTTGGTTTCGCTCAGGCGTTGCTGCGCCTGGGAAAGGTCAATTTCGTTCGACTTCACCTGGGACTCAGCCAGCTTGATGTCTTCTTGTCTCAGTTCGAGCGCCATCTCGTCGGCTTTGAGATCCTCGATGCTGATCTGCGCTCGTTCCAGAGCAGAGGCCGCATCAATGGCGTTGGCTTCGCTGCTCTCGTACTCTTCCTTGCTGGTCAGGTTACTGCGCAACAGGTCCGACAGTCGTTTGACTTTGGCGCTGGTGTCGCTGGCACGCGCCTGGGCTGCCCGCAAATCAGCCGCCGTTTTCTTCTTGGCAATGGCTAGGCGCATCTGGGCCACGAGCAAATTCTGACGCGCCTGTTCCAGCCTGGCCTTGGAGGCGGCAAGCGTCACATCGGCGCGTTGCACGGCCCTCTGTTCATCCATGGGGTCCAGTTCCACCAGAAGTTCTCCTTCCTTGACCGCATCGCTCACTTCAAACGGCAGTTTTATCACCTGGCCGCTGGCTTTGCACTTGATTTCGACATCACGGTTCGACACCACTTTGCCGGTAGTGTCTACCACGGAGACTATGGCGCCTCTCTCGACTTTGACCAGCTTCGGTTTGGGCGACTCATCCTGTGGCTTTGTTTTCTTGTATTGCCAATAATATACACCGCTGGCTATAGCGGCGATGAGAAGCAGACATATAAAAATTTTTTTCATGCAAAATCCTTTGAATGATTGTTAGGCACTAACTAGTGAGTTGAGCTAACCGCACCTGTCGTTGGAGCAGTTTGCCCATGAGCAAGCCACGCGCTTCGTGACCGAGTTTTTGCCAAGGTCTAAGTTTCCACACGATAGAGAGCGGCGGCGGCCCCCGCTTCTTTGATGAAACTATCGAGGACACCGCTGACGAGGCCATTTTCCGCCAGCCGCTCGCCGGCATTGGCTAAAGGCTCAGTGAGGCGCAGGCCCATGCCGCTGACGACACGGCGGACGGTCTGTTCGTGCAGAGCGATGATGGCATCGCTCATCGGCTCGTTTTTGTTGAGTTCGTGAGTAGGGCGCAGCGCTTCGCCACGCAGGATGAAAATGGTGCTCTCTCTGGTGGTAAGCCAGTGGATGGCCGCTACGAGTGTCGTGATATGCCAGTTGCGGTGGCGACGATAGATCTTGTTGATGTCCTGATTGCGCTCGGCGCTGGGTTTGTAGACATGCGGCTGGATTTCCCAGATGAGCGCCAGGCGTGCCGTGCTGTCAAAGCTGCCACTCGTGGCACCAAGTGAACCGGGGACAGTGTGGTGTCGCCCGGCGCACGCACTTACCCGCAGGGCGTCGTCAAGGCAACCGCACACCACATCGCAGGAGATGGTCTTGTCGCGCCCGCAGTAATGGCTGTTTTTGCCGAGCAGCAGAATACCTGCCGGCACTGGCTGGCCACTGCCGGCGATCTTTTGCGCCATGCCGCCTACGGCAGAGGCAAAGGCGTCGCTCTCGCTGCCGATTTGGCACAGTGGCGAAAAAAAACCGCTGGCATACCCTTGCCACAGTCTCGGTAAATAAAAGCTCGGCGTCGGTTTGCCGGCCAGCCACAAGGCGTGGTTGCGCCGGAGATAGTCGGCCGCTACGAGCGAACGCAGTCGTGACATATGTTCCGGTCGCACCTGGGCCGGGCCGCCGACCGTTTCGGCCAGCTCGGCAAATGCTGCGATTGTATCTTCCCCCATCTGAATGTAGAGATCGTACAAGGCGGCCTTGGTATCAGGGGGGACGCCAAAAGATGCCAGCACCGCTTCCACTCGTTCAGAAAAAAGCATCACATCCCTTCCGCATCTGCCCGCACTGTTTGTAATTTTTTCATTATCTCCTCGCTCATCTCAAACTCGCGGCAGCCTTTTTCTAGCATCGTGGAGCGCCAATGCCTCACGCGACTCGTGGAATGAGGCAAACGGCTGCGACGGTTGCGGCAAAACCGAGCCTGCAAGGAATAGCATAGCAAGAACAGATAGTTGAGTCAAATATTTTTCGCAGAAAACCGACGGTGGTAGGCAACAGGCGACGCGAATAACGGGAAAGCAAGCAAATGCGGGCATAGTGGAGACAGATTATCTCTGTAACCGTTGCACCTGGCACAAACCTTGCAATTCAAAGCCGTGGAGAATTTTTTTCTTGCTATTTCCCCGCGAAGTGCAGTATAATGTGACATACAAAATACGACATTTTTGTTCGTATTTCAAAAAACAAATAAAGCACCTATGCACAAGGAGAAAAAAATGACAAGCTACAATCTACAAAAATCCATACCTACGCTTTGTGTCGCAATTTTGCTAGCGAGTTTTTGCTTCACCATAGCGGTGGCCCAGGAGCCACACATCAAAAAGTTATTCATGAACAACGATGAGATGCGGGCATATGAAGTGCATATCAAACCAGGGGAAAAAGAACCCATGCATTCCCACCCCACCTTTCTCGCATACTCTTTCACAGACTCTAAGACCCGACACACTTTTGGCGATGGTAAAACAATGGACATGGAACTCAAAGCAGGACAGGTGAAGTTTATGGATGGCATGGCACATGCCGTGGAGAATATTGGCAGTACCGAACTTTTTGCCCTGATCGTTGAACTCAAGCAGGCCAAAACCGGCAAATGCTGTGCTGTAGCGGACACCGTCGATCCGGTAAAGATAGCAGCGGGAAATTATAAGGCAATCTTTGAAAATGATCGCGTGCGGGTAGTGGATGTTTTCTATAAGCCTGGAGAAAAAGCGGTCATGCATTCCCACCCGTCTACCTTGAGTTATTTCCTGACTTCGTTCAAGGCAAAATTCATTTTCCCGGATGGAACATCACGTGATCTCGAAGGCAAAGCCGGCGAGGCGATCTTGCAGGATGGCTTCTCCCATGCCGTAGAAAATATTGGGAGTACGACGGTGCATGCCTTGCTGGTAGAGTTCAAGGATATCGCCTCTTTTACTAAAGAAAATCGCTCGACCAATGTCGAGATCGTAAAAGGCATGTACGCTGCCTTTCAGCGTGGCGATGCTCGCGCGATAGTAGACGCCTGTGCCGAAGATATCGAATGGCAATCGTTTGGCCCGGCAGAGATTCCCGGCACTGGAGTACGGCGTGGGCGGGCGCAGGTGGAGGAATTCTTTGACATTATCGCCAAGGCGTTAAAATTCGACACATTCTCACCGCAGGAATTTCTCAGTGACCGTGATACTGTGGTAGTGCTAGGGAAGGAAACCGGCCGTTCCGTAGCGACCGGTCGTACTTTTGACACCGAGTGGGTCATGGTTTTCAATCTGAGTCAGGGCAAAGTGGTAAAATTTCGCGAATTTTATGATACCGCAAACTTCTTGCGTGCCTTTAGTTCCCAACAAAAATAACACGCATATGTAGCCGCTGCTCGCTCAAAGAGAAACATGTTGTTCAGAAAAAAGCATCGCATCCCTTCCGCAGCTGCCCGGCCAATTTGAGAATATACCCCAGCTCGCGTGCGCTTTCTTTGAGCATGACCGGCCCACGTTCCGCCAGGTCGCTTTCTTTGACCGGAACGTGCAGAGCCGAGATAAAAGCGGTGATGCCTTCACGGTGTACTGCCTGCGCCTCATTGCCGATGGAACCGGCCAGGGCGATCACCGGGATATTTTGTTTTTTTGCTTCGCGTGCCACACCGACCGGCGCTTTGCCGAATACGCTCTGGTTGTCCAGGCGGCCTTCGCCGGTGATGACGAGGTCGCAGCCACTGAGCCAGCGAGTGAACTGGCAGGCGGTGAGGACAATTTCACTGCCAGGCTCTATCCGGGTGCGAGCAAAAGCGAGAAGCGGCAGGAGTAAGCCGCCGCCAGCGCCGGCGCCAGGGACAGTCGCCAGCTCTCTGCCACACTGTTGTTCCAGCAGCCGGCAGACATTGGCCAGCCCCTTTTCCAGCACCATTATCATCTCCGCCGTAGCGCCCTTCTGCGGCCCATACACTTGTGCCGCCCCTTGCGCGCCGAGCAGCGGATTATTGACATCGCAGGCGACGAGGAACTCGATGTCGCGTATCGCCGGCAGCATGTGCGAAGCGTCGTTGGCGACGACCTCCAGAAGTCCCTGCCCGCCACGCCGCACCTCTTCTCCATATTCGTCGCTAAAACGGATGCCGAGCGCCTGCGCCAGGCCAACGCCACCATCCACGGTGGCGCTGCCGCCCACGCCAAGAATGACGCGGCGTACCCCGCGCCCTGCGGCGTCCGCTATCATCTGGCCGGCGCCGTAGCTGCTAGTGAGCAGAGGGTTGCGCGCGTCCAGGTGCAGTAAAGAAAGACCGCAAGCCGCGGCCATTTCGATCACCGCAGTGGTGCCATCGTCACACAGCCCATAAGAGGCTTCCACCGTGTCGCCCAGCGGACCGTCTACTTTCTGGTGAACCATGCGGCCACCGGTTGCGGCGACCAGGGCTTCTACCGTACCCTCGCCACCATCCGCTACGGGTAAGATGATCAGTTGTGCATTGGGCAGTGCTTCACGCAAACCCGCGGCAATGCAGGAAGCCGCTTTGCTGGCGGTCATGCTGCCTTTATAGGGGGCAGGCGCGATTAAAATTTTCATGCGTTTTTCCCAAAAAAAGACTTGACACGGCCAATAAGACCTGATATAGTAATATTGTAATCGCAATGGGGATGTAGCTCAATTGGGAGAGCGCTACCTTGGCATGGTAGAGGTCGGCGGTTCGAATCCGCTCATCTCCATTCTTTTTTTTGCCCACTTCCATCTCACCACGCTCCTCGCATGTGCCTTGGGCTACCTGAGCCACGTATCAAATTCGGTAGCCAGTTGGCCAGTAAGTTCTCCAAGTTTTTTTCCTAAATTGTCTGGCGTCGTCTCCCAGAAGGCATCTTCGATGTCTGCCACATAAGATGTCCTCCGTAGTCCGGTAGCTGCAAAATCGGGGTGGGTCGCTGGTATAAGAAAATCATGCTGGGGATTGTACAAACCCAAAGCCGAAGATAGCAACGCTACTTTTACTTTGTCGGCTTCTGGCATAACCGCTACAACGATACAAGGGCGAATATCCTGACACTGCCGATACTGAGCTTTGGCTAGATAAATTTGCCGTTGTTCCAGAGTCACTTTTTTTGCTGCCTTTCCCATTTTTCCCACTCGGCTTGCCATTCCGGTTCTGGGGGAAACGGGCAATCCCGTTTCGCCAAGTCGGCATCCGTCAGAAAACGCCTTGGTTTTGGTTGAGCTATGTCAATCTCGACCTCATAACCATTTGGCAAATTTACGGGAACCAGCGGACGAAAAACACCATTTGTATAAATCGCTTTTACCATCTTTTGCTCCTCTTTACGTTGACCCATTTGGCATCTTCCCACGAGAACACAAACTTGTAGCCTCACTACAAAGGTACCACAAATTTATCGAGAATTCCAGAGCCTTACGATTTATGTTTTTAGGAACGGTTTGTACTACACCAAGGCTGAAGATTGATATACCTTCAGGCAAAGAGGGGCGATGGCTACCTTGCTGCGTTCAGGGAGAAAGGTAGTCAAAACCAAGGCGTTTACCACCCGCCAACTTCATTTTTTCTCTTCTGCCAACCACTTCTTTACTTCTGCTGCCTGTTTGCCGCCGGGAGCCAATTGCAAATATTTCGCAAAATGCAGGCGCGCCTGTTCTTGATCGCCGATATCTCGACAGAGGCACCCCATGTTGTAGTAAACTTCCGGCAAGTTGGGCTGCAGGCGGCTGCATTCGAGAAAGGCTTTGCGAGCTTCGCCTGGCTGCTGCAAACGCATATAGGCTATGCCTAAATTGTAATGCGCCGTGCTACAGCGATGGTACGGAAGTCCCGCCGACAACACTCTTATAGTGTCATCCCATTGTTTTTGCTGCAGATAAAGGCCACCCAGCCGGCAGTAGGCTGTACCCAGCTTGGGGTTGAGCGCGATTGCTTTTTGGTACGAGGCCATGCCATCATGCAATTGGTAATTCTTTTCGTAAGCCATGCCCAGATAATAATAAACGGTGGGCGATTTCTGCAGTGTGAGCGCGTCCGCTTTTTGCAATGCGGCAATCGCTTCTGCCCATTTCATTTGGTCGAGATAGGCTCTGCCAAGGTAGAAATAAGCCTGCGCCGACTGTGGATTTGACTCCGTTGCCTGCCGGAATTCATTGACAGCTTCGCTGAATTTGCGCGCGCGGTAATAGTCCAGGCCGAGCCGGATGTGTGTTTGTTCATTTTGTTCATTGCGCTGGCCCGGTTCACAACCTTCAGGTGCCTTCCCCTGATGCGTGTATTCGGGGCCATCCTCGCTGCTGCTCTTTTCACTGCTAGTTTGTGTCTGCCACTGGTGAGGTAACTCCTGTGCTTTGGTTTTCTGCCCGCGCCAGGATAATAAACCCACGGTGAACATCGTCACAGCCAGGATGAAACTCACGGCGAGCAATCCGGCAAGTGCTCGGTTGTGTCTGAGCCAACGCACGGTTCTGTAGTAGAGGCCGGGCGTTTTGGCCAATACTTCCTGGCGCGCGAGAAAGCGTTCGATATCTTGCGCCAGTTCCTCGGCGTTCCGGTAACGCCAATCTTTTTCTTTGGCCAGCGCCTTGAGGCAAATTTGGTCGAGCGCTCTAGGGAGACTGGGCGATAAGCGGCTTGGCGGCACGGCATCTTCGGTCAAAAGTCGTTCAAAAATTTCCTGGCTGGAGCCGCCGCGAAAAGGAGGTTGACCAGTGAGCATTTCATAGAAAACAGCGCCAAGTGAATAGACATCACTGCGTTCATCCATCAAACGTTTTTTGCCCTGCGCCTGTTCCGGCGACATGTAGGCCGGCGTCCCGACGATTACACCGGTCTGCGACAGACGCAGCGTGCTGTTGGCATCGCAAGCCAGGCCGAAGTCCATGACCTTGGGTTCCCCCAAAAGGTCCATCATGATGTTGGAAGGTTTGAGGTCGCGATGCAAAATACCCTTGCTGTTGGCGTGCTGGATGGCCAGCGCCACCTTTTGCATGATTTCGGCAGCCCGTTGTACGCCCAGTCGCTCTTTTTTGAGCAACTGGTCTAGCCCCTTGCCAGCGATAAATTCCATAGCAAAATAAGGTATCCCGTCTACCTCGCCCACGTCAAAGATTTTGACGATATTGGGATGCGACAGCTTGGCCATGGTTTCCACTTCCTTGCTGAAGCGTTTTACGAGTAAGGCATCGCTTCCTTTGAGTACGGTTTTTAGCGCCACTTCCCGTTTCAAAGAAGGTTCGTAGGCGCGGTACACTTTGCCCATCCCGCCGTGCCCAATCTCGGCACGGATTTGATAGCGGCCGAATTTCTTGTTGCTCGGTTCGCCAAGTGCCATTTGCTTGGCAAATTCACTATCCAGATGTCTTTCCAATTCTTCCACGCTGATGCTTTTGTTGGCTTGTGCCTTTTCCGCCCCTTCCCAGACATGATGGGCTAAAGGAAACAGTTCTTTGGCTTTGGCAAAAGATGTCAAAGCTTCAGGGTATTGTTCCAGATACAGCAACAAAAACGCTCTCTCCTGCCAGAATGCTCCTTCTTCAGGGGCTAAATCCAGCATCTGCTCCAAAATTTTCAGCACCTCCGGCCATGATTTTTGGCTGACCAATTGTTTTTTTTGTTTTTTCAGATGTTCGATCAATAACGATTCGCCATGTTCCATAGCCGTAACTCCTGCCAGCTAGTCGCTGTAAAAAAGTAACCTTTACAACTTACTTGATCTTTTGACCAATGGCGTCGTCACGCCCTCAGTTACAGAGCTACGGCTATGCGCCTTCGGTCGCTTCTAGCCCTTGGC
>JAGVGO010000016.1 GCA_020057085.1 Planctomycetota bacterium | reverse complement strand
GCCGGTGGTGCCGCGCTGGTACTATGGCGGCGAAGACAGCAATTGCAATGGTAAGCTCGATATTGACCTGAGCCGTGGGATTTCTGAGGATGTCAACGGCAATGGCGTGCTCGACACCTACGCCTGTCCTTTGGCGGATGCGCTAAACCCATCGTTTATGCAAGGCGAATGGACGAGTGGCGACAAGACATACGCCTACTCTGGCAAACTCGCGGCGACAGGCGGCGAGGTGCTGTATTCACTGAAAGTTGAGGATATGTCGGGCCGTGTGCCGCTCATCAACTTGCAGACCGAGGTGCTGCGCAGCCTCAATAGCGACCTGACCGTGCCCATCCCGTCGCTGGCCGATGAGGAAAAGCACCCGCCGCGCCCCGGAACCGAACGGATGGTCTACACGCTGGTGCAGTTGCTGCGCCAAACGCATCCTAAGTTGCCTTGGGAGCGGGTTCCGCAGTGCATCAATGACGTTACGGCCAAAGGCAACTTTACCCAGCGAGAGTTGGAGGCCAGCCTGCCGCCAGAGATCGCGGTGTTGCTGATGCCGCTGGTGACAGCTTACGGTTGGGCCGATCCGACCACGATCAAGCCGCCGTACAGCCAGAACGACATCGTGCCGCCGGAAGCCGCGCCGGAGAATCTTTTGCCGCAATGGCAAGCAGGTAACACGCCGACGCTGACAAAGCCCATTCGCTATGAGCGCATTGCCCTGGAGCCAAGAGCGGCGGTCAACATCAACACCGCGCCGATGGAAGTGCTGGTGGCCTGTCTGAACGGGCTGAAGGCGCGGGTGGTGCGACCGGGGTTTGTCAACAATGACGAGGACAAGTCGAAACTGGAACTGCTGGCGAATGACGAAACTTATCTGAAAAGCCAGAAAACGTTGGCCGACAAGGCGTTTACCAACTACCTCACCGGCAACACCGAGCCGTTTGCGAGTCTGAAGAACCAGTGGGATCGGCTCGAATATGTGAGCATCGCCCTCAGCACCGCGAAAACAGTGGCGCAAAAGATCATCACCCAACGGCTGCATAAGGCGTTTCTCTCCTGGCAAGATGTGGCGCAGTTTCTCCGAACTCTGATCGTGGACAACAGTCTGACTCCTGAGCAAGCCGCGCTGGTTTGGGCCAATGCCAATCCCAACGCCAACCTCAACGGCTACAATTGTGATTTTCCCAACAGCTACCTGTATCCGCTGTGGACGACGACGGGTGACACTCCCAAACGCTTATTCCACCGCATAGACAAAAGCGATCTCATCACCTATACCACGGAGTTTTGCTTTCAGCCCACAGGCTATTTTGAAATCGCCAGCCTGTCGCGGCTGGTGGCGGGCAATGCTATTACGGCGACGACACCGGAAAAAACGGTGATCGTCCAGCTCTTTGATCAGCATAAACTAAGCAGCCAGCGTGATTTGGAAAATGGGATGCTCTCGGCACAATCCACTGCGACCTGTACCTATCCCGAAATCGCGGCCAAGGCCGCCCAGTTTCGCGCCGACGGCTATCTGTCCCTGGCACCGCTCGATACGGCGGCGAAGGGTACGGCCTTCAGCAAGCCGCTGCCACAGTGGGATACCGCTGGCTACCAGATGCGCGACGGCGTTTTCGCCGACATTGGCAACGTGATCGCCGATGCGCAGGCGCGGCTGACGGTGAAGGATAAAAAGAGCACCAACATGCTGTGCTTTTGGTACAAGCCCAATTGGGACATCCTCGACACCTGGGCACGCCCGCATTCGCTGATAGACGCGAATGTGGCCGGGCAAGACGAGCTGTTCCAGGTGCATAACGAGAGCCGGATGCTATGCCCGCTAGGCGACAACCAGGCGCGGCTGACGTTGTTTGTCTGGGACAAAGAGGCGGTGGGCAAGCCAGAGCCGATCAAACTCACGCTCATCATGCCATCGGGAATAGAACGCAACCGCTGGCTGTTTTTCGCGCTCTACTGGAACAAGGGCAAGGTGGGCATGGAGGTCAATGAGAAGATCGAGGAGGTGTGGAGAAGGGTGTCGATCTTTGAACTGATGCTATTTGAGCCTGGTTCAATATATGTTCCTGGAACCAATCAAAAAGTATGCATGTTATATTTTATTGGGGAAAACTCATCCCTAAAAATAGAGGAAGCGCCCTATGCTACGATACACTATTTGGGTTGTACTCAACACGACGACTGGTACGAATCTGCGGGAAATGCACTTGTACGGCTTTTGCCTATAAATCTTAAATATGGTATTAGCATGTATGATTCCAATCGCTCTACTTCTAAAGTAGATCAGGACTTGTTATGGGTTTCCTATCTTAGTAAAAACCTACCTCTAGGTTATACTTTTGCCAATGGTATATCTATGCAAGAAGTGTCTGGATGGAATGCGTTTTTGACGGACACTGGGACAGCAGTAACATTACCATATTCTATAACTAAAAAAAGTTATTTCCAATATTTATGGCAGTTGTACGAAAATGCCCAAGAAAGTTATTCAGGAAATAGTGAGAAACAGCCCGTAGCCACCAACTCTGCCGAGCAAAAGGTACGAGCTATCATCGCTCAGTATTTGCAAGGCAAAAGTGCAGTGTGTTCTAGTGAACGCCAATGGGAACTGAAAGATAATCCTCAGCTCCAGGAATATCTAGCCTTAAACATCATCCCCAACTCCCTAAGCTATGAGCTGGGCGGACAGGTGCAATACCGCCGCCCCAACCCGAATCCGCTCGCTCCGCCCGAAAAAGTGCTGCTCACCTGCCCCTCCAACGGCACCTATGCCAACCTCCAGTTCTTCAACGATTTGGCTAACCCCGATGCCGCGACCAGCCTCACTAAGCAGATTTACCAGGCCGGTCGTTACCAGCAACAGGATGCCACCTATGCTGGCACGCTCCAACTGCCCGCTACCGCCTCTGGCAACGTGCATCTCGGTGGCCTGCGCTGGACCGAGTATCGCCCACAAGATTGCGTGGATTTTGCCGACCGGGGGGACGTTGCCCAAGGCTCCATCTCGATTTCGCTACACGATGCCCAGGGTCGCACGCTTGCCGGCCCATTCACCCAGGCCGCGGCCAATGGCGTGGATCTGCCAATGTCCAGCCGCCTGTTCTGGCAAGCAAGCTTTACCTGCACTCCCGGCAGGCCGGTCGTCTCCGCGTCAATGCTCGACGACCTAACGGTGACGTACTCTACGGGGGTGCGGTATGTGGAATGGCGGTAGGGCCTTTGTTCCGTAGCTTTCACCTACGGCTGCGGGGAAATTTAAGGAGGAATTTTATGCAAACCATACAATTCGAGCTGCCCGAAGAGATACTCTTATCGCTCAAAGAGACACCGGCCGAAATTTCGCAAGAAATCCGCATGGCCGCCGCCGCCAAACTTTATGAGCTTGGCAAATTGTCATCCGGTAGAGCGGCTCAACTGGCGGGCATCCCGCGAGTCAGCTTTCTCCAGCGACTAAGCCGGTATCGAGTTTCCATCTTCGATCTGACCGAAACAGAACTGACGGAGGATGTCCGTAATGCCTGAACTGGTTATTACCAATACCACACCGCTTTTGTATCTGTATCGCCTCGGCCATTTGGAATTATTGCCCAAACTTTACCGGCAGATTATCGTTCCCCTGGCTGTGGTCAAAGAACTGAAGGCCGGAGAATCACAAGGCGACGATGTCCCGGATGTCAAAAATTACGCCTGGATCAAAGTACTAAGTGTAACCGTACCTGGGTTGATCGGCCTGATCACCGATTTAGGCCCTGGCGAAGCCGAGGTACTGGCGTTGGCTTTGGAACAACCTGACTGCTTGGTGATTCTGGACGATGGTTTAGCCCGCAGCGTGGCAAAATTGCAAAATTTGAAAATTACGGGTACAGCAGGAGTTTTACTGAAAGCAAAACAGAAAGGCTACATTCCGGCAGTAGCTCCACTGTTAGACCGTTTGGTCGTTTTAGGTTTTTGGTTGAGTGAGGAAGTAAAAGCCAAAATCATTCAACAGGCCAATGAATAAAGGGAAAGGGAGTTTGCATGACCAAGCCTAGCAATTACCGAGGGATGGCGGCGATTTTTGTGATTGCGATGATGATGGTGCTGTCGGTGATGGCGGTGCTGTTCGCACGCATGGCGCTGCTGGAGGCCAAGGCGGCAAGTTACCTGCGTGACGACACGCAGGCGACTT
>JAGVGO010000214.1 GCA_020057085.1 Planctomycetota bacterium | reverse complement strand
TTTGCCATGCTGCTTGGCGGCCATCTTGTGGCAAGGTTTGCCATGCTGCTTGGCGGCCATCTTGTGGCAAGGTTTGCCATGCTGCTTGGCGGCCATCTTTTTTGCAGCGGTTTTACATTTTTTGCAGGGTGTCTTGGATTTGCAAACGCCGTCTTTTTTGCAAGCGGATTTTTTGGCAGCGGTTTTTTTATCTTTTTCCTGCTGCGGAGCGACTTTTTTTTCTTGAGCAGCAATGTGGTTAACAATATTTTTCACAATATTCTTCACCGCCGTATGATGCTCTTTGCCCTGTTGTTTCAGCACTTCAACTTCAACGGTAAGCGGACCGTCTTTAGTTTGCATGACAAATTTGTGCGGTTTGCGTGGCGTCTGTTTGGCAGATTTGACATTCTGCACATGCTGATACAGCCGAGAGCCGTGGCCCAGCAACTGATCCAGTTTGTTTTCTTTGGCCTCTTGTGGCATATTATGCCACAATTTGGCCATTTTACGCAGATATTGGCCTACCTTATGCAAATTTTGAGGATGCATATCCCCCAAAATCTGCTTCCCTATCATAGTGGTAGGGCACTGTTGAGTATTAACATCTTTCTTTTGTTCTTGCTTCGATTTTGCTTCCTGCGCATGAGGGAGCGCCAGGAAAGTCAATAGAAATAACATCACTAACCATGAATATTTGACCATTACATCGCCTTTCCAAAAAAAAGAAGGAAAAGGAAATAAGAAGTTGTTTGTTCTTGTCCTTATAGTACATCAAGTGCAATTTCCTGTCAAGAGAAAATGCCATTCCTCGTTTTGTATACGCCTGAAAAAAACATTGAGAATTTGCAGACTTCGTTGTAAAGTAGATGCAGATTGAAATGAGCGAATCAAGAGAAATAGTTTAAAAAAACAAAATTTGACCAGGAGATAACATCACATGTCAGATCAGGTTTTTATTGCCAATTTCAAGGATCATATAGGCAAGGAAGTCACTGTCAAGGGGTGGCTGTACAACCAGCGATCCAAAGGCAAGATTCAGTTTTTGCAAGTGCGCGATGGCTCCGGCATTGTCCAGGCGGTACTCGGCAAAGGGGATGTCCCTGACGACCTCTTTGCCCGCTGCGACCACCTGCCGCAGGAATCTTCCATCGTCGTGCGCGGTGTCGTGCGTGAAGACAAACGCGCGCCAGGTGGCTATGAAATGTCGGTCAAACACGTCGAGATCGTACAGGAAAGCCAGCCCTACCCTATTGCGCTTAAAGAGCATGGCGTTGACTTTTTGCTCGAACACCGCCACCTGTGGCTGCGTTCGCGCAAGACGCATGCTATTCTGCGCATACGTGCCCGCATCATCAAGGCGATCCGTGACTTTCTCGACAACGACGGCTTTGTGCTGATAGATGCACCGATCTTTACCCCTGCCGCCTGCGAAGGTACGACTACCCTCTTTGCAGTTGACTACTTCGACGAGAAAGCGTACTTGAGCCAGAGCGGACAGCTCTACATGGAAGCGGCGGCCATGGCATTTGGCAAAGTCTATTGTTTTGGCCCGGCCTTCCGGGCCGAAAAATCGAAGACCCGCCGCCATCTCATGGAATTCTGGATGGTGGAGCCGGAGATCGCCTATGGCACGCTCGAAGATGTCATGCAGTGCGAAGAGCGGATGATCTGCTACATCGTCGCTTGTGTGCTCAAAGATTGCCGCAAGGATCTGGAAGTGCTCGAACGCGACATAGCCAAACTCGAAAAAATCAAGGCCCCGTTCCCGCGCATCAGCTACGACGAATCGCTCAAGATTTTGGCCGAAAAAGGCAACGCTTTGCCGTGGGGGCAGGATTTCGGCGCGCCGCACGAGGAAATACTGTGCAACATGCACGACAACCCGCTCTTCGTCACCCGCTTTCCGGCAGCGTTCAAGGCTTTCTACATGAAGCCCGACCCAAGCGATGAAAAATACGTACTCGGAGCCGACTTGCTGGCACCGGAAGGATATGGCGAGATCATCGGCGGTGGACAGAGGGAAGACAGTCTGGAGCGGCTTGAAAAGAAGATCGCAGAGAACAAACTGCCGTCGGAGGCGTTCTCCTGGTACCTCGACCTGCGCCGTTACGGCTCGGTGCCGCACGCCGGCTTTGGCATCGGCGTCGAACGCACCACCACCTGGATTTGCGGCATCCACCACATCCGCGAAACCATCCCGTTCCCGCGCATGCTCGAACGCATCTACCCGTAATTGTCTGATGCGCCAGTGTGCAAAAGATACGGTCTTCAGTGATGGTGATGTGGATTAAATTCTTGCCTTTGCCGTGTGCAGGTGGTAAAATGGCCATTTAAGGCGAAAACGATTGCTGCTTGTATAAGAGTTTTTCGTTGCTACAACTCAACTTTTTTCTACAAAAGGCAGGCAGGAATAGTTCTTGAAAACATAATCCTGGGTGGTAAAATGTGGTCTGTTAGATAAGGTACTTGCTTGCGATCACATTTGATTACATTTAGAAAGGCAGAAGCAAACTTGGAAATCACCGAAGTCAAAATCAAACTGGTCGAAGCGAACCGTGATCGTCTCAAGGCTTTCTGCAGCCTCACGATCGACAACAATTTTGTGATCCGTGATCTCAAAATTGTTGAGGGCGCCAAAGGAATGTTCGTGGCTATGCCGAGCAGAAAAATCATGGAACGTTGTCCTCACTGCGGTGGCAAAAACCATTTGTATGCTAAATTTTGCAACGATTGTGGGGGAGGATTGAACGCGCCAAGCGAAAAATATCAAGCAGGGCGCAGCAAACTGCATACGGATATTGCTCATCCGATCAATTCGGATTGTCGTGACCTCATCCAGAAAAAAGTGCTCGAAGCCTATGAGGCTGAAATGAAACAAGAACCGAGCAATCTATCCTAAATTTTGCCAGGCCCCTGGAACATCGAACATCCGGGGGCTGGTTTCGGGAATCCATTCATGGCCGATATTTTGAGTGACCTACCAGCCAAGCAGTTGTTGCCCGATTGGCAAACATTGCTTGGCAATGACCATCCTATCAAGATAGAGATAGGCCCCGGCAAAGGCGTATTTCTGATCAATCGTGCCCAAGAAGAACCGCACGTCAATTTCATCGCCATTGAAATTCGCCGAAAAAGAGTGGAGCATATCCAGAGCAAAATTACCGGGCAAGGGGTAAAAAATGCCCAGGTAATCTGGGGTGATGCCAAACAAGTACTCACTGCTTTGTTTCCGCCGGCGACCATCGCAACTTTTTTCATCCATTTTCCTGATCCCTGGCCCAAGCGCAAACATGAAAAACATCGTTTACTAGACGAACCTTTTGTCGCTACACTTCATCGGTTGTTGCTAGCGGAGGGAAAAGTCTATTTGACGACTGACGTGAGCGATTATTCGGCCAAATTTTCGCTATTGTTCGGAGCACAGCAAGGGTTTATCTGCGTGTATGCAGAATCGGGACAGCGCGACTATCCATACCATCAATCCATCCATGAGCAAAAATTTAGAGCGCAAGGCCGCGGCCTCTATTATTTTTGCTTTGCTAAAAAACAAGTGTAGGGAGAACATCATGCCCACAGCGGATGATTTAGCATTTCAAGAACTGGCACAAAAAAACAACAAGATTACCGCCGAGCAGGTAGAGGAATGCCTCAATACCCTGCAAAATTACGAGTCAGCAGGCATGACCAAACCATTGAGCAGTGTCATCCTGGAAAAAGGCTACATGACGTTGCACGACATCAATGCTATCTACCAGTTGCAGGGCAAACAGAATCAATATATTATCCAGGGTTACACCATTCTTGAAACCTTGGGGCAAGGTGGTCTTGGCATTGTCTACAAGGCACGCGACAGTATGAACCGTATTGTTGCTCTCAAAGTGATGTTCCCGCATCTCATTGCCAACGCCGATTACCTGAAAAGATTCATGCGCGAGGCGAAAATTTCCACTGAAATGGAACATCCGAACATCGTCAAAGGCCTGGCGTTTGGCGAGTCGGCAGGACTCTACTTTTTCGCCATGGAGTTTGTCAATGGCCAATCGCTCAAAGATGTTGTCAAGAATGTGGGGGTACTCACCGAAAAAGAAGCGGCCGAAATTATTTTGAAAATAGCCGAGGCTCTCAAATATGCCGAGAGTCGCAGCCTCGTGCATCGCGACATCAAACCAGAGAACATCATGCTGACGCAGGACGGCGAGCCAAAACTGTGCGATTTGGGGCTGGCCAAAACCAGCGACTCGGACATGTCGCTCACCCATACCGGCATGGTGGTGGGTACCCCCTACTACATTTCGCCGGAACAGGCGCTGAGCCAGAAAGATTTAGACATTCGCTCCGACATCTATTCGCTCGGTATCACTTTTTATTATCTGGTGACGGCAGAAGTCCCCTACCAGGGCGACAGCGTGGTAAATATCATCAGCCAGCATCTCACCGGCGATATCGCTTCACCGCGCGAAAAAAATCCCAATCTTTCCGACAATTTGTGCCAAATCATTGCCAAGATGATGGCCAAAGACCGCGAAAAACGCTACCAGACCGCGCAAGAATTGATCGTTGATCTCAGCCGTTTCACACGCGGGGAAAAGCCGATCGCTGGTCAAGCTACGGGGCGTCCGACTGCGGCGATCGCTGCCAGCCCCTCGCCGACGCCGGCTACAGATACATTACCGCGTATCGTTTCGACAATGCGCAAGAGCCAGGACAAAGAGTTGTCAACGACTGCGGTGGCGACAAAGAAACCAGGGGAAAAAACGCACGCTCATGCCAACGTGAATCCCCCCAGGGCAGAAAAAGTAACGCCAGCCGCTGCGGCAATATTGCCGAAGCCGGAACAGTCCAATAACGAGATTTCGCAAGCGAACACGATCTACATGACAGAAGCGGAAGCAGCCGTGTCTGTCAATCGCACGACTAATCAAGAGCAAGGTGAGCAGCAAGAAAGTCTGGAGCTTTTGCAGAATTTGCAACAAAGGGTGGAGAATAAAGGCAAACGGCCTGCCGGAAAACTGGCCAAAGCCGTGTTGGCGCTACTTTTCATCGCCATGTTGAGCGCCGCAGGTTATGCCGGTTATTTCCATCGCCAGGCCATCAGTGAATGGGCAGAACATTGGGTACGCCCGCCAAAGACACAGCCACAGGTAACACGTGAAATTTATGTCGCCGGACAGAAGGCGCAGAAGGCTCACGAACAGTTTGTCGAAACACAGAAAACCATTGCCACCGGCACTCCTGATGTGCGCAATATGGCTCTCATCGTCACCGCTACATTTCACACGGGCAATGCCGCTGGTGAAGAGGATGAAGTGGTGAGCCAGGTAAATCTCGCCGCATACTACATGGACAAATATGAAACCAGCAACTACGACTATGCCGAATTTTGCAAAACATCCGGCTATGCTAAACCACCGCATTGGCCGGCAGAGGGAGTAAGTGCAGACCAAGGCAATTACCCGGTGACGCACGTTACCTTCTATGATGCCAGCCTCTATGCCAAATGGGCAGGTAAACGCCTGCCGAGCGAGACAGAATGGGAGCATGCCATGAAAGGCGAGCAGGGGTTTGAATATCCCTGGGGCAAAGAGTACCGTGAAGGTTATGCCAATGTAGCCAAGGCTGCCTTACAGAGAATTACCGCCTTCGACAAAGGCAAAACCTCTCTTGGGCTTTTCAATATGGCGGGCAACGTGTGGGAGTGGACTACATCCTCGTACGGCAGCGACGATGGCAACAAGGTCATCAAGGGTGGAAGTCATTTGAGCCAGCCGCAGCAGGCACGTGCTTCGTATCGCGACGGCTTTTTTGCCTATGCCCGGCGCGGCGATCTGGGATTCCGCTGTGTGCTAAGCGCCAGCGACCTGAAAGAAACACCCAAGAATGGCGAAGCGCCCAAAGACAAGCGTGGGGAATGAGATCGAATGGCACTAAGTTAAGAACGTAGTTATAAGAATGAAAGTGGTTTACCTCACCTCTCCCCTGGCGGGCTGTTTTGTACCCACAAGTTTCGTGGCAGTTTTATTGTTCGCTCACGGTTGACAGTTGGTTGATGCGTGTGTAGAAATC
>JAGVGO010000114.1 GCA_020057085.1 Planctomycetota bacterium | reverse complement strand
GCTGTTTGCGACCTCTCCCGCCAGGGGAGAGGTGATAGGCTTGTACTCTTGTAGTTATTCCAAAAAAGTTACTATGCCCCCTAATTATTGGATACGCCCAATTTTACCTTCAACGGTTGAGAAAGTCCAGAGTGATGCGTACCTCTTTCTTTTCCATCCTGGCTGATTTTTCTTCTTGCAACGCATCATCCCGCAATTTTTCCTGCACCAAAATTTCGCCCTTGAGCTTGAGCGACTTGCTTTGCTGCCAACTGAGCTTTGCTCTCAACTCCAGGCGTTCGGTCAAGTTGCCCCAGCTTTTTTTATCCTCGAACACCTGTAACTGCTGCCGCAGGCTGCTAATTTTTTGTTCCGCTTCTTGAATTTCCTGGGGAATTATCTGTAAACGAGCGCGTGCCGCTTGACATTTCTTCTGTGAGGCAGCGATCTGTTGTTCCAGTTCCTTTTCTCTGTTTTCCAGGTACGGAATCTGTTTCCTCGCTTCGGCGTGTTCTGCACGCGACATTTTGTGCTGCCCTGAAGCGGCCAGGACACAATAGTAGGTCGCGAGCTGCGATTTTTTCTTCTTCAGCTCGGACTCGCGGCTATGCAATCTTTGTTTATCAACGGTCAACTGCAGCTTCAGTTTGCCTTTTTCAAGCCACGAAGAAGTCGTTTGGTATTGGTTTTGCATTTTTTCGTAATGGCTTGCCAATTGCTGGTAGCCCAGTTCCAGGTTCTGCACTTCTTTTTCAAAGGCTGCCAGAGCCTGCACTATGTTGCGCAGGTGTTTGCCAAACTCGTCTTGCTCTGTCTCCGCACGATCTTGAGCGAGCAGTGGCATAGCGAGAACGAAGATCATAAACCATAGCATAAATGGATGTCTGGACATATAATTCTGCCTTTCTTTACACTAGCCCTACTATTTCATGAAATCCACTACACTTTCTTGGCGTTTGCCTGTACTACCGGCGCAATATCTTCGCCAAAGCGAACGAGACGGGCGCTGTTGAAGATGATGACAAAGGCGCCGACGTTGTGCAGAATGGCACCGACCACCGGTGTAAGGAGGCCAAAGCCGGCCAAGGTGAGGCCGCCAGTGATGAACGCCACACCGAACAACAGGTTTTCGTTGATGATCCAGCGTGTCTTGCGTGCCAGGCGCATGAGGAAAGGCAGCCGATCGAGACGGTTGTTGAGCAAAGCGATATCGGCGCTGTGGATGGCAATGTCGCTGCCGGCAGCGCCCATAGCCACACCCAGGTCGCCGCTCGCCAGTGCCGGTGCATCGTTGACACCATCGCCTACCACCATCACCTGGTAGCCCGATTTTTTCATGCTTTCCACCAGTTGCAATTTGGTTTCCGGCAAACATTCCGCCTGCACATCGGTACAACCAAGTTCAGCAGATACTTTGCGTGCCACTGCCCAGCGGTCGCCGGTAAGCATGACCACATGACGGCAGCCAAGCGATTTCAGGTCATCGGTGGCCTTGCGTGCTTCTTCACGCGTCTTGTCTTCGAGTCCGATCCAACCCAGGCACTTGCCGTTTTCTGCGATGTACAAAGTGCTGTATTCCATGGCATTTTGTATTTCATCGGCACGCAAAGTCGAAAAGTCGCTGCCTTCTTCACGCAGCCAGTTTTCACTGCCGACCAGCACCAGGTTCTGTCGCACACGACAACGTATGCCTTTGCCGGGAATCTCTTTCACCTCACGTGGCTCCAGTAACGGCAGTTCGGCGCGGCGTGCCACTTCCAGAACCGCCTTGGCAATCGGGTGGTTGCTGAACTGTTCAGCCGAAGCGGTAGTTTCCAGGAGATGTACGGCATCCACATTGCGCCCTGGCGTAAGCCTCGTCACAGACAACTCACCGGTGGTAAGCGTACCGGTTTTGTCAAACACCACTGCCGTCAGACCGGCGGCAACCTCCAGGTGGCTTACATCTTTGACGAGAATGCCGAGGCGTGCGGCGCAAGAAAGAGCTGCAACCAGCGCGGTAGGTGTTGCCAGAATCAGAGCCGACGGGCAGGTGACGACGAGTGCCGTGATGGCACGATTCACGTCGTGCGAAAAGAAGAGGATCAGCCCGGCCAGCATGAGAATGGTAGGCGTGTACCAGGCGACATGACGGTCAATGATCTGCATGATGGGCAGTTGTGTACCTTCGGCTTTGAGAATGAGTTGTTTTACCTTGCCGAGCGTGGTGTCTTCGCCGGCACGCAAGACTTTCACCTCCAGTACGCCGGTGAGATTGGTAGTGCCAGCGTATACTTCGCTTTCCGGCCACTTTTCCACCGGCAGCGACTCGCCGGTGATTTCTGCCTGGTTGACTGCTGAAAAGCCCTGGCTTACCTTGCCATCGGCCGGGATATTTTCACCCGGCCGCACGCGTACCATGTCGCCAGCCTTAAGTTCCTTGACCAGCACGCGCTCTTCCTTGCCGTCACTCATGATGCGGCACGCTTCCTGTGGAGCCAGGCGAATCAGCCCTTCGATGGCAACACGTGCACCGATGGCCGTGCGCGACTGCAAGAGTTCGGCCAGCAGCATAAAGAAGGCGAGTAGCCCGGCAGTCTGGTATTGACCGAGAGACAACGAGGCGATGATGGCTACCGCCGCCAGCTCCGTCATTTTAAAACCGCCACTCAAGAGCGAGTCTATAGCATAATAGATAACGGGGAGGCCGAGTACGATGGCGCCAAGGAAGGCGCACAGCGAAGATGTCTCCGCGGCATCTTTCATGGTAAGCTGCAAAATGAACGAATTGAGGATTAAGGCGCCGCCAAGAAAAGTGCCAAACAAATGCAGCATCACCTTGAATTCCTGGTTTGCGATGAGATTGTCCTTGCCTATCACTTAGCTGTCTCCTAATCTTCTTTCAGCTGCGGTTTTACACGATACAGCTCTGGATTGCGGTTCAACTGGATGCGTAGTTCTCGCTGTTGCTGCTCGTGCAGAATGAACAGTTCCTGAACCTTATCGTGGATCTCTTCGGCGATTTTTTGATAACGCTCTTCTTTGAAGATTTCCGGATGACGACGATATTCCTCGCACAACATGGCGAAATAACGTGCATCGCTTTCCGCTTCCTTCTGTATTTCCAGAGCATAATTGTTGGCCTGTGCCACCAGCGTAGAGGCCTCTGCCTGCGCCTTGTTGAGTAGTTGGGTGCGATAGTTCTTGCCCTCTTCGATTTTTTTCTCCTGCTCGCGTTCGGCACGCAGCACCGACTCAAAGGCGTCCTTGGTCTGTCGGGCAGGGGCTATCTGGATGATGTCAAGCCCTTGGATTTCCATGCCCAGTTCCAAATAGTTCAGCTTGTCTTGCAATTTAAGGTGCAGCAAGCGACGCAAATCGTCGCTACGGCCGAGAGCGTCATGTATGGGGAAACCGGCCATTGCCTCCACTATGGTTTCTTCTACTATGTTCTGTAGCAAAGTCTGCGGATCGTTACTTTTGGCCAGGTAAAGATAGGCATCGCTGATAGTATAGCGTACCTGCCACTGGGAGTGGATAATGTTGGCATCGGCTGTCAGGCAATAGCCTTCCGTTTCCGGATCGAGAGTGTCAGGTATTTTTTCCTGATTGCCTTTGCTGGCCACCAATGGTTCACGATACCAAAAGCCGTCCAACTTCATCGTATGCACACGCCCCATCGGCAACTTGACCACCTCGCTCAAGGGATAAGGCCATGTCCAATGGAGGCCGGGCTTCAAAATACGGTCGGCCATAGTGCCTTGTATTTTACCGAAACGCAGCACCATAGCCACTTCATGCTGTTCTACCATGAAAATGCCGGAGCCCAAGAACAGTATGATGAGTAAAGCCATAATCCATTTGAGAATTCTCAGGCTCAGCTTGAGCGCTTCAGCCAGGGATTCACTGGCAGGGTCCCACTCGCGGGCATTGAGTTGTTTTGTGGGCAACATGGCTCTACCTTTCTATTTTCCGCTGTCTTTCTTGTCTTCGTCATGTATGCTCGGTACGGTATCAGCAGATTTGTTGCTTTGCTCATTCGTAGGCTTGTTCTCGTCGTCAGGCTTCTTGTTCTGCTCCTCTGGTTTTTTGCCGTCGTCGGGCTTCTTGTTCTGCTCCTCTGATTTTTTGCCGTCGTCAGGCTTCTTGTTCTGCTCCTCTGGTTTTTTGCCGTCGTCAGGCTTCTTGTTCTGCTCCTGTCCTGATTCTTTGTTATCAGAGGGAGAGGTTGTTTTGTCTACCGGCGCAGTGACAGCCTCTTTTTTGACAGGCTCCTGGTGTAGCAGATCGAAAGGGGATGTCTTGGTGTCGAGCAAAAGAGTCGTTTTTTTGGCCAATAGTTTTTCCAGTGCGTCCAGCTTGCGCAGCCAGATGGCGAGTTCGCGGTTTTGCTCAAAAACTTTGTAATGTTGAGCTGCCGCCGCATCCCCTTTGCCGTGTATTTCTCTTGCCTCGGCCATAGCCTTGATGAGGAGTGCTCTTTTTTCGGCATCCGCCTGTGCTCTGATTTCCTGTGCCTTAGCATCACCCCGCGAGCGGTAATCTTCGGCAATGCGGTTGCGTTCCTCTCGCATACGATTGAACACTTCCTGTGTAGTCTTTTCCGGCAATTCAAGCCGCTCTATGCCGAATACCTCCACTACCAGACCCAGATTATTTTTTACGCCCTGACTGACAGTGGCTACCTGTCGCCCCTCTTTGCTGATCTCTCCTTCGTTCAATAACGTCAAGACTTGATATTCGATTTCGCCCCAATGTTTGTTGTCTTTACTGTCGCTCACCAAATGCGAAAAAGGATGTTGTGCCAGGACGCCATTGGTGTAGCTGCGCACCAGCCCTTCCAGATTCTTGCGCGCTGAGTCCAGCGTGCCTACACAGGTGAGAAAAGTCCTGGCGTCGTCAACACGCCAGCCAATATAAGTGGAGATGATGATATTCTTGTCATCGGCAGTGAAAACCTGTTCCAGTTTACCGTTGAATACCTGCAAACGGGCATCGAATTTATAGACATTCTGGAACGGATAGGGTAATTTCCAGTACAGTCCTGCTTCTTTTACCGTGCGACTAGGCTTGCCGAAAGTGGTAACCACCGCCTGCTCGGTGAAGCGGACTTGAAAAGTGAACATGTGAAACAACAGAATCAGAGTGATGAAAATGGCTACTGAGATGGTAACCAATCTTTGTTTTTTTGCTGGGGTTTCCCGTCTTTTCATGAATCGTTTTACCCTTATTAGAAAGCTTTTAGCCGCAAGGCGGCTTCCGATGTAAAAACTGCGCCGCCGTTGGTCGTAAATCGCAGAAAGTTTAAGCTTTTGCCATTTTAAGTTTTTTTAGGCTGTTGTGCAAGTAAAAACTATGCCAGACAGGGTCATTTCATTCTCCGCGTTTTGGCCATCTTCGCGCGGCAATGCCTTCTCCACGATGATCGGAACAACGAACGGTTGCGTATCTTTGCGCGCCAAGCACTTTGGAGAATGAAATAGCCCTGTATGCCAGAATCGCTGGTTGGCATTGTTTCCTGGGGTTTCCATCATTCTTTGTATCCTGAAAGCCCTGCTTATCCCATTCTGCACACGAGCAGCCGCCCTTTTTGCAGCAGACGTTTGTCCGCGCTGTGGAAAAAAGCGGGTTTCAACACCTGGATGATCGTGCCAGGCGGTTTGGCGTGGGGAAGGAGCGTTTCCTGCCGGTCGAAATAAGCGGCATGGCATGCGCCGAAAATTTCGCCGTTTTCCAGGCGGACCATGACAACGCTCGCTTGCTCTAGAAATTTTTCTATCGGCGCCAACAGGCTTTGTTCGGCGTCGGTACCGACAAAAGGCTGCCACAAGTCGCGATAGGAATAAAAAAGATTGATGAATTCGAGTAATTGGCTCAGTCTGGCTTTAGCCTGCACCTGATAATACACCGCCTGCCAGCGTTCCATCACCTGGGCGCGCAGGCTGGGGTCGCCGGCGCGCGCCAGATGGCACCAGATGAACGCATACAGCCGGCGCAGCGTTGGCAAAATTTCGCTCGCGGCATCGAACAAGGCATCGTCGCTGTCCGTCCGCGGGCTGCCTTTGATGACAACGGCGTCCGCGCTGTGGCCGGCGATGCGCCGCCGTACGATGGCCAATATTTCCGGCTGCGGCCACAACAAATACAAGGTCTGCGCATGGCTTTTAGGCGGTGCCAGGAGTAACGGGTCAACCGCTATCTTGCGGGCATCGAGGTGCTGCGCCACGCGGTCGGCGACTTTTTGCAGCGCTGCCGTTTCCGGGAAAAAAACGGCGCCGAGCCGATCGCAGAGGGCGAGCAGCGTGGCCAGGTGTTGCAGTTTGCCGACGTGTAATTCGCCGTTGTACTCGGCAAAAAAAACATGGTAGTCGCGCAGTGGCAACGGCAGCAACTCGGGCACCAGTTGCGGCCAGATAGCGGGCAGCGTGGCGAGTTCGGCGATCTTGACCGAATCGGGCGGCGGCAGCGGTTGGGGCAACTGGCCTGGCTCAGTCAACAGTTCCGTATGACGACGGCACAGTTCGTTGAGTGCGGCAAGCATATCGCCGAACAGGCACAAATCTTCATCCGCCGGCCCGCTGCTCACCCGCAGCCGCACCTCGTCCCAGTCGAGACCAAAGCGCAGTATTGCCAGCACCGTGCCTTTGGGGGCAGGTGATGCCATGTATTCCAGCTCGCTTGCCTGCCTAACGGCGGCGGCTTGTGGCAAACTGCCGAGATCGCTGCCGACGCACGACGGCTCCGGCCAGAACAGGGGCAGATGGTCGCGCTCTAGCACATCGCGCAGCGGCGACAGAAATTCTAAAGCCTCCTGCCGCAATGAGTCGCTTTGTCTCGCTGCCAACATCTGCTGCGCCAAAGGGTTGACGATGGTGTCCACCACTTGCTGCGCTGTTCTGGTCGCCGCTTCCGGCCAACTTTCCAGTAAAAGGCGAGCCAGTGTCTCGATGTTCGGTTGCAGGTGAAGAAACGCTGCCGGCAGTGGACGTCGGCACCACGCGAGCAGCTCCGGCTCATACGCCCGGCAATAAAAGAGGCGGCTCAGTGCGGGGTTTGCCGTACTGGACAAGGGCCGCCGGAAATCGGGCAGAGGCAAGGGATAGCCCACGGCGACATACTCCTGCCAGGCAAGAGGTGACAACTGCGTGGGCAGTCGGTGGTGCTGCGCCAACTGGCGGGAACACTTGCCTGCCAGCAACACGATCTGCCAGCCGTCCTTGATGAGGCTTCTGGCAAGAGCGTTGAATGCACTTTCGTACTCTACCCGCAGGCGTTTGTCAAAGCCGGACGCCTCGCCATACAAGATACTGTCGAGGCCGTGTACGACCTCGCGCAACGCAGGCAGCAATTGTTGCTCCTGAAACACAGAATGCTCCGCCATGCCACACCAGAAGCGTGGTGTGACCATGCTCTCCAGTTGTCCCACGATCTGTGTGCGCAGGGCGTTTTGTGTCTGGCTGCACGAGAGTTCGCAGAGCCACAGCCGCAGTTTGTGCAAAGGCTCGATGGCAGCCGGCCGTGGCCAGATCTTGTGGAGGTAGATAGCACGCTGCAGCACATTGTCATCCACGCGCAGGCCATTTTGCTTGAGATAGTTGCCCGGCGGCTCGGCAAACACGTACCGGTGCTCGACAAGCGACGTGTCGTCGGCGTGGTTATTGACATTGCGTGCCCACACCAGCTCGACATCGAGATCGAGCAATAGCGGGCGCAGTATCTCCAGAAAGCCAAGGCCCGCCTGCCCCTGGGTGTGGCTCAGGAGCGCATAGGCCATTTCCTTGACTACGTCGCGGCGCAGGCGGCTCGTGCCGAGCCACGGCGTAAAACCTGTTCCGGCCTCGGCAAGCTCGTACCAACGCCCGATCAATTCTTCATAGAATTTCGGTTCTGCGGTTTTGAGATAGAGCATGACAAACTGCTGCAGGGCCGGATAGATTTCCTCGGCGTAGTCGCTACCCAGGCGCAGTCCCATCCAGGTGCGTGGCTGCAAGGTAAAGCAAGTTCCTTCTGCAGTGAAAAAGAGTCTCTCGGCAGTCTCCACAGCCTGGCCATTAAAAATAGCAAGATAACGCCAGCCGCGTCTCGGCAATTCCGCTCGCGGATAGTTTTTTTCTATATGGGCAAGCGCCGGGTAAGTGCGCCAGACTATGGTGCGCAGTCGCTCGGCCGCCTGCCACGCCTGGTTTTCACAGGTGAGCAGGAAAAACACGGTAGCCCTGGCATACAATTCCTGGATGTGCGAAAGACAGCGGTAGAGCCAACTCGCCGGGCAAAGCGTATCGGTAGCCGTCGGTTTTTTAAGCTGTTGCTGCATGTCGGCCAGATCGTGGGCAAAGAGTTTCAGCCCTTGCTCCACTTCCTGCACCGGTGTGATGGCTCGGTAGGGTAAGGTAGCGAGCGAGATCGAGATTTGCTGGATTTCCCGGCGCAGTTCTTCCGCCATGTGCCAGAACAAAGCGGCTTGTCCGGTCTGATCAGGCACGATGACCGGCAACAGCACGCGCAAATCGCTCGGCACGATTTGCTCGCGCAGCAGATTGGCGTATCTGGCGTAAACGCCGAATCGTCGCTGCATGCGCCGGGACAGTTTGCGGAAATGGTGGCGGTAAGAATTCCACAGACGCAAGAGGTAACGAAGGATGCTGTTTTGCACGTAGTCGCTGTTGCCAGCGCCGGCATACATGCCATGCAGGGTAAAGCGGTGGGCATTGATGAGCCACATCATTTCGCTCCGGAGCGGCATGCCGCCCAAAAAATCAGTGGCACACTGGCGATTTTTCAAGGTGCGGTAGACGATACCCACCATTTCCGCAAAGGTAATCTCTAGCTGTTCCAACAGTTGTTGGGGCGTCAGTGCGGCCATAGTCTACCGCCTTTTCATCGCTCTGAGTCGCTGGTTTTCCGCCTCAAGGCGCCTGTTTTTTTCCTCCAGCTCGCGTGTGCGAAGCTGCAGCTTTTCGCCTGTTTCCTGCCACATGCGTTTTTGCCGCTCGAGTTGCACCAGCTTTTGTTCGAGTATTTCCAGTTGTTGTTCCAACTCTTGTTCACTTTGCTCTTTTGGCTCAACGGCGGCTTGCCCGAAATTGGTGAGTTGCGGTAACCAGCCGGCGACGACATGCGGATAGAAACGCCACAGGATAACCAGTGTAGCCAGTGTTAGCAGCGCGAAGAGTCCGAGCAATTGGAACAAGAAGCGTAGCAAGTCGCCCAGGTGTTCAACGAAGCGCTTTCTGAATCTGAGTCGGGCGAACTTCTCGTCGAACGTCGCCGTATCCATTGGTTTGTAAGCAGGATAATTTTCCATAAGAAAGCCCGTGAACTATAGTGGGAATTTGCGAAAAAACTGAAATTTAGTTTACAAGAAAGCATAAGAATGTCAAGATAAATGCTGAAACACTATCCGACAGACCCGACGAGTCCGACTTGTCGGACGAAAAATGGTCATGTTTCAAACAACTGAGAAAGGCAGGTATCTTTTGCGTATCGAGACATCTTTTAGCCGTTTGTTAGGATGTGATTTGCCCATACTGGTGGCCCCCATGTTCCTCGTCAGCAACGTGGACATGGTGGTGGCGGCGGGTGAAGCCGGCGCTGTAGGCTCTTTCCCTGCGCTCAATGTGAGACCCGTGGAAAAACTGCAAGGCTGGCTGCAAGAGATTCGCCGGCGGAGCAACAAGCCTTACGGTGTCAATCTCATCGTCAACCGCTCGAATCCATATCTGCAGCAGCAAATCGAGATTTGCCTGGCGTGCCAGGTGCCGCTCTTTATCGCTTCGCTGGGTAATCCGAGCCAGCTCATTGAGAAGGCGCATGCCGCCGGCAGCAAAGTGTTTTGCGATGTCATCGGCCTCGAACATGCCCGCAAAGCGGTGTCGGTGGGAGCCGATGGGCTGATAGCCGTGTCGAGCGGCGCCGGCGGACATGCCGGCGCCATCAGCCCGTTCGCGCTCGTCCCTTATCTCAAACAGCAATTTCCGCAAGTGCCGATAGTGGCCGCAGGCAGCATCTCTGATGGTCGAGGCATGGCGGCAGCCTTTGCCCTCGGTGCCGACGGCGTTTCGATGGGCACGCGTTTTATCGCCAGCAGCGAGTGTCCGGTGGTGGACGAGTACAAACAGGCAATCGTCGCCAGCAGCCCGGAAGACATAGTTCTTACTTACAAAATGGACGGCGTGGCAGCCAATGTCATCAACACTCCCTATGTGCAAAAAATCGGCACAGAACTCGGTTGGCTGGAAAAGAGGCTCCTGCGCAGTAGCCGCCTGAGGCATTGGCTGATGGGGCTGCGCGTGCTGAACAGTATGCCTTTGCTGAAAAATGCGGTGGAAAAGAGTACCTGGAAAAAGTTGTGGGGAGCGGGCCAGGGGGCGGGCCTCGTCAAAGACATCAAGCCGACAGCCGAACTGCTGGAGCGTATCGTGCGTGAGTACGAAGCAGTCCGGGCACATTTGCCGGCAGGCGTGGAACATAAGGCGTAAGCATGGTAATTTTATGGTGAGGTCGTTCCTAAATGTTTTTCGATGATTTCCTTGATGTATTTCGGGATGTCTTTCTGGAGTTCTATAGTTATTTTCTTTAGTGCGTCGTAAATCGCAATTTCTTCGCCAACCCACATAATGTCTGTACGTCTGAGCTGATGCATGGCGATATGGTCATAGTTGTCAGGAAAAGCCCAGTAGCATTTCCGGCAGATTTCAGGGTTCTTGACCTCACGCCAGTTGCTACAGTGCTCGCATGACCAAGATTTTGCTCGATTAGCGGACCCGCAGAGAAGCATATACGAATTCGCATCTTTGCGGTTGGCTTCATCATCTCCAGAGATTTCAATTGGAGGATGATTGTAGCCATATTTTTCTTTTAGTTCCTCAGTGGTAATGTATCCGTGCTGCAAAATATGTTCAATCACAGTACGCGGACGTTTAGCCGTGACCGCTTTGCATTTGTTTAAAAATTCATAAGGCAACTCAGGTTCTGTCATTGGTGGTTATCCATCAGGCAAAGTTGTTCGCCCCTGGTGTAGCGATATACAGTGGGAGCATGAGCCAGTTCGGTGGCTAGGCTTGGCGACAGGTACAAAGACTCAATGGTGACATCGTCTCTGCCCAAGAGTGTTGCTTGGGATGAACGTCCGGCATACAGCTCGATCAGTGTTAAATTGAGATTTTCAGGGAGTGGCTTGCCAAAAGATTTAGTTCCAGTGCGACCATCATAGCTAACCAGATAACGAATGCCTTTATCATTCAAGAGACGAAGAGCCTCGCCAAACTCGCAAAATTGTACGCTTTGCAGGTAGCGTGAGTCTCTGTTACCACAAACTCCCTGGTATGGAGGGTCCATATAAACGAGATCGGCAGGTGTAGTTTTTTCAAGAACATCACGGTAATTCACTGACGAGGTAGTTGTTTTGTCTTTCAAGTAATAAGATGCTCCAAGAACCTGTAAACGCATGGTTTCCGGTCGCATTCCCTGTCGCCTGTTATCGGGACTCTGGTTGAATTCACCTTGCGCATTGTAACGCACAGAACCTTTGACACAACGAGCAAGCAGATAGAGAAAAAAATCAGGGCGGCCGGTGTGATTGAATTCATCCCGTATTTTGTCATAGAACATCCGAGGATCATCTAACTGTTCGTTCCAGAGTGCTTCATATTGTGAGGCAATTTCTTCTGGTGTCTCAATAATGGTACGCCATAAGTCCATTAACGGTTTGTTGAGATCGTTGATGTGGTAGCTCTCGCCAAGACCTTTTACTGCAGCAGCTATGGTAATGGCCGCCGAACCAGCAAATGGCTCATACAGTACTTCGAACTTCGCCGGAAAATACCGCAGAATATCAGGCGCGAGATTTCTCTTGCTACCTTGATACGGGATAGGATGTGGCGCTATCTTACTTTTCATATTGTGCCTTACTTTACACATACGAAATAAAGAGGCCGATCTCTTTGCGGCTGCGTGACATTTCGATGCGGTCGAAGGCTTTCAAGATGAGCGAGATGGCCATCTCCTCGGCATCGAATTGGTCTTCCTCGGCCAACTCTTTGGTCATGCGCTGGAACATGGCATAGAAGAAGCTATCGTAGCCACTGCTTTGCTGCGCCGCTTTGCAGTAAAATGACATGTGGCGGCTGGCACGCATAATGCGCAACTGCATAGCGGAGCTGGTATTCTTGCTGCCGAGAATTTGGATGACTTCGTAAAATGCCATGGGGATCAGGCTGCGTTTGAGTTCGCCGACTTTGGCCTCTAGCAAGATTTGTTCAATGGCGCCCATCAGTTGCACGAACACCGCTTCGGCAGGATAAAACTGCACGCTGATGTCGGTGGCATGCATGATCTGCGGCATAAATTCGTCGTTGAACAAAGCCATCTGTTCCGCATTGGTCGGTTCTTTCTCCCACAGGAAATAGAAAAGCGTTTTGCCGATCTGTACCTTGTCGCCTTCTTGCAGGTAGGCTTTCGACACTTTGGCATTGTTGAGAAAGATGCCGTTCTGGCTGCCGATGTCTTCCACGATCGGTGCGCCATCCTTGAGATAAAATTTGGCATGATGGCCGGAAACGATTTTGTGCGGCAACACTACAATGTTGTCGGTAGCACGGCCAATGGTGATGGTGTTGTCGCGTAGCGGGAAATTTTCCACCACATTGCCGAGATACTGTGCTTTGACCACCGGCATTTTCTGCACTTTGGGATGGGCAGGTGCCGCCTGTTTTTTCTTGTACAGATCGCGCAGCCGTTCCACCACCAGAGTGCCTTTGCGTTCTGCCAGGAGCCGCTGACCAGCCTTGGTATACCCTTCGATCGTGAGTGGTCGCCGCAAGCTGATCTGGCCGTTGGCATCTTTGAGAAAAGAGAGTTGCTGCAACTGATCTTCGTTGTATTCCTGGAAATCGCTCTTGAAAATGTCAATGTAAGCGGCCAGGCTGTTGTAGGTAGGCCCATAGCCGCGGGCATACAGGTATTCTTTTTCCAGCTCGGTCACCACGGTGGCAGCTCGCTGGTAGCGATATTCTGGGGCAAACGACAACATCTTGGCGATGATGCGTGAAAGTTCGATGGGCACATCGCTGCGTACCATGTGCGGCGGCAGCAAATTGCCTTCCATTTGCGCATAGATCATGCGTACCTGATCTTCAAACGGTAAAGAAAAAGGAGCAAACAACAAAGGGATGCCGGTCACCGCCTGGAACGCCACGAGGCCAAGCGCAAAAATATCGGCCCGCTCGTCAATCGGGTTGTTGCGCAACTGTTCCGGTGCCATATACATCAGTTTGCCGGCCCAGTCTTCCGGCTGTTGGTGGCTGACCACAGCGATGCCGAAATCGGTCAGCTTGCAAACCCCCTGGTCGCTGATCAGGACATTTTCCGGTGAAATGTCGCGATGGATGATGTAAGTATGAGCGTAGGAAAGGGCACTGGCAATACGACCGATGACAAATGCCGCCAGTGGAGCCGGGAAGAGCAAATCTTTTTTCAAATGTTGGGTAAGAAGATTGTAAAAATCAGTGCCCTTGATATAATCCATCACGAGAAAAAGCAGATACTTCTGATCGCCTTTCACTTTTTTGGCAGCCTTCTCTTCTGGCTGCAGCTCCAACATACTGAGAAAGTCGGCAGGCAATTTACCGAATGGCACGCTTTCGAGGCCATAGGTCTTGACGATGTTTTCGTTCCGCAGCATCGTGGCAATGCTGGCTTCCTGCCGCAATTTTTCTTCTTCGTCCGGCCGGATCGTACGCAAAGATTTTAACACGACATTGTCAATGACGCCGCCCGTATTCTTTTGTGCACGGAACACGATACCCATGCCGCCGCGTCCTATTTCTTCGAGCACGGAATATTTCGAGGAAGATTGAAAGAACAAATTTTCAAGGCCGGCTGTGTCGGCAGGCATACTCATCTCCTTGCAAATGCCATAAAAAAAGACCTCCCGCCAAGGGAGGGTGCGGGGAACGTGTGACTACTTGCGTGAAGTTTCCTTGCTGCTGAGAATGACCCATCTCCGATAAAGCTGAGTGACTGAGTCCTGGGAGGCGGACTCTTCGCTTGGTTTTCTGGCATAGCCGATCATGACAACCTCATTTTCCAGAGAAATCTTGCCCTTGCGGCGTACCAACGGGTCTACCAGACCAGACACGACTATCGCCATAAAATCCATCTGCACAGAAACATCTTCGAAAATAGCGATACCGTACCGGATCTTTTTTTTGGGAATAACCGTGTTTTGAAAAACAAAGCGTTTGCCGGCAGCAGGGTCCGACGACATTCCTTTGTAAATACCTCTGGAAGACATGCCGCTGACATAATTCAGATCTTTTTCCACAAAATGTTTATTGGTTTTTACATAGAGGTATTCCAGCGTGGAACCTTTGCCAAAAGTGGTCACCGTATCATCCTTTTTCATGGTAACCTGATCGTTGGCGATGGACAGCAGTTCCCAACCAGCCACTTGCTCGCCTACTTTTTTCACTGCCTCCTGGTTGTTTTCACTGAACATGGCGCCCTGTGTATTGCCGCCGAGGAAAGTAGGGTCGCCGGGCACTTCCTGTGACATCGCCAGGTTGTACATGACCAGATTCAACAGTGTACTCTCGGTTTCCGCATAACTGAGATTAGCCTGCTTCATGATTTCACTGATATTTTTCGTCTTTTCGGCATCCAGTGCTGCCAATACCGCTTTCTCGTTGTCGCTCAACGCCGGATAAAGCCTCAATTGTTCCATGATTTCTTTTTTAGCGATGAGAAAATCGGTGTCGTAGTACGCTTTCAGGTCGTTGATATAAGCCTCTGGGTCTATTTTTTTGTCGCTGGTTTGCTCAGGGATTTCTGCCTGGTAGAATAACCCAGGGACCTGGGTTTCCGGCACGCCTGCGCGCGTTTTGTCTACCACTATTTTGATATTGACCATCCACGGGATATCCCGCTCTGTGTCGTTGCTGACTTGATAGCGGAAATACCAGTAAACGCTTTTCTGCACCCCGCCATCATCCACCCAAATCGGTTTAGGAGGCTCCAACAACTCGAATTTCAGCCGCCACCTGCCGGAAACATTTTCGTTTTTCTGGGCAACAGCGAGAGCGGTTGCCAACACCAACATCACCAACACAATCATTCTTTTCCAGACTTGATCTGCCATTGTACACTCCATGTCTAAAAATTTTACTTTTGATTTCTCCAGCTTTTTTCAGTATAATCAAGCATCCTGCAAAGCCCTAAAACTATCTTGGAAAAGATAGCCAGTTTGATGGTAACTTGGTTTTATTATAGCAGTTATTTTATTGGAAACAAGTTTTTTTACCTGGACATTGCCACAAAATTCGACGCCGAACCGGATAAAATTCTAGTGTGTACGGTAAAATCACCGATACTGGAAATCTGGAGGCGTTTCTATGAAACTATCGAAAAAACTATCGAATTCCTCGCATAAAGGCAAAGTAGGAGAGCAAGCGGCGGTGGCCTATCTCTGCAAAATCGGCTACCGAATTCTCGCCACCAACTATAGGGCGGCCGGCGCAGAAATAGATATCATTGCCCGTGACCACGACGATCTGGTAGTGGTAGAGGTCAAAAGTCACCACCAATCAGATGAAATGCTGGGAGAGCAGATCGGCACCGAGAAAAAACAGCGACTGGAACGTGCCATCGAGCATTTTCTCTCTTACCATCAGGTGCAACCTCACGCGATACGCCTGGAAATTGTCGCCATAATTTTGACGCAAAACATAGTACATCATTTTCGTGAGGAATTTTTTGATTTTTGAGAAAGGACTCCCATGAGGCCTGTTCCTAAAACAGATCCCAGAATCAAGCTTGTCAAAAGAGAGCACAAGCAGGTAGATGTGCTAGTGGTAGACGACGACGCTAGCTTGCAGGTATTGTTGAGCGAAATTTTAAAATTGGAGGGCTTCACTTTCGATATCGCTTCCACCGGCAAGGAGGCGTTTGGTTTTGCCATGAAAAATTCATATAAACTGATTCTCATGGACATCAAAATGCCGGAATGGGATGGCCTGACGGCCATACGTTCCCTTGATTTTGTCCAAGAAATCCAGAAAATCATAGTCATTTCCGCCTATCTCGATTCGCAGATGTTGCAAGAATTGAGCAAAGAACCTTTAGTGGTGGGATGGCTGGAGAAACCGTTCGATCCTAACCAACTTATTGAAATGATTCATCGTGTCATCAAAAAATAGCGTTAAGCGTTAATGGAGTGGCTTATGGCAGATGCAAAAAAGAAAGATAAGAAAGATAAACAAAGTGTGGCAGGTGAGGTGACCAGCGACAATGTAGCAAATGTAGCGAGCGACTCCCCGGCGGTCGCTGCTGATGTTACAGGCGAAATACCTGAGGTGGCAAGCAAACCTGCAGAACATGCCAAAGAAAGCAAGAAGAGAGAACCGGACAAAGAATTGGAAGACTCGTTGAACCTGACTATTGAACAGATACACCGCAAATATGGGAAAGGATCTTTGATGCGACTCGGCTCCAATACAGTAGCGCCGATCGCGGCCATCTCCACCGGCTCATTGTCCCTCGATCTGGCTCTTGGTATCAAAGGTGTGCCGCGTGGCAGGATTGTCGAAATCTTCGGCCCGGAATCGTCCGGCAAAACTACGCTGGCGCTCCACATCATCGCCAATGCACAGAAAAACGGCGGGCACGTGGCATTTATAGACGCAGAACATGCGCTCGACCCGACTTATGCCCATAACCTGGGCATCAATCTGGAGAGTTTACTCATCTCACAGCCCGATTATGGTGAGCAGGCACTCGAAATCGCCGAGATGCTGATCACTTCCAATGCCCTGGATGTGATCGTCGTAGATTCGGTCGCCGCGCTGGTACCCAAAGCGGAACTCGCCGGGGACATGGGCGACGCGCAGATGGGGTCGCAGGCACGTCTGATGTCGCAAGCTCTGCGTAAGCTGGCGGGTGCCATCAACAAGGCGCAGACCTGTATCATTTTCATCAATCAGATGCGTGAAAAAGTGGGTGTCTTCTTCGGCAACCCGGAAACCACGTCGGGCGGGCGCGCGCTTAAATTTTATGCTTCCGTACGCATCGATATACGCAAGGTCGGCAACATCAAGAAGGGCGAAAGCATCATCGGCTGCCGCACGCGTGCCAAAGTGGTCAAAAACAAAACCGCGCCTCCGTTCCGTGAAGCCGAATTCGATATCTACTTTGGCAAAGGTATTTCCTGGGAAAGTGATGTGCTGGAGCAGGCGGTGATGCAAAAAGTGGTGGACAAGAGCGGCTCATGGTTTTCTTACAAAGAGAACAAGCTCGGCCAGGGCAAGGAGAATGCCATCGAATTTCTCGAGAAAAATCCCAAACTTGTCGAAGAGATCGCCAACGAGTTGCTCAAGGTATCCACTCTGCTGCCGGTACATGTCCAAGAGGAAGCAGGCAGCGGAGGCACCGCAGCCGAAGTCTAATTGGGTTTTGCATAACCCAGCGGCTCTACCGTCGGCTGAAGCTGACTATCGCCCTGGGTTATCACAATTCGCGCCTACGGCGCTGAATCAAAAAAGTGGAGAAATTGTTGTTCTTTTATGAGCACAGACACACCTTTTAGCCTGGAAGATGTCCGCAAATTTTTGCAACGTAAGCGTGGCCACAGCCACTTCGACGACCAAGAAACTGCTCCCAAGGCACAACAACAGGATGCCATGGAGCAACCCATCGTAGGCTATCGTATGCTGGAAAAATTGGGGAGTGGCGGCATGGCGGCAGTGTTCAAGGCAGAACACATCAGCAGCGGCGAAATTGTGGCGCTGAAGTTGTTGTATCCCCACCACGACAAAAAAACATTGAAGCAGTTTCTTCACGAAGGCATGATCCTCATGCGGCTGGACCATCCTCACATCCTCAAAGGTTTTGATTTCGGTATTTCCACCAGTTTTTACTTTCTCGCTCTTGAATTCGTTGAAGGTGAAAGTCTCGTTACCTTCCTTGACAAAGGTTTTTTTTTCACCGAACGTTATGCCCTGCAGATTACCCTGCAAATTGCCATAGCTTTAGCCTACCTTGAACGCAAAGGGATTGTCCACCGCGATGTCAAACCGGCCAACATCTTGACCATCGCCGACAGCGTGAAACTCTGTGATTTTGCACTGGCCCTCGACATTAAAGCGCACCGAGAGGAAGAGAGCGAAACGACATGTGGTACCATGGAATACATTGCACCGGAACAGGCACGAGGCGATCCTAACCTTGGCAGCCGTACGGATGTTTATTCCTTGGGTATTACCTGTATGCAGATGATTACCGGCCAGCTTCCCTTTCACGGCGACAGCCCGCAGGAAATTATGCGTCAACACATTTACGAGCCTATAGACTGGCGGCAGTTCGCCAAGATTTCACTACCCGTACAAACAGTAATTAAAATGATGGTGGCAAAAAAACCAGAAAAGAGGTTGCACGCCAGCAAGCTCGTACCGGTTTTGCAGAAACTGTTACAACAGATGCCGAATTAAGTCGCTGTAAAAAAATAACTATTACAACTTGCTTGATCTTTTTGCCAATGGCGTCGTCGCGCCCTCAGTTACAGAGCGACGGCTATGCTCCTTCGGTCGCTTCTTGCTCTTGGCAAAAATCTCTGCGTAACTTATAAAACTTATTTTTTTACAGCTCCTAAATTGGAGAATTGGTTTGAAAAAACTATATTTGTTTGTGTTATGGATTTTATCTCTCGCTGTCGTGCTGACGCAAGAGCAACGTTCCGATTCGATAGTAGCCATCGTCAATGACGAAGTGATCACCTACGGTGAGGTGGCCAGCAAAATCAACGAAAGCGTAGTTGCTATCGAGCAAAGTAATATGCCGCAACGCGAGAAAGAAATGCACAAAAAAACTATATTCCAGGAGAGGTTGCGGCAGTTGGTGGACAACAAACTGATCTTACAGGAAGCCAAACGGTACAATATCAAAATTTCCGAAGAGAATATCCGTCAGCAGATCGAAAAAGTGATGGCCAATCGCGACGACAAAAAAGCGAGCCTGGAAGAGGTGGATTTGACCGACCTGGTGCGCAATCGGCTTACCCTGCAGGAGCTTTTCCAGAAAAAAACCGGCTATTCACCCGAAGAAAAACGACGTGCAGCTCTTGATATTTATGTCTCACCACAGGAAATGCACGAAGCCTACCAAAAAAATATCGCGCAATTTACCAAACCATCTAAAATCAAGACCCGCATCATAACATTGTACTATTATAAATATGCCGGTGGCCGGGAAGAGGCAATTGACAACGCCAAGGCAATCATCGCTCAATGGCGGGAAGGAGCAGGTTTTGCGCAATTGGCTAAACTTCATTCGCACGACCCTTATGCCAAAGACGGCGGCAGTTGGCCGCGATTGAACAAAGGCAAGGAAATGGTGTGGGACTTTTTCGGCAAAGGCGAGGCACTCTTTGCCGAGGCGGAAGAAATAGCTTTCTCTCTCAAGGAAGGAGAAGTGAGCCAGCCGATCCCGGTAGATGCCGAGCAATATTGCCAGATTATCAAAATCGAGGCGATGCAAACGGGCGGAACCGTGCCCTTCGAAGAAGTCCAGGAAAGCATCCAGCAACAACTACATGATGAAAAACTGCTGGCAGCTCTCACCCTCTTTATCGAGCGACTGCGCCAGCGAGCCTTTATCTGGCCGCCCTATCTGTTAAAAAGGTAAGCACTCATGTTAAGGATGTCATAATGAAAAAAGTGATCGTTCTCGGCGTCGGCCTCGTCGGCAAAGCCATGGCCAGAGACCTGGCCAGAGATTATCAAGTGACGGTAGCGGATATCAATGGCGAAGCACTGGAGCAGCTGCGTCACGAGAATCCTGCCATACAAACGCGGGAAGAAGATTTGTCACAGGCTTCTAAAATCCAGAAACTCATAGTCGGCCAAGACCTTGTGATCGGTGCTTTGCCTGGTTTTATGGCCTTCTCTATGTTAAAAACCGTAATCGAAAGCAAAAAAAACATCGTCGATATCTCTTTCTTCGCCGAGGATGCTCTTGAACTCGACGCCGTAGCGCAGAAGAATCAAGTAACTGCGGTAGTTGACTGCGGTGTCGCCCCTGGTATGGACAACATCATTCTCGGCTACCACTACCAGACCATGCAGGTAGAAAGCTTCGAGTGCCTGGTTGGCGGGCTGCCGGTGGTGCGGCATTGGCCATACGCTTACAAGGCACCGTTCTCGCCCATTGATGTCATCGCCGAGTACACGCGACCGGCACGGCTGGTGGAAAATGGCCATATAGTGGTCAGGCCGGCACTATCCGACGCGGAATATATTGATTTTGATGAAGTAGGGACACTCGAAGCATTCAACACAGATGGACTGCGTTCGCTCATCAAAACCATGAAGATTCCCAACATGAAAGAGAAGACTCTGCGTTATCCTGGTCACATCGAGTATATCAAAGTACTGCGCGAAACCGGCTTTTTTGACGAAAAACCGGTCCAGGTAAGAGGAGCAAGCGTGCGTCCCATAGATGTTACCGCCAAACTGCTGTTCCCGAAGTGGCAGCTCGGCAAAGACGAGGAAGAGTTCACCATCATGCGCGTGAGCGTGCAGGGCAAGGAACAAGGCAACAACAAACGTTATGTCTACCATCTGCTCGACCGCTACGACAAGAAGACCCACACGAGTTCCATGGCCCGTACCACCGGCTACACCGCCACTGCCGTGTCTCATCTGGTGCTGGAAGGACATTTCACACGTGCCGGTGTCTGCCCGCCCGAATACGTCGGCGCCGATACGGCAGCATTCCGGCAAGTCCTTGCCTATTTAAAAGAACGCAATGTAAACTATGTAGCACAGGAACACCTGGAGTAGACAATGTCGCATCGTTTGCCCGTTCTCCTATTATGCTTTTGCTTCCTCTGCAGCGGCTGCCATCGGCAGCAATACAAGTCGGTAGCCATAGACAGCGAACCGATCATCCGCGTGCTGCTCACCCATGCTTCCGGCAAGATACCAGCGATCATCACTGTAACAGGGACATACCAGATGAGCGACAGCAACAAGCGCCTTCTCGCGCAAGGGGACTCTTTGCCGGCAACCCGTGTCTATGCCCGCGACGGGGCTGTCTGTCTGGGGGAACAGAAATACAGCGACAGTATGCTATGGCTCTTGCCCGGCGCCGAGAGTCGGGTCGAGGTGAATCGTGTCGCCTACTACGGTACGCTGCAATGTCTAGCCTCGTCTCAGAACCAACTTCAGATCATCAACTTCTTGCCGCTGGAAAGCTACGTCGCTTGCGTACTCGGCGGTGAAATGCCTCTGTCATGGTCGCCGGCCGCGCTGCAGGCGCAGGCCATCGTCAGCCGCACCTACGCCCTCTATGAAAAAATACAAAAGGCGGAGCGGGCGTTCGATGTGTACGATAGCGTGCTGAGTCAGGTTTATCCAGGCATTGCCGGCGAGACTGCGCTGGCACGCGCCCTGGTGCGCGACACTGCCGGCATGGTGCTGCTCTATCAGAACACCTTGTTCAAAGCTTTTTTTCACAGTACCTGCGGCGGGCACACTGCCAGGGCTGCCGACATGTTCACGTACCCCGACATCACGCCTCTCGCCGGGCGTGAGTGCCAGTTCTGCTGCAACGCTAAATATTTCGCCTGGGAGTACCATGTCGATCTGACTGAGCTACAACAAATGGCTCGCAGTTTGCGTTTGCCCGCATTCGATGGCATGGCCACCGGTCGCCATGACAGGCACGGCAGGCTCATTACCGTGGATGTCTATTTCAGCGAAACGCAGAAAAAAAGCATAGAGGCCGAGGCGATCCGCAAATATTTTGGTACAGAATGTTTGCGTAGCACCCGTTTTGTCATGGAAGGAAGCGGCAACGGCGTCCTGTTTCGTGGTAAAGGTTGGGGGCATGGGGTCGGCATGTGCCAAAACGGTGCAGCGCAGATGGCTACGGAAGGTTTTTCAGCGACGCAAATCGTAGAATTTTATTACCCCGGAGCCAAAGTATACCGGCTCTGGCAATGAACAAAAGAAAGGAAATTTATGGAATTGATCACAGATATTTGCAATCTACTGCAATTTTTTGCCATTATCTTCGTCGTCGTCATTTTTTTTATCGATCCGGTGCGGCGCTGGAATTTTTTCGGCTACCGCCCTACCGCAGTGCTGGGGATATTTGACCCTGATCTTGGCACAGTCCTCATGTCACAAAACGACAACGCCTGGTCTTTCAATCAGGGCGGTATGTATGAAGAAAACATCTATATTACCGTCAAGGATATCATCAAACGCGAGCTTGGCTTTGGCGAAACCAGGTTCAAGCTGCTCTACTACAAACCGCTCGGCACGGTCAGAATCAAAAACCGCTTCCTTCTCACACGCGCGCGCATCAGCTCGATATCGCTCTACCACCAACTGCGGGGGAAAGGATACCTCGCCTGCTTCTTGCGCACCAACCTCAAGGATGTTGAGAAGGAAATGGTCAAAGGCGCCGGCGTCCAGGATGTCAAGATCGTGCCGGTAGCCGAGGCCATAGAGATGGTCAAAGCGAGTGTTAGCTCTGAACATCAAAGCCGGAAGAAGGAAATGATCCTCAGCATGCTGCAGGAAATCGAGCAGATGATGTCGAAGATGAAGCAGCATGGCTCTGGCGAGTAGGCAGAAGCCAGCGTCAAAATATCCATTCCGGCAACGGCCAAGCCCTGTCCGCAAGGACGGGGCTTTTTGGGGACGGCCTTAAACAACTTGCGACCCTATTACATTAGCGACTTAAATCCAAAGCTGTAAAGCAGAGCATCAAGAATCTCTTCGAACTTCTCTTCCTTTATCTTGCCCAGCATTTTGACCAGCCTTTTTTTGTCAATCGTGTGGATTTGTTCCAGCATTAATATGCAGTCTCTCTCAACACCATCTTTCTCGGTCAACAGAACGTGGACTGGCATTTCATAAAGATTCGTGGTTAAGGCTGCGACAATGGTGGTATTGGCATATTGGTTTCCCAGGTCGTTCTGTAAAATTACCGCTGGTCTGGTACCACCCTGCTCGGACCCTACCTTGGGATCGAATTGAACCAACCAAATTTCTCCTCGTTTTGGAAAACTAGCCATTGGGCCATACCTCATTAGCTAGCGATGTAAATTCTTGTGTCAGCTTTAGCGTTTCTTTGGCCATCGCTTTATACCCTGCCACGATTTGTACTCTCTTATCTGACTTTTGCCACTCTCTTAAAATCTCTTCGACTAGTTGGCTGCGAGAGATTTTTTTGCCCTTTGACTGTCTTTGTACTGCGAGAAACAACTCGGGATCAATGGTGATAGTAAGCTTTTGTTTTGGCATTTTATTCTCCCGATAAAGCCCTATTTTTTTGTAAGAGTGAAATATCTTCTTATATGATAAGATTATTTATGCGCCATGTCAATAAGCGAATTACGGAAAGGAATTTTTCGCACGATGTTCACGCGACTTTCGCTCCAGTGCCGCACGGGCGTATCCAATAATTCGGGGGGGTGCCAACTCTAGGTTTTTTAGGGGAAGTGGATGTTACTTGCCCGCCCTCCCCATGGGCAAGCGACATGGATAG
>JAGVGO010000181.1 GCA_020057085.1 Planctomycetota bacterium | reverse complement strand
CAAGCCCGTCGAGCCGGTAAAACCCATTGGCAAGCCCGTCGAGCCGGTAAAACCCATTGACAAGCCCGTCGAACCGGTAAAGCCCATTGACAAGCCCGTCGAACCGGTAAAGCCTGTTGACAAGCCCGTCGAACCGGTAGTCGTAAAGCCCATTGACAAGCCCGTCGAACCTGTCGAGCCGGTAGTCGTAAGGCCCATTGACAAGCCCGTTGAACCTGTCGAGCCGGTAGAGCATATTGACAAGCCCGTCGAACCTGTCGAGCCGGTAAAACCCATTGACAAGCCCGTCGAACCTGTCGAGCCGGTAGAGCATATTGACAAGCCCGTTGAACCTGTCGAGCCGGTAAAACCCATTGACAAGCCCGTCGAACCCACATATACAAGCAAAAATATTAGTGGCGTAACTCTCGCTATCCAGGCATTACACCCTCAGACCAAACAGCCCGTGCAACCTCAGCAGATAGTAGTTGATGGGAAAGTCTGGCAACAAGGTGAACCGTTGCCTGTAGGCACGCTGGAAGTGTGGCTCCACTTTATCGCGCTCTCTAGTTGCGAGGCGACTATTGAAGTTAAGGAAGGTACCTCTGCTATTCCGGTGGCCGTCTCTCCCCAGGCACTGGCCAGGTATATTTTCACCAGTAATAAAGATGGCGTCGAACTGGAAAATGTTTTGTATCCTTACACATTTTGGCAAAGTCAGCACAAAAAAGTGGAAGACCATCTGGTCAGCATGGCTAACGACAACAACGAATACCAATTTGCCGTTTATTTGCCTGCCGATATTTCCGAAATGAGAGTGTACACTGGCTACCGCTATGTGGAGAAAACCGTCTCCCTCAACACTTTGCGGCAAGAAATCGGCTACCCGAACCGCATTGACGGGGTACATCTGACGCGGCACATCGAGGCGTTACTCAAGAACATTGGCAAACCAGAGACGATAACGGCTTTGGCAAAACTTTTGCGTCGGCACATGAGCAACCTCAAACAAATGGACGCTAGCGACAAAGATGCACTGCTCCAATACGTAACGAAATGTGAACTCGATACTCCGGCAGTGCTTGCTCTGTTAGATCAAATGGTACATGAATAAACGGCGTCTGTGCGGCTACACAGTTTTTTTCTCTCTTCTCTTGACGCTATGGCTGGTACGAGGCATCCAGAGAGGATATGATCGGCGTACGCTGTTCGTTTTCTGTCTGGATGCCTCGGCCAGCCTATCTTCCCAAGAACACCGCGAAATGTTGCGGCTGATAAATACGGAAATTATGCCGCACACTTCTCGCCACATCTGCGAATTCATTGAGTTTGGTTCACAGATCAAACACCTGTCACGACTTCCCTCTCATATCACACCACAGCCTGCTAGCGACCTGGCGGGAGCGATTCAGCTTGCGCTCTTGCGCATACAAAAACATCGCTTACCAGCCAAAATTGCTTTGTTCAGCGATGGCCAAGTGCTCGACCTCGAACGGATATTGTCGCCTCTCGTACAACAGCATATCCCTGTGTTCGTATGGCACCCGTCGCCTCGTCTACGAGAAGTCCGGCTGATTGGCCTGGTGGCACCAGAACAAATTGCCGAAGGCGTAAAAATTCCCCTCCGTGTGACCTATGCCAGTACTGACAAAGTCACTGGCGACCTCTGTATTTATGCCAACGACAAGCCCTACCTGCAACAGAAAATAGTCACCGGCATCTCTGGACAAGCCAGTATTGATATGGAAGGGCCGCCACAACCAAGCGGGCAAATTTTATGGCGGGCGGAAATACACGGCGACAGCCGGCCAGAGAATAACTGTGCTTTTGCCATGACTCAGGTATTTCTTGCGCGTACGGTTGTGCTGGTGAGCGAGCGACAAAATCCGCCTTTGCTACAGGCACTTGCCATGCAACATTTGACGCTGCAACAGGTATCCTCGGCTGTCATGCCGCCGTCAGGATGCCCTGTGGTAATCCTTGACCAACCGACCGCACAGCACCTCGCCGCCGGCAACAGAACATGGGAAGAATTTCTGGATCAGGGCGGGGCAATTCTCGTCATAGCGGGCGAAAATATCACACAGCCGTGGCTACCCGCGCAGCCACGTGTACCTTCGCCCGATCCGCCTCGCAGGGAGGAAACTCCACCACCCAAAATAACGGCCAGAAAAGAAAAAAAAGAGGCTGAGGTAGAGCTGCGTTCGGTGGCGATGTTGTTTATCATTGACCAGTCAGGAAGCATGGCAGGGGAAAAACTGATGCTGGCGCAACAGGCAGCGCTTCGCTCCGTCTCATCTTTGTGGCCACAAGACTGGATAGGCGTACTGGCTTTCTCGGATCAGCCTCGCTGGATATTACCGTTGCTGCGCGATGCAGATCAGGAATGGGCAAAGCGGCAGATCATGAATATCCAGGCAGGAGGTGGCACTTCGATTGCGCCCGCCCTGGTCAAAGGTTTACAGGCTTTACGTGAATCGCCGGCCCATATCAAACACATCATTCTTTTGTCGGACGGTCAAGATCAGGATATGCTGGCACGCCGGACATTGGAACCTTTGGTCGCCGAGATGCGTCGTGCCACCATCACCATCACCGCCATCGGCATCGGCAAAGACTACGATCCGGTGTTGATGCCCATGTTGGCACGCTGGGGTAGTGGTGAATTCTACTATGCCGGTGATTTTCAAGAAATCCCGACCATGGTGCTGCGCGACGTAGATCGTATCTTGCAGTTTCGCACGACCGACAAACCGGTAACAGACAAAAATCAGTTGCCGGATCTGCAACTGCCGCTCGTTCCACCCGTTGCTACACCAATCAAGCCGGCCCCCGACAAGAAGGTGCAGCCGCAACAGATGTTTGCGGTCTCGCGCCAAGGCGGCGACTTGCTCGACTCTTTCGCGCCATTTCCCGGCATCGCCAGTTATCAGCCTTATAAGACAAAAGCTGGCGCGCAGACAGAGCTGGCTGTCGGCGATGATCCGTTACTACTCCATTGGCAATGGCGACGTGGCAAGGTGATGATGTGGTGCAGTGATATGGCGGCATGGCGTACCTGGTCCCGCTATCCACAGTTTTGGGCCAGGTTACTTCGCTTTTTGGGTGGCAACCGTCTCGCTCCCGCTTCATTTTTTTTACACAGCGAAGGTGTTGACGACAGCCACTGGCGGGCCGTTCTCACATCGCATGCAGCGGCCAATGACACCGCAAAGAGCTGGCACATCGAAAGTACATACCAGTTTTATCAAGAAACTCCCCAGACATGGGCGACACAGTTGCCGTGCGCTCCTGCGGGTGCGTGGCAACACCTCGACGTAGCCATTCAGCAGGGAGCAGAGAGAACCACACTGAAAACGGCTTACGCTCTTGGCTATCCGGCGGAAGTAGCTAATTTACAGGTAGCAAGTGGTGAGTTGCAAAATATCGCCCAAACGACCGGCGGCGGCTTGCTGCCAGCCGACAACGACAGGCTGGTGGCTGCTGCCGGTTTTACAAATGGCTTGCTGGCTCACTGCTACAGCTACCTGCCGGATATACTCCTTTGCCTCGCCTTATGCGTCGGCATATTTTGGTTTGTAGCACCGAGCGAACAATATACGCCCTAAGGCTCTGTCTAAAAATAACTTCACATTCTTGAGGGCACTTTTATCAATCTACTTCGTTGCTCCTCGCTTACAGAGCTCACTTTTATACACGATTTTTATAACTTTATGTATCATCGAAAGCTATACCAAACATCTCAGCGATAACTTCTGGATGTTGGAGAGCCTCTTCGATT